>NZ_JBEZLW010000020.1:39909-111529 GCF_040652395.1 Streptomyces sp. NPDC048269
CGTCTGTTGGTTCTTCCGGTCCGGCGGATCCGAAGGCGGCCCCGGCCGATGCACCTGCTGATTCCGCTCCGGCGGAGCCGAAGGCTGCCGTCGCCGACGGGCCGGCCGACAGTGAGCGTACTGCCGTTTTCCGTGCGGTGAGGCCGGCTGCCGCCGAGCGGCCCGTGGATTCCGGTTCGGCATCGCCGAAGGCCCCTGCTGCGCCGTCTGTTGGTTCTTCCGGTCCGGCGGATCCGAAGGCGGCCCCGGCCGATGCACCTGCTGATTCCGCTCCGGCGGAGCCGAAGGCTGCCGTCGCCGACGAGCCGGCCGACAGTGAGCGCACTGCCGTTTTCCGTGCCGTGAGGCCGGCTGCCACCGAGCGGCCTGTTGACTCCGGTTCTGTGCCACCCAAGGCGGCCCCGGCCGGGCGGGCCGGCGATTCCGGTCCGGCGAAGCCGGAAGGTGCTGCCGGCGACAGTGAGCGGACGGCCGTGTTCCGGGCCGTGAAGCCGGATGCTGATTCGGGTTCCGGTTCGGGTTCCGGTTCCGGTTCGGGTTCGGGTTCGGATTCCAGGGCTGATTCCGTCAAGGAGCCCGCACCGCGGGAGCGGACCGGGGTGTTCCGGATTCCGAAGGTGGATCCCGATGCGGAGTCCTCCGACAGCGAGCGCACCGCCGTGTTCCGCGCGGTGAAGCCGAAGCCGGCAGCCGACTCCGCTTCCGCCGACTCCGCTTCCGCCGAGCCGAAGTCCGCCGAGCCGAAGGCTGCCCCTGCGGCCCCCAAGGCCAGCACCTTCGTGCCGTTGCGGAGCGACGAGGCCGGGCAGCCGCCGAAGCCGAAGACGGCCGAGGCCGCGGCTCCGAAGGCTCCGGCCCCGAAGCCCGCGTCCACCGCCGCGTCGGACCGGACCGAGCGGACCACCCAGCAGCCTCTGCCCCCCAAGCCGCCACTCGACATGCTGGCGGACCTCACGAACAACCCGCCCCCGCCGCCGAGCCCGCTCCGCACGGCGATCCGGCGGTTCAAGATCTACTTCCCGCTCGTCGTGCTCCTCGCGATCATCCTCGCCGTGGTGCAGCTCGTGCGTCCGCTGCCCCAGCCGAAGCTCGTGATGAGCGCGAAGTCCTCGTACACCTTCGGCGGCTCCAAGCCCGAGCTGCCCTGGCCCAGCGAGGGCCAGGCCTACATGGCCGCCGCCGGCCTCGGCACGCTCGGCCAGTCCGGCGAGCAGAAGCCCGTGCCGATCGCCAGCGTCACCAAGTCCATGACGGCGTACATCATCCTGCGCGACCACCCCTTCAAGAAGGGTGAGCAGGGCCAGATGATCGACGTCGACAAGACGGCCGAGACCGAGGGCAAGAAGAACAACTCGACCGACAACGAGTCCACCCTCGACACGGTCAAGGAGGGCGACAAGATCTCGGAGCACGACGCGATCGCCGCGCTCATGATCCCGTCGGCCAACAACATCGCGCGGCTGCTCGCGCGCTGGGACTCCGGTTCCCAGGAGGCGTTCGTCAAGAAGATGAACGACACCGCCAAGGAACTCGGCATGACCAACACGACGTACACCGACCCCTCGGGTCTGGACGCGACGACGGTCAGCACCGCCGAGGACCAGGTGAAGCTGGGCCTGAGGCTCGTCGAGATGGACGCGCTGCTGGAGATCACCTCGAAGCCCAGCTGGACCGATCCGTCGGGCAAGAGCTGGCGGAACTGGAACGGCCTGGTCCCGTACAACGACTCGCTCGGCATCAAGACCGGTACGACGACGAAGGCCGGCGGAAACCTCCTCTTCGCCGCCCAGAAGAAGGTCGGCAAGACCAACCAGCTGATCGTCGGAGCCGTCCTCGGCCAGCACAAGCCGCCGATCATCGACAGCGTGCTCGCCGCGAGCAAGCAGCTGATGATCGCCACCCAGAAGGCCCTCGAAGGCGCGCCCGTCGTGAGGAAGGGCGATCTCGTGGGGTACGTGGATGACGGACTCGGCGGCCAGACCCCGGTCGTCGCCACTGCCGACGTCCAGGCGGTCGGCTGGGCCGGCCTCACCGTGAACGTGAAGCTCGCCGACGGCGGCGGCCAGATCCCGCAGACCGCCAAGGCCGGCACCGAGATCGGCGTGCTGACCGTCGGCGAGGGCGCGAGCCAGGTGAAGGTGCCGGTGGCCCTGCAGAGCGACCTCGCCGCGCCGGGCATCGGCAGCAAGCTGACGCGCGTCGGCTGACAGCGGGTGAGAGCGTGGTTCCGGCGTCCCGGGCAACCCCGGGGCGCCGGAGTGCGTCTTGGGTCCCGGGACCCGGGACGTGTCCGCGGGCGTGGACTTGTGGACTCACGTGTTGATCCATGTGTTGATTCATGTGTGGGGGAGTGCGGCTGTGACCACCGCTGAGCAGCAGGGACGCCCGCGGGCAGCCGTTCTCTCGGCCGTCGACGGGGACGGCGACGGCGACGGCGCGGTACCCGCTCCCGCCGCGCCCGGCGGCATACCCCACCGGGCTCTGCACTGGGTCTGCCGTCACCCGGTCGCCGTATCGACGCTGCTCGCCGGGGTGCTGCACGTCGTCTGGTTCTTCAGCTTCGCCAACAGCGGCGGCGATCTCGCGGCGCAGGACGCCTGGGCCGAGTTCGTCGGCCGCCACCCCGACTCGGCGTACAACCTCGCCTGGTACGGCGGCATGCACCCCGTCTCGTACAGCGTGGTCTCGCCGTACCTCATGCACATGCTCGGCGTCCGGACCACGATGATGATCGCGGGCACCGTCTCGGCCGGGCTGCTCGCCCTGGTCCTGACCCGCTGCCGCGGCGCAGTGCGCGAGCCGCTGTGGCCCGCCCTGGCCGGGGTGTACGGGCTGCTCTGCAACGCGCTGTCGGGCCGTGTCACCTTCGGCCTCGGCGTGATGTTCGCGCTCGGCGCGGTCGCCGCCGTCTTCTGCTGGCCGCGCAAATGGGCGGAGCGGCGCTGGGCCAAGGCGGCCGCCGCGGCTCCGCTGGCCGGGCTCGCGACCGCCGCCAGCCCGGTCGCCGGGCTCTTCCTCGGGGTGATCGCGGCCGCGCTGTTCCTGAGCGGGCGGCGTCCGGGTGCGTACGCGCTGGGGCTGGCCCCGGCGGCCGTGGTCGGACTGTCGGCCTGGCTGTTCCCCTTCTCCGGGACGCAGCCGATGAAGCTGGGCTCGGCGGCTCCGCCGTTCGTGTTCGCGCTGGCGATCCTCTTCCTCGTACCGAGGCGGTGGAAGACGGTCCGGATCGGCTCGGCCGTCTACACCTTCGGGGTCTACCTGACCTGGCAGATCGACTCCCAGGTCGGTTCGAACGTGACCCGGCTGGTCATGCTGTTCGGCGGGGCCGTGCTGCTCGCGGCGCTGCCGTACTCGGTGCGGGGCTCGCGGCACTGGTACGCGGTCCTCCTGGCCTTCGCCGGGCTGAACATCTGGATCACCACCAACAGCATCACGGACATCGTCCGCACCACCCCTGTGGCCGCCTGGAACCGCGAGCTGGCCCCGCTCGTCGACCAGCTGCAGAAGGCGGGCGCCGACCGCGGCCGGGTCGAGGTGGTCCCGGCCAGCAGCCACCGCGAGTCCTCCGCCTTCCCCTCGTACGTGAACCTCGCGCGCGGCTGGAACCGGCAGGCCGACCTGGAGCGGAACCCGCTCTTCTACGACGACACCCTCACCGCCGACAGCTACCGGGCCTGGCTGGAGCGCTGGGCCGTGCACTACGTGGTGCTGCCCGCCGACAAACCCGATTCGGGCGGCGAGGACGAGGCGAAACTGGTGCGCGCGGGGCTTCCCTACCTCCAGCAGGTGTGGGGCGACGCGAACTGGCAGCTGTTCAAGGTGCACGACCCGACGGATCTGGTGTCCGGGCCGGCGACGGTGGTGCGTGCGGGCGCCGACCGGCTCGTCATCGACGTGAAGCAGCCCGGGCGGGTGCTGGTGCGCATCCCGCACTCGCCGTGGCTGGGGCTGGTGGACGGGGCGGGCAAGCCGGTGGCGCCGCCGGAGGAGACGTTCGCGTCGAAGGCGAAGACGGCGGACCCGAAGGAGTACGCGAATACGGCCGGATGTCTGTTCAAGGCCGCTCCGGACGCGTCCGGCGACGTGTGGACGGAGCTGCTGGCGCCGGCGCCGGGGGAGTACCGGGTGGCGGCGAAGTACCAGCTGCCGCGGGGCACGCCCTGCCCGGAGGGGCTCGTCTCCAGCACGCTGGGGCCACCGGACCGGCCCGCTCGGCCCCGGCCTTGATCCAGAAATCGTTACGCCTCGTCCGGGTGCGTTGTCCTGTATATCTGCATACGATCCCAGTAGTCCGATTGGGTGCTTCCCGAGGGAGTTGACGACGGGATGAGCAAAGAGCAGAAGCGGGACTTCCGAGCGGCCGTTCAGGCCCAGGAACGGGACCGGCCCCCTCGTCCGGCGGGCCACGGCTTCGACGGCCTGGTGCGGACCAAGGTCAAGGGCGGGGCGCACACGAAGGCGGCCCTGAAGCGGTCCGGAACTCCGCAGGGCGACCGCATCGGCGAGCGCAGCAGAGGCCTGAGCTGACCTTTTCGTACTGACTCGTACAGCCCTTCCGGCTTCGGCCGGAAGGGCTTCGTGCGTCTTCACGGCTGAAGATCGACGCGGCGGGTGTGGACGTGCACAAGAAGGACTTCGCGACGCCGAGGACTACGGGGACACCGCGCGCCCCGAGCTGCGCCTGCTGACCTGCGGCGGCCGGCTGAAGGGCGGCACCCGGACGTGCTGTATGACCCGGTGTATCCCGGCGTGTCCCGGAGTGCTCCGGCGCGATCCGGTCGCGTCTGGCCTGATCCGGCGTGATCTCGACCGGAGGCCGCCTGATGCCCGCTCAGGCGGGCGCATTACCGTGAGCCGAGGGGAGTCCGGCGACGGACAGGGGCGACAGACGAGTCAGGACGGACGGGTCCGCAGGATCATGAACGAGACCCAGCGCACGACCGGCCTGCGGCTGCCCGCGTGGACCTCCACCCTGACCTGGAAGGCCGCCCTCTTCATCACCTTCATGTGCTGCGGGCTCGCGGCCCTGCTCGGCGGCCTCGTACACAACGCCATGACGCACCAGACCGTCGGCACGGCGCGCGAGAAGGCGCTCACCAAGCTGGAGCGGACCGTTGCGGCGTACGAGGCCGGCGCGCGCATGGCGCGAGGCGAGGGCATAGACCCCGTCGGCCTGCCCGCGGAACTGCGCGCACTGGCACTCAGCGGCAAGCGCGGCACCGCCATCGGCGAACACCGCGGCCGGTCCGCCATGTGGGCGGCGGGGCCCGCCGACAACGGCACCGCGATAGCCGTCTCCGTCGACTTCACCAACGCCGAGCGGGCCATCGCCGAGCTGGACCGGGCCATCCTCGGCTCGTCGGTGCTCGCCATCGGCGGCACCCTCCTCATCGGCGCGCTCGGCGTCACCCGGATCACCCGCCGGCTGCACCTGACCGCTCAGGTGGCCCGCCGGATCAGCGCGGGCGACCTGGACGCGCGGGTCGACGACAGCCCGCGGAACAAGGACGAGGTGGCGGCGGTCTCCCGGGCCCTGGACACGATGGCCTCCTCGCTCCAGCGCAAGCTGCAAGCCGAGCAGCGCTTCACGGCGGACGTAGCCCACGAGCTCCGCACCCCGCTGACCGGCCTGAACGCGGCCGCCGAGCTCCTGCCGCCGGGCCGCCCGGCCGAGCTCGTACGGGACCGCGTACGGGCGATGCGCGCGCTGACCGAGGACCTGCTGGAGATATCCCGGCTGGACACGGGCACCGAGCGCGTGGACCTGGACTCGTACGACCTGGCCAACCTGGCGGCCCGTGCGATCCGCGCCTCGGGCACGGACACGGCCCTGGAGGTGGTCTCGTCCCTCAGTGTGGAGACGGACCGGCGCCGCCTGGAGCGGATCCTGGGCAACCTCATCGCCAACGCCCACAAGCACGGCGCGGCCCCGGTCGCGCTCAGGGTCGACGGCCGGACGCTGACCGTGACGGACGCGGGCCCCGGCTATCCCGAGTACCTCCTGACCGCCGGCCCGCAGCGCTTCCGTACGGAGGGCATGAACAAGGGCCACGGCCTGGGCCTGACCATCGCCGCGGGCCAGGCCCGCGCCCTCGGCGCCACCCTCTCCTTCCGCAACCGCGAGCCGGCGGGCGCCGAGGCCCGCGTCACGCTCCCCACCCCACCAGTCACCGAAGCCGCCGAGTAACTCCTGCACCGGACTCGCCCGTTCCCGCACAACGACGGGGACCCCCGGCCGAAATCGGCCGGGGGTCCCGGACTGTGCCCTCGGCAGGATTCGAACCTGCGACACCGGCTTTAGGAGAGCCGTGCTCTATCCCCTGAGCTACGAAGGCGGGGATCTGTCGGAAACGTGTCTGTAAGTCTGCCGAGGTAGGCGGACTGCGCAGGCGTGCTTGGCGACAGGGCGCGGTGGCAGCCCGTGAGGGCGTAGCCACCGCGGTCAGTGTAGCGGGTGGTGCATGATCCGTAGGCGGAGATACGTGCGCGCTGGCTCAGGCCGCGAGGGCGTGGGTGATCTTGGCTCGGGCGACGGAGTTGCTGAGCCAGGCTCCGGAGGAACCTGCCGCAGGTGCTCGGTCCGGTTGAAGCGTTGCCGCTTCGTCGAGGGGTCGATCTCGCGGTTCTCTGCGGTTTCGTCGACTCGGATGCGCGTGGTGTGGTTCTTCACCCGACAGGGGATCGTCAGCCGGTGGTAGAAGCGGGTCCGCTTCCCCTCCCGGCATTCGAGCTCTTCGACGGGCAGTGGGATGTAGTGCGTGGTGCCCCTCGTCTTCCCACGGTTGCTCACGACGGGGCCGGACCTGCTCATGTCTTATCTCGGCCCATAGCCCGACACGACGTGCCAGGCATCATGCGAGGCTCTTCGAGGCCGGCGTCCTGGCGACGGAGGCCAGACCGACTGACTTGGTTCCACCTCACCTCCCCTGAGCAGGACAAGTGGATCTTTGCTCGTTCTTTGAGTTGTCCGCAGTTGCGAACGATCGGTCGCGGTTAGGGCCGTATGGCTGCGAGGGCAACGAGGGGGGACGCGGTGGGGGACGAGGGCAAGATCCTCGACATCAAGACGGCTGATCTGAAGGCGACAGCGCCGGTGTTTCACGATCAGAGCGAGGCGCTCGGCACGGCACTGGGCACGCTTGCCGCGCCGCTGGCGAAAGCGGGGGCCGCGTGGGGAGACGACGACCCAGGCAAGGAGTTCCACGAGAAGTACGGGCCGATCGTCGCCAAGATCGAGAAGTCGGCAGGCATCCTCCAGGAGGGCCTGGCGAGCATCCACACGGCGATGACCGACATGGCAGACGGCCACATAGAAAACGATGCCCTGGTCGGGGCCATCTTCCGCAAGGCCGTCCCCGCGCCCCACGGGGAGCCCGACGACCCGGGCCACCAGCAGTGAGTACCGGTGACAAGGTCCGGGAGATCGTCACCGACGTCACCGGAATCGAGTGGCCCGCCGCCAACGTCGGCAAGCTGCGCGACATAGCGAACGCTTGGCGGAAGTTCGCCGACGACATGGAAGACGTCGCAGCAGCCGCCAACAAGGCCGGCTGGAATACTCCTCGCACAGGGAGGCTCTGGACGACTACGTTTCAGATGCTTCGGAGAGTGACCTCCGGCAGTTGGCGGACGAGATTCGTGAATTCCTGATCCTCAACGAATCGGATCAAATGCTCAAGCAGTCGGCGGCGACGCTGGGGCTTGGTATTCTCCCGCCCAAGGGCGTGCGGCTGCGTCCATGGCTAGCGGATGTACGGGAAATTCTTCTACACGCGCGCCAGGGATGAATTGCGAGTAAGTGCCGCTTGGCACTCGACCCCTGATCGCTCCAGATAGAGGCACTGCCCGGTCTTGCCTTCCTGGCAACGCCCGCAGGCCCAATGCGCGAGGGATCCGCGCACCGGGCCTGCTCTGGGTGTGGAAACGTGGATCAGGGATCAGCCGCAGCAGCGCCGTCCGGCCGGAGGGGCTGGATTGGCTCGTACGCGGTGTTACCCAGCAGCTTGGCGGTGAGGCGGCGGTGGCAGATGAGGGCTGCGGCTATGCCGACGAAGGCAAGGAAGTGTTCTGCCTTGCGTTCGTAGCGGCGATGGAGCCGTCGGCAGCCGGCGAGCCAGGACACGGTCCTTTCGACGACCCACCTGTGGCGGCCGAGCCGCCCAGAGGACTCTATGCCTTTGCGGGCGATGCGGTGGCGGGTGCCGCGTTTGCGCAGCCATCGGCGCAGGTGGTCGTCAGTCGCAGCCCTTGTCGGCGTGCAGTTTCGCCGGCCGTCGCCTGCGGGGGCCACTGCGTGAACGGATGGGCGGGATCCCCTGCACGAGAGGCTCGAGAGCAAGGCTGTCGTGCATGTTGGCGCCGGAGATGCCCAGAGATAGGGGCAGTCCGTTCCGGTCGGTGATCAGGTGGATTTTCGATCCAGGCTTGCCGCGGTCGGTCGGATTCGGTTCCGTCAGTGGCCCCTTTTGCAGCCCGCATGCTGACCGAGTCGATCGCACACCGCGACCAGTCCAGTTCCCCGCGGGCGCCGAGTTCACCCAGGACGACGCGGGGGAGCCTCGCCCAGACACGAGCCCGGCTCCACTGGGCGAAGCGCCGGTAGACCGTGGATCGGCGGGACGCCGCCGTCCGATCCGGCGAGGGCACCCCGGCCGGTGGGTCAGGCGTCCACGGGTCGCCAAGCAGGGCCGTCTCCGTCTTGCCGGACGTGTCCGAACACCACGTCGGCGAAGTGGACGCCGAAGCCGATCGTGCCGGGCTCCGCCAACTCGGCGACGAGGCGGCGGCGGTGTTCGGCGGTGCGGGCGGGGTCGTGGTCGAAGGCCGAGGACCAGTCGGGGTGGTCGACCTGGATCGGCGAGTGCATGGCGTCGCCGAAGGCGATCAGGCGCCGGCCGCCCCCGGTGATGACGTACTCGGCGTGCCCGACGGTGTGGCCGGGGGTGATCCGCACGCGTACGCCGGGGAAGACCTCCTGTCCGTCCGTGACCGTACGTACGCGCGGTGCGAGGGCGGCGACCTGCTCGGTCATGCCCTGGGCTTCGAGGAGGTCGCGCCGGTCCCACTCCGGCGCCGAGACCAGGTGGTCGGCGTGGGCGAACACGGGCCGGTCGCCGCCGGGGGCGGGGTGGCAGGCCCAGCCGAGGTGGTCGGAGTGGAGGTGGGTGAAGGCCACCGCTTCGATGTCCTCGGGGCCGCGGCCGAGTTCGGCCAGGCTGTGCGCGAGCGCACCGCCGTGGATCACGCTGATGGGGCCGTCCGGAGCCTCGTGCGTCTGCGGGCCGAAGCCCGCGTCGATCAGCAGTGCGCGGTCGCCGTGCTCCACCAGCAGGCTGCCGACGCTCCCCACGACGTGGCCCGTGGCGTCCAGGTACTCAGGGTGTGCGGCCCACACCTCCTCGCTGGTGTCCTGGAGCAGTTGCAGCGGCCGGAGCCGCACATCACCGTCCGGCACGTACGACACCTTCGTGTCGCCCAGCTGTAGCGAGCGGATTCCCGCCGGCCGGCGCAGTCGTTCGTCCTGATCTACCGTCAATTCGGGCATGGGGTCTCTCCTGTGAGTTGCTATCAGGTCGTCGTCGCGTCTCCCGCGGCGGCGACGCCCACCATAAGCATCAAGTTCGAATCATTCAAGCTGTAAATGTTTTGTCTTGACGGAGTTGCTAGGGTGGTGGCATGACGACGTCCCCCCAGCCGCAGGCCATCGCCGAGCGACAGCTGTGCGGTCTGGTGACGGGACTGGCCCAGCGGATCGCCGAGCACCTGCGGGAGTGCGCCGCCACCCTGGGTCTCACCGCGTCCCAGGCGACGGCGCTGCGGGAGATGAGCGGGCCGATGACCATGCGGGATCTCGCCGAACGCATGAGTTGCGAGCCCTCCAACACCACCTTCGTCGTCGACAAGCTGGAGAAGCAGAAGCTGGTCGAGCGTCACCCGCACCCCACCGACCGCCGCGCCAAGCACCTCGTCCTCACCGCCGAGGGCACCGCACTGCGGACACGCCTCCTCGAAGTCCTTGCCGTGGACTCCGCGCTGTCCGGTCTCACCCCGCAGGAGCAGCGCGTCCTTCACGGCCTGCTGGAGCGGGCCCTCACCTCTCCGTGAGTCGGCGTCGCAGCGGCCGCAGCAGCCGCAGCAGCCGCAGGCACGAGATCAAGAAGCTCATCGAGGGTCTGATCGCGGAGATCGCCCCGGAGCCGACGGCCTGAGCGAGCCGTGTCTGTCGAGCGGTCGGTGTCGACCGAGCCGTGTCGTCGAGCGGGCCGTGTCGACCGAGCCGTGTCGACCGAGCGAGCCGTGGTGGACCGAACAGCTCGCGGCGGCCGGGCGGCCGCGGCCATCAGTACGGGCGCGGGGACATGACCTGGGGCTCGGCTCCGACAGCCTCGAGGAAGCAGCGCGGCACGCCCGGACCGGGCGTGGCACGCACCGACACGGTGCTGGGCGGATCGGTGGGGAGTTCCACGGGCACGCTCACGGGGTGGTCGTCGTGCGTCGTCGCGTGGCCGGTCTCCTTGCCGTCGACGAGCACCTCCACCTCTACCTGGTGGCCCGTCTGGATGGTGGCACTGACCGAGTGCCCGGCGTGATCAACGTGGAAGTGATGGCGTCGTCTCATCGGGGGTGCGCCTCCCACTGATCATTTACGGTCGGGTTCCGCACCTCAAGCGTAGCCACGAGCTCCCCGAGCGGCATGCCGCCGGCGGCGCGTACCCGAAGCGCCCCAGTCCGCCCGATGTGCTCAGTCGCGGTCGACGTGCACGCTGGTCGACTTCACTCGGGCGGTGGCGCGCATGCCGACCTCCAGCCCCAGTTCCTCGACGGCCTCGCGGGTCAGCAGCGACACCACGCGGTGCGGCCCCGCCTGGATCTCGACCTGCGCCGCGACATCGCCGAGCTTGATCCCGGTCACGATGCCGGGGAAGGCGTTGCGCGCCGAGGTGTACGGGGCGTCCGCCTCCTCCGCGCCCTCCTGGGCGGCTTCCACGCAGAAGGCGGCCAGGTCGGGCCCGTCGACGATGCGGCGCTTGCCGTCCCGGCGGGTCGGGAAGCGGTCGGCGTCCGCCCACCGCCGAGCGGTGTCGACGCTCACGCCCAGCAGCCGCGCCGCCTGTCCGATGGTGTAGGACTCCATGCGCACACCCTAAGCCGACAGGCGCCGGCGGTTACGGCCGGATGATCCGCACCTGGTAGCTGCCGTCGCGCAGTTCGCCCACCACCGAGATGCTGATGCCCGCCTTCTCGTCGGTGAACGTCTCGCCCGGCCGGAACGGCGCGTCCGACAGCTCCGCGTGCACATTGGGCCGCCGGGTGCAGCCGCCGCTCGCGCTCGCGCTGTCCGACACCGTCACCGGGCCGCGCCCGGTGTCCACGTCGGAGTCCACCTTGTAGATGAGGACGCCGGGCTTGCAGACGGCCTCGTCGTTCCCGGCCCGCGTCCGCACCTCCACGGCGTACCCGACGCTCTCCGACAACGGGACGAAGGCCAGTTTGGTCCCGCCCTCGACCCCCAGCGGCGACAGAACGTGGTCGCTGGTGCCCGACTTCGACGCGCAGCTGATCTGCGTGCCGTCCAGCCAGCCCAGCTTCCACTTGTGCCAGCCCAGCAGGTCGTTGTTGGCACCCCAGTCCTCGCTCATGATGTCCCAGTGCCCGACCGTGCCCCCGCCGTCGGAGGTGTAGAGGTCGGGCAGTCCGAAGACGTGCCCGTTCTCGTGCGGGAGCACCCGGTAGCCGGTCTCCCGGTAGGTGCCGGAGCCGTCGTCCTGCCGGCTGTAGACGAAGGACGTATTGGCCAGCGGCACCCCGTCGGCGGTCGGCGCCTCGCCGTTGCCCGAGAAGGTCACCGACAGGACGGTGTCCAGGGCGGAAGGCCCGGCGTTCGGGGTGACCAGGATGTTGATCAGGTCGTACCGGCTGAAGTCCACCTCGGAGTCGGCGGCCTTCGCGATGTGCTCGACGAGCTGCCGGTAGCCCGGTTCGTACGAGGACCCGCGCTCGATCCCGTACGCCGCGAAGGGCATCGGCATCCGCAGCCAGGCCCTTATCGGGGCCTCGGCCCGGTAGTTGAGCCGTCCGTAGGAGCTGGTGCGGTACCAGTCGGAGGTCTGGGGGAAGAACTCCGCCAGCCGGTCCAGCGCCGAGCCCTCGCCTTGGGAGTCCGGGAAGTCGATCATCAGGTTCAGGGCCCTGACCTCGCCGGTCGAGCGCGAGTACCCGGGCGGCGTCGGCATGCCCTCGGACATCTGTACGCCCATCGTGCCGGCGATCCGGCACGGAGCGAGCGCCGATTCCGCGGCCGTGGCCACGGGCCCGGCCGCCGAGTGGGTGCGGCTGGATATCCCCGCGCTCGCCGTCGCCGTGATGCCGAGCGCCAGCGCGGTCAGCGTGACGTACGCGCTGCTCCGGCGTGGTGTGCGTATCCGGTGGCGGGTCTGCGGCATGGAGGAGATCGCCTTCGGGTCCGCGGCAGCCGGCCCTGCCCGGTCTGCGCTCTGTTCGCTCACCCTCCGACGGGTGCGGCGCGCCCGCGCGTCGGGAGAGGCCGAACGTGAAGGGGGCCGTGACCCAGGTCACACGGAGGAGTGAAATAACCGGGGACCAGATCCCCGTTTGTACGTGAGTCCCACCAAGTGGGGACCGGCTCCCCGTTTTGGGGGGCGTACGTGTCGCCGAGTCAGGGAGGCCCCGGAATGAAGCGCCCCACCACCACCGCCCCGGCGGCCCTGTCCGTCCCGGACGGGGCCGTGGACCTGGCGCCGGCGCCCGCCGCCTCCCCCGCCCGTACGCCTCGTACGCCCGGTGCTTCGCGTACGTCGGCGCCCAGCGCGTCCCGCACGTCCACGCCCCGTACGCCCGGAGCGCCCCCTGCGTCCACGTCCCACGCGACCCGCCTCCCGCGCCCGCGCGCAGACGCCGTCCGCAACCGCGAACGGATCCTGGCGGCGGCCCGCGAGGTGCTCGTGGAGTTCGGCTCCGGCGCCCCGTTCGACGAGGTCGCCCGCCGGGCCGGCATCGGCAACGCCACCCTCTACCGGCACTTCCCCGACCGCCCGACCCTCGTCCATCACGTCGTGCTCTTCGTCATGGACCGGGTCACCGTCTCGGCCGAGGCGGCCCTCGCAGAGGAACCCGACGCCTTCGCGGCGCTCTGCCGGTTCACGCATGCCGCCGCCGACGAACGGATCGGCGCCCTGTGCCCCATGCTCGCCGACGACTTCGACCGCGACCACCCCGAACTCCTCGCCGCGCGCGGAGCCTTGGAAACCGCCGTGGAGACCCTGCTGACGACCGGCCAGGACACCGGACTCGTCCGCACGGACATCGGCGTCGGCGACCTGATGGTCGCCCTCTCCCAGCTCAGCCGCCCCCTCCCCGGCACCGCCTGCCTCGACGTGGACGGCTTCGTGCACCGTCATCTCCAGCTGTTCCTCGACGGGTTGCGCACTCCGGCCCGCTCCGTGCTGCCGGGTTCGGCCGCCACGCTGGACGACCTGAGGCAGAAAACCATGTGACGCGCACAAGCTTCTCAAAATAGCCTTTTTCAGTCATTCCGCACAGTGAAGTGGGTACCCCCATGTCAAAAACAGCCGCGACACCGCCGCTGGCTGCAGATCCCAGCCGCTGGAAGGCACTCGTCTTCATAGCCCTGGCCCAGCTGATGGTCGTCCTCGACGCGACCATCGTGAACATCGCCCTCCCCTCCGCGCAGACCGACCTCGGCATCTCCGACGGCAACCGCCAGTGGGTCATCACCGCGTACGCGCTGGCCTTCGGCGGACTGCTCCTCTTCGGCGGCCGCATCGCCGACAAGTGGGGCCGTAAGAACGCCTTCGTCGTCGGCCTCACCGGCTTCGCCCTGGCTTCCGCCCTCGGTGGCGCCGCGAACGGCGAGGCCATGATGCTGGGTGCCCGCGCCCTCCAGGGTGCCTTCGGCGCGCTGCTCGCCCCGGCGGCCCTCTCCCTGCTCGCGGTGATGTTCACCGACGCCAAGGAGCGTGCCAAGGCCTTCGGCATCTACGGTGCGATCGCCGGTGGCGGTGGCGCCGTCGGCCTGATCCTCGGCGGCTTCCTCACCGAGTACCTCAACTGGCGCTGGACCTTCTTCGTCAACATCCCCTTCGCGATCGTGGCGGCCGTGGGTGCCTGGCTGGTCATCCGCGAACCCGCCGGCGGCCGCAACCGCGCGCCGCTCGACATCCCCGGCGTGATCCTGTCCACGCTCGGCCTCGTCGCCCTGGTGTACGGCTTCACCCGCGCCGAGTCGGCCGGCTGGTCGGACGGTACGACCGTGGGCATGTTCATCGCCTCGGCGGTCCTGCTGGCGGCCTTCGTGTACACCGAGTCCAAGGTGAAGTCGCCGCTGCTCCCGCTGCGCGTCCTGCTGGAGCGCAATCGCGGAGGCGTCTACCTCTCGCTCGGCCTGGCCGTCATCGCCATGTTCGGCCTGTTCCTCTTCCTCACGTACTACCTCCAGATCGTGAAGGGCTTCTCGCCCGTCCAGACCGGCTTCGCCTTCCTGCCGATGATCGTGGGCATGATCACGGGTTCCACGCAGATCGGCGCCCGCCTGATGACCCGGGTCGCTCCGCGCCTGCTGATGGGCCCGGGCTTCCTGCTCGCGGCCACCGGCATGCTCCTGCTGACCCAGCTCGAGGTCGGGTCCTCGTACCCGGCGTTGATCCTGCCGGCGCAGCTGCTGCTGGGCCTCGGCATGGGCACGGCGTTCATGCCGGCCATGTCCCTGGCCACGCACGGGGTGAACCCGGCGGACGCCGGCGTCGCCTCCGCCATGGTCAACACCTCGCAGCAGGTGGGCGGCGCCATCGGCACCGCGCTGCTCAACACCATCGCCGCCTCGGCGACCACCGCGTACCTGACCGACCACGCGGCCGAGGCCTCGGCGGGCGGCGCGGCGGCCAAGCTCGTCCAGGCGCAGGCCATGGTCGAGGGCTACTCCTCCGCCATCTGGTGGGCGGTCGGCATCCTGGCCGCCAGCTCGGCCATCGCGCTGACCCTGATCAACACCGGCCGTCCCGGCGCGGGCGGCCCGGTGGCCTCCGGCTCGGGCTCCGGCTCCGCCGCGGACGCCGAGCTCAAGGTTCCGGTGATCGCCCACTGACGGGGCGCCCGCCCGGGAATGACTGAACACCCCGCTTGGTTCAAATTTGAACCAAGCGGGGTTAGTCTTTTTGAGCGACCCCGTACCGACGACCGAGGAGCGCCCCGTGACCCCCGCCCAGACCCGCATGCCGGCGCTCTACCTCAGCCACGGAGCGCCGCCGCTCGCGGATGACCCCGTCTGGCCGGGCGAGCTGGCCGCCTGGTCTGCGGACCTGCCCCGCCCCACGGCGATCCTGATGGTCTCGGCCCACTGGGAGGAGGCCCCGCTCGCCCTCGGCGCCACCGAACCGGTCCCGCTCGTGTACGACTTCTGGGGCTTCCCCGAGCACTACTACCGGGTCCGCTACGACGCCCCGGGCGCTCCGGCGCTCGCCGCATCGGTACGGGGCCTCCTCCAGGCCCCCGGCGCCCCGGTCCAGGACATTCCTGACCGCGGCCTGGACCACGGCGCGTACGTCCCGCTGGTGGAGATGTTCCCGGAGGCCGACATCCCGGTCCTGCAGATATCCATGCCGACGCTGGACCCGCGCCGCCTGATGGATATCGGCCGCAAGCTGGCGCCGCTGCGCGACGAGGGCGTCCTGATCGTCGGCAGCGGCTTCTTCACCCACAACCTGGCCGCGCTGCGGCACACGGGCCCGGGCGTCCCGGCCTGGTCCGCCGAGTTCGACGCATGGGGCCACGAGGCGCTGGCCGCGGGCGACCTGGACTGCCTGCTCGACTTCGAGGCCAAGTCCCCGTCCGGCCGCCTGGCCCACCCCCGTACGGAACACTTCGCCCCGCTCTTCGTCACCCTCGGCGCGGCGGACGCCGCGGGCGACCTCGCCGCCCGCCGCGACACGGTGGACGGCTTCTGGATGGGCCTCTCGAAGCGCTCCCTACAGTTCGGCTAGGCCCCGCCGGACGGGTGGTGGCCCAGGGTCTTCTGGCCTCCACCGATGTTGCGAGGCCGGTTTCGGACGAAATGGGCTACCTGTCGCGTATCCAGTGATTCGATGGTCGGTCCAGGCAACCAAAAGGCGGTGGGGGCCGTCTTCAGGGTGAGAGTGCAGCCACGGGCGGCGCTGTTCCGGAGTAGAAGACGGCTGTGTCGAACGTGACGGCGGTCTCGCGGACGTAGTGGTCGTACACATCCGTGAGAACTGCGAGGTCTGCCTCCGTTCCGGGTCTGACCTGCACCTCTTCGTGTCCTTGCGGCACTCTGCTCCTCTCGTGGCGGGGCAGGATACTGCAAGATCTCGAAAATGAGGGGACGACGTGGGAATTCTGTCCCGTTTCCAGTCGTTGTTTCCTTCGGATGCGGGCACTCGGGAGAGTGTCCGGGGACGCACCACCGCACCACCGGTGCCGTCCGGCAGCCGCACCGCGACCGAACTCATCGCAAGGGAGCACGCATGGCAACCCGCGCCGTCGCCCGTCGTCAGTCCACGAGCAGCGCTCGCGCTGTGGGCGGGGAGATCGCAGACCGCGACCTGGTCGGCATGTACCTGGACGAGATCGCGCGTACCCCGCTGCTCGACGCCGCCAAGGAAGTGGAGCTGTCCCAGATCATCGAGGCGGGCGTGTACGCCCAGCAGATCCTCGAAGGTGCCATAGAGCGCGAGGGTGAGACTCCCGCGCGTGAGGAGCTGGAGGCGCTGGCCGCCGAAGGCGAGCGCGCCAAGGAAGTCTTCATCCGTTCCAACCTGCGCCTCGTGGTGGCCGTCGCCCGCCGCTACCCGCGCAGTGGCCTGCCCCTCCTCGACCTCATCCAGGAGGGCAACGCCGGTCTGGTCCGCGCGGTCGAGAAGTTCGACTACGCCAAGGGCTTCAAGTTCTCCACGTACGCGACGTGGTGGATCCGCCAGGCCATCACCCGCTCCATCGCGGACCAGTCCCGCACCATCCGCCTCCCCGTCCACCTGGTCGAGGAGCTCGGCCGGATCCGTCGCATCCAGCGCGAGTTCAACCGCGAGAACGGCCGGGACCCGGAGCACGCGGAGATCGCCGCCGAGCTCGACTCGACGGAGAAGCGCGTCGGTGACGTACTGGACTGGGCGCGCGACCCGGTCAGCCTGAACATGTCGGTGGACGACCAGGGCGAGACGCAGTTCGGTGACCTCCTGGAGGACACCTCCGCGATCTCCCCGGAGCAGTCCGTGCTCTCGCTGCTGCGCAGCGAGGAGCTGGAGGACCTGCTCGGCAAGCTCGACCAGCGCACCGCGTCGATCATCAAGATGCGGTACGGCATCGTCGACGGCCGCGAGCGGACCCTGACGGAGGTCGGCAAGCAGCACGGCCTGACCCGCGAGCGGATCCGCCAGATCGAGAAGCACGCGTTGCTGGAACTGAAGCGGATGGCCCGCGACACCGGCTTCGACGCCGTGGCCTAGAGCGGCCGGCTCCCCCCAGACGAGCCCCGGCACCTATCCCCCCCAGGTGCCGGGGCTCCCCCTTCCCCAAGCCCCGGCGGGGCTGAAGGACCCGGGCTCCGCCCCGGCCCCGCGCCCCTGACGCCGGAGCGGGACGAAGCGGGCCGCGCAGTGGCATTTCCAGCCTGCCCGGCGTTTGAGGGCCGGGTCCGGGCAGAGCCCGGTTTCGGGAAGGGGCGGGGTGGGGGAAAGCCCCGCAGGGCCCCGGCGCAGCCCCGGCCCCCCTACGCCCCCGCCCCCACCAGCCGCGCGCCCAGCACCCGGGCCGCCGCCACCAGTGCGGCCGGGGACTGCACCGTGAAAGGGAGTCCCGTCAGCGCCAGCCGCGCGACCAGCCACTCCGGGGCGTCCCCGCTCTCGAACCGGACCCGAGTCGGGCCGTCATGCCCCGCACCCGCATCCGCGGCTACCCCCGCACCCGCACCCGCCCCGGCACCCGCACCCGCGGCTACCCCGGCGCCCGCGCCCGCCCCGGCATCGGTGGCCACACCAGTCCCGGCCCCCGTCCCGGCGCCCGCCCCCGTCCCGGCGCCCGCCCCCGTCCCGGCGCCCGCCCCCGTCCCGGCGCCCGCCCCCGTCCCGGCGCCCGCCCCCGTCCCGGCGCCCGCGCCCGCCCCGGCCCCGGCGGCCACCCCGGCCCCGGCCCCCGCGGCCACCCCTGCCGCCCCCGCCCCCGCAAAAGGCGCCGCCGATTCCCGCAACCACCCCGGCAACTCCGCCGCCCCCGCCGCGAAGGTGACGTCGACCGTGTACGTCGTCGTCTCCCCGCCCCGCAGCCCCCTGCGTACGAACTCCTCCGCGTCCATCGGCAAGGGCCGTGCCACGAACCGGGCCCCCGTCGCGAACGCCTCGCTCACCCGGTCCACCCTGAAGGTCCGCCAGTCCTCGCGCTCCAGGTCGTAGGCGACCAGGTACCACCGGCTCCCCGTGCTCACCAGCCGGTACGGCTCCACCAGCCGCCGCGACCGGGCACCGTCCCCCGCCCGGTACGCGAACCGCAGCCGCTCCGGCCCCGCCACCGCCGACGCCATCGTCGTCAGCGTCCCCGGGTCGACGCTCGGCCCGTCCCCCCGGGTCAGCGCGGTCGTGGCAGACTGCAGCACGCTCACCCGGCGCCGCAGCCGTGACGGAAGGACCTGCTCCAGCTTGGCCAGGGCCCGTACGGAGGCCTCCTCGACCCCCTCGATCGCATGCCCGGCTCCCGCCCGCAGCCCCACGGCGATCGCCACCGCCTCCTCGTCGTCGAGGAGCAGCGGCGGCATCGCCGCCCCCGCCACCAGCCGGTAGCCGCCCTCCGCCCCCAGCGTGGCCTCCACTGGGTAACCGAGGTCCCGCAGCCGCTCGATGTCGCGGCGGATCGTCCGGGGGCTCACCCGCAGCCGCTGCGCCAGCTCGCTCCCCGGCCATTCGCGCGGGGTCTGGAGGAGGGACAGCAGGGAGAGCAGCCGTGCCGGGGTGTCGGTCATGGAATCCAGGTTGCCAGCTAAATAGGACACCAACTGACCTACATCCCGTCTAGGTTTCTCTCCATGAGCACCGAGACGTCCAAGACATCGCCCGAAAGAGAGAACGGGCCCGTACAAGAAGAGCGGACCGAGACAGCCCCCGCACCCACGAACGGCTCACCCGCCGACCGCCGCCGCTGGCTGGCGCTCGCCATCGTGATGACCGCGGCCTTCATGGACCTGGTCGACGTCACCATCGTCAACATAGCCATCCCCAGCATGCGCCAGGACCTGAGCGCCTCCACCAGCGCGATCCAGTGGATCACCGCCGGCTACGCCCTCGCCTTCGCCGCAGGCCTGATCACCGGCGGCCGCCTCGGTGACATCTACGGCCGCAAGCGGCTCTTCCTCATCGGTATCGCGGGCTTCACGGCCGCCTCGCTGCTCTGCGGCATCGCCGCCAACCCGGGCATCCTCGTCGCCTCCCGCATCCTCCAGGGCGGCACGGCCGCCATGATGGTCCCGCAGGTGCTGTCGATCATCCACGTCACCTTCCCGCCGCACGAGCGCGGCAAGGTCTTCGGCATGTTCGGCGCGATCGTGGGCCTCGGCGCCGTGTCGGGCCCGATGCTCGGCGCGCTGCTCACCCAGTGGAACCTGTTCGGCCTCGAATGGCGCCCGATCTTCCTGATCAACCTGCCCGTGGGCATCGCGGGCGTGATCCTGGGCCGCAAGTTCATCACCGAGTCCAAGGCCCCGAACGCGCTGCGCCTGGACCTGGTCGGCGTCGTCCTCGCCACCGCCGCCATGGTCATGCTGATCTACCCGCTCACCCAGGGCCGGGAGAACGACTGGCCGCTGTGGGGCTTCCTCTGCATGGGGGCGGTGCCCTTCGTGATCGTCGGCTTCATCGCCTACGAGAAGCACAAGATCAAGAAGGACGGCTCGCCGCTCGTCGAGCTCTCCCTCTTCAAGGTCAGGAGCTTCGCCGGCGGCATCGCCGTCCAGCTCACCTTCGGCATCGCGACCGGCATCTTCTTCCTGGTGTGGACGCTCATGATGCAGATGGGTCTCGGCTGGAGCGCCCTGCGGGCCGGCACCACCGGCATCCCGTTCTCCATCGCCGTCTCGCTCGCCGCCGGCATGTCCGTCCAGAAGCTCGTGCCGCGCTTCGGCCGCAAGGTGCTCCAGGGGGGCGCGCTCACCATGGCCGGGGGTGTGCTCCTCTACATCTGGGAGTCCGGGCACTACGGCATGGAGATCGCCTCCTGGCAGATGGCCGCGCCGCTGGTCGTCATGGGCCTCGGCATGGGCCTGATCGTGGCCCCGCTCACCGACGCCGTGCTGTCCGAGGTGCCGCGCGAGCACGCGGGCTCCGCCTCCGGCCTGATCAACTCGACCATGCAGATGGGCAACGCCCTCGGCCTCGGCCTCACCTCCGTCGTGTACTTCGGCGTGATCGAGAACGACGTGGTCTTCGGTGCCCCGTACGTCGAGGCGTTCCGCAGCGCGCTGTGGTGGATCGTCGCCGTCCTCGTCGTGATCTGGGCGGTGATGTTCATGCTGCCGCGCACCTCGCTCCCGATGGAGCAGCGCGAAGGCGGCTCCGAGTACCAGGCCCCGGACGAGGCCCCCGGGCAGGCTGCGGTACCCGGCCAGGCTCTGGCCCGCGACCCGGCCGCGGCTCCGGCTTCGGACAAGGTCCCGGCCGTCTGAGACAGCCGACTCCCGTTCCCGGACATGCCCGCCTTCATCGGCGGGCATGTCCGTTTCGTTTGATTTTGTCACCCATGTGGCCGTACGGTAGGAACCAACCCACAGAATCAGGCATCGAACGGACGTAAAGCCACATGTACGGACCGGAGCGCCAGCAGGAGATCCTCCGCCTCGCCCGCGACGCGGGCCGGGTCGACGTGCTCTCCCTCGCCGACCGGTTCCAGGTCACGGCCGAGACCGTACGCCGCGACCTGAAGGCCCTCGACCGGGCCGGCCTGGTCCGACGCGTGCACGGCGGGGCCATACCGGCCGGCCGCCTCGACTTCGAGCCGGACCTCTCCGAGCGCGAGGCCACCGCCGCGGACGAGAAGGACCGCATCGCGGCCGCCGCGCTCGCCGAACTCCCCGACGGCGGCAGCGTCGTCCTGGACGCCGGCAGCACCGTCGCCCGCCTCGCGGCCTCGATCCCGGTCGAGACCGCGCTCACCGTGGTCACCCACGCGCTGCCCGTCGCCGCCCGCCTCGCCGGCCACGCCGGAATCGACCTCCACCTCGTCGGCGGCCGCGTCCGCCACCGCACCCGCGCCGCCGTCGACGCGTGGGCCCTGCGCGCGTATGCCGAGATCCGCGCCGACGTCCTCTTCCTCGCGACCAACGGCTTCACCGCACGGGGTGGCCTGACCACTCCCGACCTCGCCGAAGCCGCCGTCAAACGCGCCGCGGTCGCCGCCGCCCGCCGCGTCGTCCTCCTCGCCGACTCGGCGAAGGCCGGCCAGGAGCACTTCGCGTGCTTCGGCTCCTTCGCGGACGTCGACCTGCTCATCACGGACACGGGGCTCGGCCCCGCTGACAAGGCGGCGATCGAGGCCGCCGGTACGGAAGTTGTACTCGTATGATCCTCACCGTCACGCCCAACCCCTCCCTCGACCGGACCTACGAGGTCCCCGCGCTGGACCGCGGAGAGGTGCTGCGCGCCACCGGCGACCGGGTCGAGCCGGGGGGCAAGGGCGTCAACGTCTCCCGCGCGGTGGCCGCCGCGGGCTTCCGTACGACGGCGGTCCTGCCGCTGGGCGGCTCCTCGGGCAACCTGCTCGCCGCACTCCTCGTCGCGCAGGGCGTGGACGTCACGGTCGTCTCGATCGCGGGCCGGACCCGCTCGAACGTTTCGATCGCCGAACCGGACGGCACCCTCACCAAGATCAACGCACCCGGCCCGGAGCTCACCCCGGAGGAATCCACGCTGCTCCTGGACACGGTCCGGACCTGCTCCGAAGGCCCCGCCTGGATCGCCTGCTGCGGCAGCCCCCCGCACGGCACGGGCCCCGAGTGGTACGCCGACCTGGTCGCCCGCGCCCACGAAACGGGCGCCCGGATCGCCCTGGACACCTCGGGCCGGTCCCTGCGGGCGGCACTGCCCGCCCGCCCCGACGTGATCAAGCCGAACGCGGCGGAACTCGCGGAAGCCGTGGGCCGGCCCCTGTTCACCCTGGCCGACGTGGTCAAGGCCGCGGAGGAGCTCCGCTCACTGGGCGCGGGCGCGGTCCTGGCCTCCCTCGGCGCCGACGGCCAGCTGCTGGTCTCGGCCGAGGGCGCCTTCTACGGCACCGCGCCGGTCGACACGGTCCGCAGCAACGTCGGAGCCGGCGACGCCTCCCTGGCGGGTTTCCTGACCGCCGGAGGAACCGGCTCCGGCGCCCTCGCGTCGGCCCTCGCCCACGGCGCGGCCGCGGTCCAACTCCAGGGCAGCGCCATGCCGGCCCCCGCGGACCTGCGCCCCGGCGCGGTCCACGTCACCCAGGACCTGCCCCTGGACCTCGCCCTGTCCGATCCCGCGGACCGGGCTTGAACCAGAGGTCGCGTCACCGAACCCGCGCGCGAAGCTCCATGGCTCCGCGCGCGGCGGCCTCGCTCTCGTACACCTCGCACATGTGCCGCCCGTCCGGCGTTGCCGTGTGCTCGACCTCCCACAGGCTGACCTCGCTCCCGTCCAGCAGGACGAAAGCGTGCTCGTACAGGCTGAACGCGACGTCCCGCTCGCCCGACAGGAACGGCCCCCCGCCGAAGGACTGCGTGATCCGGTGGGCGTAAGCCGACCGCAGCCGTTCCGCGACCGGTTCGCCGGGCCGGTCCGTGTTCTCCGCGCGGCGCAGCACCCGCCGGGCGTGGTCGGCGGACTGCTCCACCGCGTACTCCCGGTACCGATGTGCCGGCGGTCCTGCCGCGAACAGCGCGGCCAGCGCCGCCACGTCGTCGTCGGGCTCCTCGTCACCGGGGAGCAGCGCCGGGTCCAGGGCGGCCTCGGCCGGGACCTCCCCGAACAGCCGGGCCACGGCCAGGCAGGTCTCCGCCTTGCTCACGAAGACCTCGTGCCGGACCGTCCGGTCGCCCTCCTGCCGGTACGCCAGCTCCCACAGCGCCACCGAACTCCCGTCGGTCAGCAGGTAGGTGTGCTGGTGGGTCTCCCGCCAGACGCCCGTCGCCGGGCTGTGGTGGGTGGTGTACAGCGAAGAGCTGTGCGCGAGCGCCGTGCCGAGGCGCTCGACCAGCCTGTCGGGCAGGTCGAAGGAGTTCAGGGCGCGGCCGAGGAGCCGGTCGAGGTGCGCCTCGGTTGTCTCGTACGGATCGCTCACGGTGGGACTCCAGGCCGTCGCAGCTTGTCACTTCGCGGGAGCTCAACGTAACCCCTGGCTCTGACATCACGTCCGGGGTTCGGTAAAACGTCCGGGAAGCATCAGGGGTTCCCGCCACCCCTTCAGGTCAACTTGCGTACGGATGGGCATGGTTAGGTCTGCTCTGTGAGGGAGCGCGGGACTATGGGCCACATGGCAACGAATACAGTGGGCGTTCCCCGCCAGCAGGGGCAGCCCCGCGCGCGGCACGAGGGCGAACAGGAAGCCGGACCAAGAGGGTTGGCCTGGCTGCTGGCACTCACCGGCGCGGCCGGGCTGCTGGCCTCCTGGGTGATCACCCTCGACAAGTTCCTCCTGCTGGAGGACCCGGACTTCAAGCCCGCCTGCAGTCTCAACCCGGTGGTCTCCTGCGGCAGCGTGATGCAGAGCGAGCAGGCGGCGGCCTTCGGCTTCCCCAACCCCATGCTGGGGCTGGCCGGTTACGCCGTCGTGGTGTGCGTCGGCGCGGGCCTGCTGGCAGGCGCCCGCTACCGTGGCTGGTTCTGGCTGGGTCTGAACGCGGGGACGCTCTTCGGGGTCGGCTTCTGCTCCTGGCTGATGATCCAGTCGCTCTACGAGATCAACGCGCTCTGCCTGTGGTGCTGCCTGGCCTGGGTGTCGACCCTGCTGATGTTCTGGGCGGTCACCGCGCACAACGCGCGCACGGGCGTCCTTCCCGCCCCCGGCCCTGTGCGGGGCTTCTTCACCGAGTTCGGCTGGGCACCGCCCGCCCTGCACATCGGAGTGATCGGCATGCTGATCCTCACCCGGTGGTGGGACTTCTGGACCGGCTGACGGGCGGAGAGCACGCCCGAGGGCCCCGGCAGCTGGACGCTGCCGGGGCCCTCCTGTTCACCGCTCAACGGGCACGCGGCCCGGAGGTCAGCTGCCGGCCGAGAGGTTGCCGGACAGGACGGGGATGTTGTCCAGGATGTGCGAGAGCGGCTCGTCGCCCTTGGCCTGGGTGGAGTTCTCGGTGCACTGCTGGTTCTGCGGGTTCGACAGGACCGGGATGTCCTGGACGCCGATGTTGAGCGCGGCGATCAGCGACTGGGCGTTGACCTTGGCCGGCAGGCCGATGCAGGGCTTGTTCAGGGTGCCCTGGACCAGGCTGAGCTGCGGGCTCAGGTCGCCGTGGGTCTTCTGGTTGCCGTAGATCTGCTGGGCGCCGTTGCCGTTGACGGTGTTGACCCCGTTGTCGTTGCCGATGGCCATGGCCGGGGCCGCGGCGGCAGCGCCCGCGCCGATCGCAACGGCGGAGACCGCGGCGGCGGTCATGAACTTCTTGAACATCTTGTTCCTTCTGTCGCACGAGTGCCCGCTGATGGAGCGCCCTGGTCAACTGCACTGCCAGGGGGTTGGTTCCGCCCCTTCACTCAAACGGCCTGCGGAGGGCGGGGTTTTCCCCGCCCCGGGTGAGGGGCCCCCGGACGCCTGCGCGAAGCCCGTACGAACCGCGCAGTCGCCGGATCTCCGGTTGCGCTCCGTGTGACGTGTTCGCACGGTGGGTGAGGAGCGGACCGCTCAGGTCCGTATCCGCGCGACCACGAGTAAGGAACCCCTCCATGCGCTCCACGAAGCCGTCCCGCGCCCGCCGCGCCCGTCTCCTTTTCGTCCCGTCGGCCCTCGCCGTCGTCATACTCTCCGGCGCGGTGGCCCCCGCGGGCGCCGTGGAGAGGGACCACGAAGCCGCTCACGCCCAGCGGGCGGCGGCGGCCGGCCCCATCGACGACCTGGTGAAGGGCATCCTCGACGCCATCAAGGGCCTGCTGCCGCCGGGCATCAGCCTCCCGGACATCAAGATTCCGGAGATCAAGATCCCCGAGATCAAGCTGCCGGAGATCCCGGGCGTCGAACTCCCGGAGATTCCGGGCGTGGAGATCCCCGAGATCCCGGGGCTCACCCCGCCCACGCTGCCGGATCCGGCGGCGCCGGTCGAGATCGTGCCGGAGGTCCCCGACGTCGAGATCCCCGAGATCCCCGAGATCCCTGACCCGCTGGGCAACCCCCGGTAACGGTCGGGACGGCACCGCGGTTACGACTATTGGGCTGAACAGGTCTGATCGCGGACGGAACCGTGTCGTCCGGGAAGACGGACCGTTTCGCTCGGTGTGAGCCCCGGCATCGGGGCAGAACATCGAACAGAAGGTGCACTTCCCATGAACTCTGCCAAGAAGGCCGCCCTGGTTCTGGCCACCGCTGGTCTCGCTGCGGCCGGTGCCGCCGGCTCCGCTATGGCCGACGCGTCGGCCGAGGGCGCGGCCGTGGGTTCCCCCGGCGTCCTCTCGGGCAACCTGCTCCAGGTCCCGGTCCACGTTCCGGTCAACGTCTGCGGCAACTCCGTGAGCATCATCGGTGCGCTGAACCCGGCATTCGGCAACATCTGCATCAACGACTGACGTCGGTTGCACTGACGACTGTGGGCGCCCCGGCCTCGCCGGTGGCGCCCACAGCCGTGTCGGGGTCGCTCAGTGGCCGCCGCCGTTGAGCTTCACTCCGCCGAGGAGCGGGGAGGCCTGGGTGGCGCCGTTCGCGAGGCCGAGCACCTCACCGGGTACGTCGTTGCGGACCTTGTTGACCCGCTGGACGGTGCCCACGGCCTTGTTGAGGTTGTCGCCCTGCTCCGCCAGTCCGTTGCCCAGGGTCTGCGGCAGCGACTCGGAGACGGGGTTCACGGCTTCCGTCACCGCGGTCACCCCGCTCGTCAGGCTCATGGGCATCGCGGCCGGGGCCTCGGCCGCGAAAGCGGTGGCTGAGGAGCCGACGGCGGCGACGGAGCCGACGACGACAGCGGCGATCTTCGTGAGCTTCATTATCGAAATCCTTTTCCAGCGGCGACCGTCGCGCCGCTTTCGCCCTGGGTAACGATTCCCGGCCGGTACGGAAACGCCGTCGCGCACGCGGTTAGGAGCCGGGGGCGCGGCGACGGCCGGAGAATCCGACAAGGGATTCTCCGGCCGATATTTCTTCTGATTACCGGTATTGCCTTCAGGAGATAAGGGACCGCCGGTACAGAATGGCGCCGCCCAGGATCAGCGCCGTGGCGAGGGCCGCCGCGGCCGCGGGCTGACCCGCCCCGGTCTCGGCCAGCATGGGCGCGCTGACGTGAGCCGGTGCCGGGGCGGGTGCCGGTGTCGGGCCCTGCGCGGGGGCGGGCGCGGGCGCGGGAACCGGAGCGGGGGCCGGAGCCGCCGGGGGCAGGTGTACGGGCAGGTCACCGGCGGGGGCGGCCGGCGGCTGGTCCGCCGGCCACGCCACGGGCTGGCTCCCGTGCGGCGGCCGGGGCGCGGGAGCCTCCTCCGCGACGGGGGCTGGGGCCTCCGGAGCCGGGGCGGGAAGCGTCACCGGCGCCTCCTCGACCGGGGCCGGTGCCGGAAGCGGTACGGGCGCCTCCTCGACCGGAGGCGGGGCCGGGTGCTCCCCGACCGGCTCGGGCATCGGGTGCGGCCGGTCGGCCTCCGGGGGAGCGGGTGCCGCCGGGGGCGCGTGGTGTGCGTGGTGTGCGGGCGGGGGCGCGTGGTGTGGCGGCGGGGGCGGCGCGGACCCGGGGTGGTCGTCGCACTGCTCCTCGTGCCGCTCCTCGCGCTGTTCCTCACCCGGGCCGCCGTAGCCGCCTTCGTCGCGCGGCTCCGCGTGACGGGGGGCCGCGTGGCGAGGAGCCGGTGCGTCGTGACGCGGTGTCTCCTGGCGCTGCTCCGGCATCCTGTGCCGCCCCTCCCGTTCCTGGAGGTAGCGGTCGAAGGCCTCGGCGTTCTCGGGACTGAGGTAGCGCCCGTAGTCGTGGCCGTCGTCGGTGTGCGAGCCGGTCGTGGTGGCGCAGGTGTTCCCCATCGCGGGGTTGAGGGCGGCACCTCCGTCCACGCTGTTGCCGCACACGTTGGGTGCGAAGGTGATCGGTACCGAGACGCTGTTGCCCGCGAGCACGCCCGGTGAATGCGAGGCCTCGGCCGTCGCTCCGGAGTGCGCGTAGGCCGCGCCGGTCGCGATCGACAGCAGACTCGACGCGGCCGCCGCCGTGAGCATCCCCTTGCCCAGAACCTGTCGGCTCAGTACCTGTCGCATGGGTCCTTCCCTGTCTACCGGCGCTGCTGCCGGTGCTGAATCGGCGGTAGCCCCGGAGTGCACCGCCGTGCACTCCGAGGCCACCCCGAGGGGGCTTGCCCTTGCGGGCGCAAGCACTGCGTCAGTTGTTGAGGCAGGTGTTGCCGAACGAGGGGTTCAGCAGCGCGATGACGTTCACGGTGTTGCCGCAGACGTTGATCGGGATGTGCACCGGGACCTGGATCAGGTTGCCGGAGAGGACGCCGGGGGAGCCCACGGCCGCGCCCTCGGCGACCGAGTCGGCCATGGCGGGGGAGGCGGCACCGGCGGCCATCAGAATGCCGGCGGCCAGCACCACTGCCTTCTTGTACTTCATTTGATTTCGATCCTTCCCGCAGAGGCGTATCCACTGCAGAAATAACAACGAGTGGTCCAGGAAAAAGAAACCGGGTACTTTCGGCGACCGGCCGGGAATTCACCCCGATGCTTCTGGTGAATTCGTGGGGTCTGATGGATTGCGTCGCTATTCGGACGGAGCCGGAGCCGGAGACGGAACGCCGGGTCATTCATGCGGCGAGGCCGCCGCGACCCGAAGGGTGCGACGGCCTCGCCGGGGGTGCCTCGGTCAGCTGCCCTGGGAGACGTTGCCGGAGAGGACCGGGATGTTGTCGAGGATGTGGGAGAGGGCCTCGTCGCCCTTCGCCTGCGTCGAGTTCTCGGTGCACTGCTGGTTCTGCGGGCTGGACAGGACCGGGATGTCCTGGACGCCGACATTGACCAGGGCGAGCACGGACTGCACGTTGGCCTTGGCCGGCAGGGCGATGCAGGGCTTGTTGAACGAGCCCTGGATCAGCGCCATCTGCGGGCTCATGGTGCCGTACGTGGCCTGGTTGCCGTAGATCTGTGACGCACCGTTGCCGTTGACGGTGTTGACGCCGTTGTCGTTCCCGATGGCCATCGCCTGCGGCGCCATGGCGGCGCCCATGCCCACGACCGAGGCCGCAACCGCTGCCGTGGCCATCATCTTCTTGATCATTGTCGTCCCTTATTTGCAGGATTGCCCGGTACTGGAGCATCCAGAACAACGGCCGGGCCCCCGCTGGGGTTGCGTGGCTTCACCCGGATGCCGCCGTTTCGGACGGCGCGGTTGACGCTCAGGCGTTCACGCAGGTGTTGCTGAACCGTTTTCCCTTTCGGTTCGAACAATGGTGCAACACATAACGACCCGCCCGCTTCGAGGGTGCGTGCTATCGCCCAAAAGGCCGTACGAGCGAGTCCGACGTGATTTCCAGCCCGATTTCTGACAAAGTTCACTCCTGTTTTGTTCCCTTGATCGAAAATGGAGACAGGGTCATGGGTTCGTCCCGCAGAATCCTCGGCACGCTCGGTCTGCTGTCCTGCCTCGCCCTTTCCGTGAACGTCCCCGTGGCGGGGGCGGCGGCCCCCTCACGTAAAGCCCCCGCGCCCAAAGAGTTGGCCCGGGTGCCGTTCACCCAGCGTTACCAGGCCGTGCAGCACGGCGGGCTGGTACGGGCCTCCAACTCCGGGATCAGCTGCCGTCGGGAGGAGTCCCCACAGGCCGAGCCGTGCGCCGACGTGAAGCGCGGCGCGGCCGGGGTCAACAGCGACTTCGAGATGTTCTACAGCGAGGTCGACACGGACCCGGACACCTACAACTCCACCAGGGCCGAGCTCAAGGTCCCGCAGGGCGCGAAGGTCTCGTACGCCCGCCTCTACTGGGGCGGGAACCTCCGGGTGGGCGAGCAGAAGCCGCCGGAGGACAACGGCCGCGTGCTGGTCGCCGAGCCGGGCGGCGCGTACAAGGAGGTCGTCGCGGACACGGTGATGGGCCACCGCTCGGACGCGGGCAGCGACGCCTACCAGGCCTCCGCCGACGTGACCCCGCTGGTCCGCAAGGGCGGCGCCGGGATGTGGACGGTGGCGCAGCTCAACATCGCCATGGGCCACTCCGAGGTGGGGGCCTGGGGCGGCTGGACGCTGGTCGTCGCCTACGAGCACCCGCAGGAGCCGGTCCGCCGGATCTCGCTGTGGGACGGGTTCGAGGGGCTGGCCGCCCGGGCCGGCGAGGGACTGGTCGAGCTCGACGGCCTGGACGCGCCCGCCGGGTCCGTGGGGAAGGTCGGGCTGGTCGCGTACGACGGGGACAGGGGCGTCCTCGGAGACTCACTCACCGTGACGGCCGACAGTGGTCGCCGGGTCGCCCTCAGCGATGCAGAAAATCCTTTTAATGATGTTATGAATTCCACCATCACGGAATTCGGACGTCAAGCGTTCGTGCGACAGCCCGATTATGTGAACAATCTCGGGTACGACGCGGACGTGTTCGATCTGAGTCCCGTCCTTTCCGGCGGGGCCCGCAGCCTGAGTTTCAAGTTCACGGGTGAAAGCCAGGGTCATTTCCTCGGCGTGCTCTTCGTTCAGACAGACGCGCGCCGCTGAACGTAGGAGACCACTCCACCGTGCCCGCACAGCATTGGGCAGCACAGCCCACGACCGTCCTCCATCTCACCCAGCCCGTCGACGGCGGTGTCGCCCGGGTCGTCACCGACCTCGTGCGCGCCCAGACCGCCGTGGGCCTGCGCGCCGTCGTCGGCTGCCCGCCCGGCGGCACGCTCGCCGACGCCGCCCGGGAAGCCGGGGCCAGGGTGCTCACCTGGCACGCCGGACGGGCCCCCGGGCCCGGGCTGCCCGCCGAGGTCCTCGGCGTCCGGCGGCTGCTCCGCCGGGTCCGGCCCGACCTCCTGCACGCCCACAGCGCCAAGGCCGGGCTGGCCGGGCGGCTCGCCGCGCGCGGGTCCCTGCCCACCGTCTTCCAGCCCCACGCCTGGTCCTTCGACGCCGTCGCCGGGGCCACCGGCTCACTCGCGCTGCGCTGGGAGAGGTACGGGGCCCGCTGGGCCGACCGGGTGGTCTGCGTCAGCGAGGCCGAGCGCCGCGCCGGTGAAGCCGAGGGGATCACCGCCCGCTGGTCGGTGATCCGCAACGGCGTGGACCTGGACCACTTCTGCCCCGGCGGACCGGACCCCGGCCAGGACAAGGCCCGGGCGCGAGCCGGGCTTCCGCTGCCCGCTGCCTTCCGGGGCGACGGACCGCTCGCCGTCTGTGTGGGCCGGCTCTGCCACCAGAAGGGGCAGGACGTCCTGCTGCGGGCCTGGCCGGAGCTGCTGGGCACCGTCCCCGGAGCCCGCCTCGCCCTCGTCGGCGACGGCCCCGACACCGAACGGCTGCGCCGCACCGCCCCTCCCGGAGTGCATTTCGCGGGCGCGGCCGCCGACATCCGACCGTGGCTTCGGGCCGCCGATCTCGTTGTACTGCCGTCGCGGTGGGAAGGCATGGCGCTCGCCCCGCTCGAAGCCATGGCCTGCGGCCGCCCGGTCCTGGTCTCCGACGTCAGCGGTGCGCGGGAGAGCCTGCCGCCGGGCCAGGGACGCCTGTGCCTGGTGCCGACGGAGGACCCGACGGCGCTGGCCAAGGCCCTGGGACGGCTCCTCGCCGAACCGCGGCTCCTCGCCGAACTCGGGGAGCAGGCCAGGCAGCACGCCCGGACCGACTTCGACGTGCGGCGGACCACGGACGCGGTCACCGGTCTGTACCACGAACTGCTGGGCAGGCCCCGGCCCTCGAACCAGGAGCGCATCAGCCGATGACGATGGACAGCGCACCCGCCCGACACGCAGGGCAGGGCGGCACGGGGCCCGCCGGCGGCGCCGGCGTCACTGCCGTACGCCGTTCCGCGACCGCCATCCACCCCCCGCGCGGGCCCAGGGCCGGACAGGCCCGGACCGCCGTACACCCCCACCGCGTCCGCCGCCGCGACGGGGTGCTCCCGCTGCTCACGGCCGACGCGCTGGCCGCCGTACTCACCGCGGCCACGCTGCCCGGACCGGCCCTGCCGGCCGCGGCCGCCGTGCCGATCGCCCTCCTGCTCGCCGCGCTGCACGCGCAGGCCGGGCTGTACCGGCCGCGGCTCGCCCCCTCGGCCCTGCTCGAACTGCCCGCGCTGGCCGGGCGGTCCGCCGTCCTGTGGTGCACCGCCGCCACGGTCGTGGCCGCTGTGGACCCGGTCCGGGCCCTGGGCTGGAGCGTGCTGCTCACCGCCGTGTGCCTGCAGGCGGTGCTGGCGTGCGCGGGGCGCGGGTTCGTCAACGAGCTCCGCCGCCGCGACCGCGTCCGCCGGCCCGCCTCCGTCCTCGTCGTCGGACCCGGCGCCGGAGCGGGAGCGGTGGCCGCCGCCCTGCACGGCCGGCCCGAGTACGGGCTGCGACCCGTCGGGGTCGCCGACACCGGCGCCGCCGAGGGGGACACCGGGGCCATGCCGGTGCTCACCACCCACGAGGACATTCGGCGCGCGGTCATCCAGAACTCCGTGCGGCACGCGGTGTTCACCCGCCCGCCCGAGGCCGACGAGCGCACCGCCTCCCTGGTCCGCCTCTTCCACGACCACGGCTGCCGGCTCTGGCTCGCCGACCCGGCCGGCACCGCCAAGGTCACCGGCATGCGGGTGGCGCACCCCGCCGACCAGCTGTGGGGGTACGCCGTACAGCCGCTGCTGCCCCGGCCGGCGCGGCCGCTGGAGCGCTGGGGCAAGCGAGGCATCGACTCCGTGCTCGCCCTGGTTGCCCTGGTCGCCGCCGCGCCCGTGATGGCCGCCTGCGCGCTGGCAGTACGGATCTGGGACGGCCCGGGGGTGATCTTCCGGCAGGAGCGGGTCGGCCTGTACGGGCGCCCCTTCACCCTGCTGAAGTTCCGTACGCTGCGCGCCGACGCGCACGAGTCCGCCACCCGCTGGACGGTCGCGGGCGACCGCGGGATGAGTCCGGTCGGCTCCTTCCTGCGCAAGTCCTCGCTGGACGAGCTGCCGCAGCTGTGGAACGTCGTACGGGGTGACATGAGCCTGGTCGGGCCGCGGCCCGAACGGCCGTTCTTCGTCGCCAAGTTCTCCACCGTGCACCCGGGCTACGAGGCGCGGCACCGGATGCCCGTCGGTATCACCGGCCTGGCCCAGATCAACGGTCTGCGCGGGGACACCTCCATCGAGGACCGGGCCCGCTTCGACAACCACTACATCGACACCTGGTCGCTGTGGCAGGACCTGTGGATCCTCGCCCGCACCGCGGCCTCCTTCTTCCGCTTCCGGCTGGGGGGCAGCTGATGAGCCTTGCCGTCACCGGGCATTGGGCCCGGCCCGATGTGCCGGGCGCGATGCGCCGGCACTGGCCGCTGCTTCCGCTCGCCGCGACCGTGCTCTTCCTGCTCGCCCCGCTCCCGGCGGGGGACGCGACCACCTCCGGGAAGGTCGGCCCGGCCGACGCGGCCTCACTGCTGCTCGTGTCCGTCTGCGCGCTGCAGGCGCTGCGCGGCCGGGTACGGGTGCTGACCCCGCTGGGCGTGCTCGTGCTCGGGATGCCGGCCGTAGGGCTCGCGGTCGCGACGATGACCGCCGGGGACCCGTACGCCGCCCTGCCGGGCTTCGTCCGCTACCTCCAGGTCTTCGTGCTGGTCCCGGCGGCCGTGGTGCTGCTGGTGCGCGACGCCGGTGAGTTCCGGATCGCCGCCGGTTGCTTCGTGGTCCTGGCGCTGGTGCAGGGCGCGGTGGGGGTCGTGCAGTACGCGACCCACACCGGGGCCTCGTACCAGGGCGAGAACATCCGGGCCGTGGGCACCTTCGGTCCCGGTGACGTCATGGGCATGGCCACGGTGGTGGCGTACGGGCTGGTCGTGGCGACCGCCGTCGCGCTGGTGCCGGGGCTGCCGCGGCGGGTCCGGCGGATCGCCGGGGGCTGCGCGCTGGCGCTGGTACTGCCCCTGGTGCTGTCCTTCAGCCGGGGTGCGTGGATCGCGACCTTCGGCGCGGCGGCGCTGGTGATGGCGCTGGCCGGGATCCGGCGGGCCCTGAAGGTGCTGGTCGCCCTGACGGCCGTCGGGGTCGTCCTGGTGGGCGGGCTCGGGGTCGGCTCCGAGATGGTCGCGGAGCGGCTGACCTCCATCACGCAGGTCTCCAGTGCCCCCGACCAGTCGGTGACCGACCGCTACACGATGTGGGCCGCCGCCGAGTCGATGTGGCGGGAGCGGCCGGCGGTGGGGGTGGGGCTGAAGGGCTTCCCGGCCAATCGCGACGGGCACTCCTCACTGGGGCTGTCCTCCGGGAGTGACACGGCGGGCGCGGGGCAGGCGTACATCCGCCAGCCGCTGCTCTCCCCGCACAACATGTACCTGCTGATCCTGAGCGAGCAGGGGCTGATCGGGCTGGTGGCGCTGGCGGGCGGCTGGGCGGCGCTGCTGGTGGCGGGTCTGCGCCGGATCGCCTCCGGCGGGGGTATGCGGGACTGCGGGCTGGTCGCCACGGGGCTGTTCGTGTGGCAGCTGACCGACTTCCTCTACGCGGACATCGGCGGACCGTCCACCGTCCTGACCGGAGTGATCATCGGACTCGCCGCCTGGTGGGCCCTTCCCTCCCCGGGGGACGCCGGTTCGCCGCGCGGGGGCTCCTCGGCTGCCGGGTCCGCCTCCGGCGCGGTTTCGCGGGGTAGGGCCCCCGGGGTTGCGGCCCGCCCGTGACGGACACCACGCCTTGGCGGCCCGCCTCCGGCCCTCCGGCCGGGGCGGGCCCCGCCCGTGTCCCGGACGCCCCCGGTACCGTGCCGGACCCGTTCCCGGGCCCGCCCCGGAACCCGGTCCTGCCCGGCCGGCCCCCGGTGACGCCGGCCCCCGGCTCCGTCGCCTGCTCCCCACCGGTCCGCCCCTTCGCGGGCCACGGCCCGGTCCCGCCCCTCGACGCCCCGGGCCGGCCCCCGGCCACGCCGGACCCCGGCCTCGTCGCCGGAGCGATCCCCGGCGCCGCCGGGCACGGACGCGTACGCATGGCGGCGCACGCCACGAGCGGCGCGCCGCCCGGATCCGCCGGCTCCGGCCCCGTCCGGGCCCGGCGTACGGGCGGGGGGACCGTGGCTGCCGACGTACCGAGTGGGAGCGGGCCGGCTCCGCTGGGGCGGTTCTTGGCCAAGGCCGCCGCCGTCACCGCCGGGCTGACCGCCGCCGGGGCCTTGTTCGGCCTGGTGCGGGACCAGACCATCGCGCACCTCTTCGGGGCCGGGCACGACAGCGACGCCTTCCTGATCGCCTGGACCGTGCCCGAGATGGCCTCGACGCTGCTCATCGAGGACGCCATGGCGCTGCTGATGGTGCCCGCCTTCAGCCAGGCCCTGGCCCGGCGGGCGGCTTGCCGGGCGGGGCTCACCCGGATGGAGGCCCGCGCGCAGGACCCGGTGATGCTGCTGGTGGGGGCGACCCTGCCGCGGCTCACCGTGTTCCTGGCCGCCGTGGTCTCCGTACTGATCGTGGCCGCGCCGCTCGTCGTCGCCGTACTGGCACCCGGACTGCCCGACCCCGAACTGGCCGTCCAGTGCACCCGGCTGACGGCCCTGACCGTGATCTCCTTCGGCCTCGCCGGATACTTCAGCGCGGCGCTGCGGGCGCACAGGTCCTTCGTGCCACCCGCCGCGATCTACGTCTCGTACAACATCGGCATCATCGGCACGATGGTCACGCTGCACACCCTGTGGGGGGTGCGGGCGGCCGCCGCCGGAGTCGCCGCCGGCGGACTGCTGATGGTCCTCGTCCAACTGCCCGCCTTCGTCCGCAACGTGGGCTTCGGCCCGTCCCGGGCCAAGGGCGCCCCGCGCAGCCAGCGCGACCGCGACCGCCCGACCCTCCTCGCCTTCGGCCTCATCGCCCCCGTGATCTTCTTCGCCGTCTTCCGGCAGTCACAGGTGCTCGTCGAGAGGTTCCTCGCCGCCTCCCTGCCCCCCGGGGCGATCTCGCACCTCAATTACGCGCAGAAGGTCGCGCAGATGCCGATGGTGCTCTCCCTGATGATCTGCACCGTCACCTTCCCCGTCGTCGCCCAGGCGATGGCCGGCGGGGAGCGCGAGAAGGCCCGGCGCCGGGTCGAGCAGGACCTCGCCCTCGCCGCCCTCGCCGTCCTCCTGGGCAGCGCACTCGTCATCGGCTACGCGCCCCAGATCATCCAGGTCCTCTTCGAACGCGGCGCCTTCACCCACCAGGACACCCTCGCCACCGCCTCCGTCATGCGGGTCTACGGAGTCGGACTGCTCGGCCACTGCCTCGTCGGGGCGCTGTCCCGGCCCTTCTTCTCGACCGCCCGGCCCACCTGGTTCCCGGCGCTCGCGATGGGCGCCGGACTGCTCGTCAACATCGTGGCCGGAGCCTTCGCCGTCGGCTGGTGGGGCACCTACGGCATCGCCGCCGCCAACGCGGCCGGCATCACCACGACCGCCGTGCTGCTGCTCACCGGCCTCGGCTCGCGGATCATCGCCATCCACGTCCGCCGGGTCGCCGTCAGTATCGGCCGGCTCGTGGTGTCCGCGGCCGCCGCCTGCGCCACGGGCTGGATCGCCGGGCCCATGGTCCCCGACCCGATGCTCAGCGCCGGGCTCGGCTGCCTGCTGATCCCCGCCATGTTCGTAGCCACCGGCACGGCCATGCGCGCCCTCGAAGTCACCGTCCTTCCCGCTCAGATCGCCCAGTACTCCTCCCATTTCACGCAGAGGTTCCGCAATGTCCGCTGACACCGACACGGCGCCCGGCGCCGTGATGGTCCCCGCCCGCCGGACCGCTTCGCCGTGGGTCCTGATGTACCACTCGGTCGCCGAGTTCACCGACCCCGCCGAGGACCCGTACGGGATCACCGTCACGCCCCGCGCCCTGGAGGCCCAGCTGCTGTGGCTGCGCTCCCGCGGCCTGCGGGGCGTGTCGGTCGGCGAGCTGCTCCGGGCCCGGGCGGCCGGGACCGCGGCCGGGCTGGTCGGGCTGACCTTCGACGACGGTTACACCGACTTCCTGACCCACGCGCTCCCGCTGCTGCAGCGCTACGACTGCACCTCCACCCTGTTCGTGCTGCCCGGGCGGCTCGGCGTGGACAACGTGTGGGACCCGCTGGGGCCGCGCAAGTCCCTGCTCACCGCCGAGGGCATCCGCGAAGTCGCCGACGGCGGGCAGGAGATCGGCTCCCACGGGCTGCTCCACCAGGACCTCACCGCGACCACCGGCGAGGTGCTCCAGCAGGAGCTGCGGGGCAGCCGCGACCTGCTGCGCGAGCTGACCGGCACCCTGCCCGAGGGGTTCTGCTACCCGTACGGGCACCTCGACGCCCGGGTCGTCGCAGCCACGCGGGACGCCGGGTACGCATACGCCTGCGCCATCGACCCCGGACGGCTCGAAGGCACGTACGCCCTGCCCCGTACGCACGTCAGCCAGGCCGACGGGGGTGCGCGGCTGCGGGTCAAGCACCTGCGCCACCAGGTGCGCGGGATGCGGCGGGCGGTGCGGCGGTGAAGGACGTCAAGGCCCTCCACGTCATCACCGGGCTCGGGGTCGGCGGCGCCGAGCAGCAACTGCGTCTGCTGCTGAGGCACATGCCGATGCACTGCGACGTGCTGACGCTGACCAACCCCGGGCCGGTGGCCGAGGGGCTGCGCGCCGACGGCGTCCGGGTCGTGCACCTGGGGATGCGGGGCAACCGGGACCTGGGGGCGCTGCCGAGGCTGGTCAAGTTCATCCGGCGCGGCGGGTACGACCTCGTGCACACGCACCTGTACCGGGCCTGCGTGTACGGGCGCCTCGCGGCCCGGCTGGCCGGCGCCGGGGCCACCGTGGCCACCGAACACTCCCTCGGCGAGGGTGAGATCGAGGGCCGGCCGCTGTCGGGCGGGGTGCGCGCCCTGTACCTGGCCAGTGAGCGGCTGGGAGCCGCGACCGTGGCCGTCTCGGACACCGTGGCCGCCAGGCTGGAGGCATGGGGGGTGCCGGCCGAGCGGGTGCATGTCGTGCCGAACGGGATCGAGGCCGTCCGCTTCCGCTTCGACGAGGGCGTACGGCGGGCCACCCGGGCCCGGACCGGGCTGCCCGAGCGGGCTTTCGTGGTCGGCGGGGTCGGCCGGCTGGTGCCGGGCAAGCGGTTCGACGTCCTGGTGCGGGCCGTGGCGGCGCTCCCGGGGGCGCACCTGCTGCTGGCCGGGGACGGGCCCGAGCGCGCGGCCCTGCGCCTGCTCGCCGCCGAGCTCGGCGCGCAGAGCCGGATCCACCTGCTGGGGGAGCGGGACCCGCTGGGCGACAGCGCGGACGGCCGCACCCCGGGGATCCCGGCACTGCTGGCCGCCATGGACGTCTTCGTCTCGCCGTCGCGGGAGGAGGCGTTCGGGCTGGCGGTGGTGGAGGCGCTGGCCGCCGGGCTGCCGGTGCTTCACGTGACCTGCCCCGCCATCGACGACCTGCCCGCGGGGCAGGCGCCCGGGGCGCGGCGGATCGGCCCCGGCACGGAGGAGCTGGTCGCGGCGTTGCGCGGCCACATGGAGGCGGGTGCGCGCCGGCTGCCGGCGCCGCCGGTGGTGCGGCGCTACGACATCGCGCGCAGCGCGAAGCAGTTGCTGGACGTGTACGACCTGGCCCTGTCGGCTGCGCCGGGGCCGGGCTCCGCCCGGCGTTTCCGGGGCTCCGCCCCGCGCCCCGCACCCCGAACGCCGGCGGGGCTCGAAGACCGGGGCTCCGCCCCGGACCCCCCGCCTCGGACTCCCCCGGCTGCCGCTGGGAGGGGTCCCCGGGCCGGGCTGGATGTGCCCCGGGCGCCCCACGCGCCCGAGGGGCTGGAAATGCCGAGCCCGCCGGGTGGCACCGGCGGACGTTGAGACGTATCCCCGCCCGAAGGAATCCGTACTTCAGTCAGGAAGCGAGCACGAACATGGCCGACAGCGCCGAGCAGAAGAAGGCCGAGAAGAAGGCCGAGAAGAAGGTCGAGAAGAGAGTCGAGAAGAAGGCCGAGAGGAAGTCCGACCACCGCTCCGAGAAGAGGCCGCGGCTGCGGTTCACGCGGCCCCCCGTGTGGTGGCCGCTGCCCGCGTGCGCCCTGCTCGGGCTGGCCGCGGGCGGGGCGTACGGGGTGCTCAAGGCACCCGAGTACGCCGCCACGAGCTATGTCGTCGCCGTGCCGGACGACACCACCGAGCCGGCGACCGCCCTCGGTTTCGCCCAGGCCTACGCCCGTATCGCGACGAGCAGTTCCACCCTCGCCTACGCCCAGCCCCGGGCCGGCATCGGTGCGCAGAAGCTGCGGACCCAGGTGCGGGCCGAGACCTCCCCCGAGTCGCCGATGATCGCCATCACCGGCACGTCGACGAGCCCCGCCGAGGCCGCCGACATCGCCAACGCGGTGGCCGACGCCCTGTCGCTGAGCAGCAACCAGGCCGCCAAGAACACCGGCGTACAGCTGCTCCTCTTCAACCAGGCCGTCGCTCCGAGCGACCCGGCCTCCCCGTCCGCCGCCATCAGCGGTGCCGTCGGGATGTGTGCCGGCGGCCTGCTCGGCGGGCTGTGGCTGCTCGCCCGGCCCGGCCGTCGCAAGGAGGAGGAGAAGGAGGAGCAAGAGGGGGGCCGGCCGGTCGTCGGGGAGTATCCCTCGCTCCCCGCGCAGGGTGAGCACGCCGAGACCAAGGAGAAGGAGTCCGTGCGATGAGTTCGGGCTCCGCCGGGGCCCTCTCGGTGACGCTGTGCCGTGACCCCCGGCAGTTCGCCGCGCTGGAGGAGCCGTGGAACCGTCTCCTCCGCGCCTGCCCCACCGCCACACCCTTCCAGAGCCACGCATGGCTGCACTCCTGGTGGCTGTCGTACGGGAAGGAGGGCCGGCTACGGATCGTCCTCGTGCGGCGCGGCGAGGAGCTGGTCGGCGCGGCCGCGCTGATGCTCGTACACCGGCCGCTGCCGCTGCTGGTGCCGCTCGGCGGCCCCATCACCGACTACTTCGACGTGCTCGTGGCCGCCGAGCACGCGGGCCAGGTCGTCCCGGCGCTGGCCCGCGGGCTGCACCGGGCAGCCCGGGGCGCGGTCGTCGACCTGCGCGAGGTGCGCCCCGGGGCCGCCGCCGAGGCGGTGTACGAGGCGTGGAACGGCGCCCGCAGCAAGCTCACCGACTCCACCTGCATGGAACTGCCCACGCTGCCCTTCGACGAGCTGGTCAAACGGATGCCGGCCTCCGGTGCCCAGCGGGTGCGGGCCAAGCTCCGCAAGACCGACGCGGCCGGGATCGAGGAGCACGAGGTCACCGAGCAGGAAGTGCCGCGTGCCGTACGGACCCTGCTGCGGCTGCACGAGAAGCAGTGGCGCGGCCGCGGGGTGACCCCGGAGCACCTCAGGCCCCGCTTCGCCGAGCACCTCACCCGGGCCACCCGGCGGATGGTGCGGGCGGGGGAGGGGCGGCTGACGGAGTTCCGGCTGGACGGGAAGGTGGTGGCGGCCAACGTCACGCTGCTGTCGGCGGGGCTGAGCGGCGGCTACCTCTACGGCGCCGATCCCGACCTGCGCGCGCGCAAGGTGGACGTGGCGACGCTGCTGCTGCGCTACGAGGCAGGGCGGGCGCTCGCCGACGGCCGCCCGGTGGTGAGCTTCCTGCGCGGCAACGAGCCGTACAAGAACCACTGGCGGCCCGAGACGGTGGTCAACCAGCGGTTCCTGCTGGCCACGAACGCGCTCACGCCCCTGTTGCGGCTGCACGAGTCGCAGGTCACGGGGCGCGAGCGGGCGGTGGACGCACTGCGGGAGGCGCTGCCGGCCGCCCGGGACTGGCGGGCACGGCTCAACGAACTGCGGGTGCGATGACCCGTCTAGAAGGGCCAGTAGCCCGAGCTCTCGCCCCAGTCGAACTTGATGCAGACCGACTGGTCGCCGACCAGCTTGGAGAGCCACTCCCCGAAGCTGAGCGGGATGCACCACTGCGTGCTGTTGACCGGCGGCCTGGTCGGTTCCGGCTTGGGCGTGGGGGTCGGGACCGGCGTCGGCGTCGCGGGTGCGGGCTCGGGCTTCGGCACGACCGGGCTCGGGATGACGGGGGACGGCACCGGGGTCGGGGTCGGAGTCGGGGCCTCGGGTGTGGGGAGTCCGGGTGTCGGGACCTCGGGTGTGGGGACCACCGGCGTCGGAACCACCGGCGAGGGCTCGGGCGTCGGGACCACCGGCGAGGGGTTGGGGATCTCGGGCGTCGGGACCTGCGGCGTCGGGACCGTGGGACTCGGGATCTGGGGAGTCGGGATCTGGGGAGTCGGTACGGCCGGTGTGGGCACCACGGGGGTCGGGACGACCGGGGTCGGGACCACGGGGGTCGGCACCACCGGGGTCGGGATCACCGGGGTCGGAATCACCGGGCCGGGCTCCTCCGGCCTCAGCGCGTCACGGAAGACCTTGGAGGACCGCGGGTTCTGCTTGCACTGCCAGACGCCGTGCGGGCAGTAGTCGGTGATGGTGTGGTAGAGCGGCTTGTGCTGCTCGATCCACTTCAGCATGCGCCGGACGTACTCCGCGTTGTCCCCGCGCCGGAACAGCCCCCACTCCGGGTAGGAGATCTCCTTGCCGTGTGCTTTCGCGAAGTCGACGTGCTGCTGGAGTCCGTACGGCTGGGTGATCTGGTCGTCGAAGTCGCGGCCGGGACCCTGGTCGTACGAATCCATCCCGATGATGTCGACCACGTCGTCGCCGGGGTAGCAGCGGGTCCAGCCGATGGCGTCCGCACCCCTGTTCGGGGCGAAGTCGAACTTGAACTCCTGGCCGGGCACCGAGCGCATCGTGTTGACGATGCGCTTCCAGTACACCTTCCAGTTCTCCGGGTCCGGCCCGCAGCGGTGGGAGTAGGTGCTGCCGTTCATCTCCCAGCCGAGCACGATCACCGTGTCCGGGAGGCCGAGGTCCACGAGCCGCTCGGCGAGCCGTCTGAAGTGCAGGTCGTACCGGCCCCACGCGCCCGCCCTGATCAGCCGCCCCACCTGACGGTCGGACAGCCGGTATTCGTTCCGCTCCTGCATGGGCACGTTGAGGACGAACATCCGGTCGTCGTCGGCCAGGCGCCACTGCGCCCAGCTCTCCAGGAAGGAGACGCGGCCCTCGATGCCCGCCCAACGGTCGCCGGGCAGGTAGGTGTGCCCGACCCGGATCTGCTTGCCGCCCAGCCAGCGCGACAGGCGCGGGATCCGGGCCACGCCGGGCGGCCCGTAGTCGAGGTAGGCGCCCATGGCGATGTCCGAGCCCTGGGTCCCCTCCTTCTCGGGTTCCGCGAGCGCGGCCCCCGTGGCGAGCAGTCCGGCCGTGACCGTACCGATGCAGGTGCTCACCAGTCGGCGGCGTGGTGTGGGCATGGCGTCTCCCGAGCTTTCCTGAATCGGTGGGCTTACCAAAGACGTTAGACATCACATCTGACGAATGGCCTGTCCGGTGACCGCCGCATAGGCCATTCGCAGCTGCGCATCATCCCCACTTGGTCCGACTAGGTGAAAGACACCGTTGCCATGCACGCATATCTCGACCATGTGCCCGCAGTTCTGCTCAGACTCGATCGGAATCCGTTCCACCACGGAACCCTTGGCGCCGTCAGATCCCTTGGCCGCAAGGGCGTGGAGGTGCATGCCGTCGTCGAGGCCGGGGGAGGACCCATGGCGCGCTCGAGGTATCTGCACGCCGTGCATCCGGGGCCGCCCGGCGGGCTGGACCCCGAGGCGCCCGAGGCGTTGCTGGAGTGCCTGACCGGGGTGTCGGAGCGGATCGGCCGGCCGGCCGTGCTCGTCGCCATGGACGATCTGAGCGCCATCGCGGTGTCCCGGGTGGCACCGATGCTGACGGACCGTTTCCGGATTCCCCATCAGCCCGACAACCTCCCTGCCCGGGTGGCCGACAAGGCCGAACTGGCACGGCTCTGCGCGCGGTGGGACGTCCCGCACCCGGAGACCGTCGTCCCGGCGAGCGGCGCCGAGGCGGCGGAGGCCGCCTGGCGGCTCGGTCTGCCGGTGGTCGCCAAGTGGAGCCGGCCCTGGCTGCTGCCGACCGGATCCGACGGGCTGCGGAGCACCACGCTGGTGCACACCGCCGCCGAGGCGCGGCGGCTGTACGAGCGCTCCGCCGAGGCCGGCAGCGGGCTGCTGCTCCAGCGGTTCCTGCCGGCCGGGCCGGACACCGACTGGTTCTTCCACGGCGCGTTCGGCCGCGGCGGGCATCCGCTGCTCGTGGGATCGGGCCGCAAGGAGCTGTCCTGGCCGGTGCGGACGGGGCTGACGGCCGTGGGGCGCTGGCTGCCGGATCCGGCGGTGGAGGAGGCGGGGCTGCGGCTGGCCGAACGCCTCGGTTACCAGGGGATCCTGGACCTGGACTTCCGCCGGGACGAGCGGGGCACCTTCCGGCTGGTGGACTTCAACCCGCGCCCGGGCGCGCAGTTCCGGCTGTTCACGGACACCGCCGGGCTGGACGTCGTACAGGCGATGTACCTGGATCTGACGGGCCAACGGGTCCCGGCGCCCTCGGGCGGGCCGGGCCGGGTCTTCGTCGCCGAGAACTACGCGCTGCTGGCGGCGGTGCGCGGCCGCTCGCTGCCGCGCCGCCTGACGGCGTGCCAGACGGATCCTGCCGGGCCCGGCGCGGCGCCTCCGGAGGGGCTGCCGCATCCGCGCGGGCGCGGGTGGGCCCGGACGGTGCGGCCGCTGCCGAAGACCGCGCGGGGGCGGGTCGAGACGGCCTGGTTCGCCGCCGACGACCCGCTGCCCTTCCTGGCGATGCTCGGCGCCTTCCTCGGGCGCGGGTTCGGGAAGGGCGCGCTCGCCCTGCGGGGCGTCCCCGCACAGGGGAGGCGTACGGCCCGCGCGGTGGTCCGGGCACCCCGCCAGCGGGACGGGGACCAGCCGCAGCCGGGCGGGCTCTCCCGGCCCGCGCCGTCGGGGGCATCCGCGGAGCCCGACGAGCTGGTGACCCGCTGACCCGGCCCGGGCCGGGTCGATGACCATGGAGCTGGAGGAACGGCCGTGACGCGGATGGACGATCTCGTGGTGGTCGGCGCGGGCCCGTACGGGCTGTCGATCGCCGCGCACGCGGCGGGTGCGGGGCTGGACGTACGGCTGCTGGGGCGGCCCATGGCCTCCTGGCGGGACCACATGCCCGAGGGCATGTACCTGAAGTCGGAGCCCTGGTCCTCCAACCTGTCCGCGCCGGACGGGCGGTTCACGCTGGCCGACTACTGCGGCACGCGCGGACTGCCCGCGGAACACGGCACTCCGCTGCCCATCGGCACGTTCAGTTCGTACGGGATGTGGTTCGCCCGCCATGCCGCGCCGGAGGTGGAGGAGGTGACGGTCACGGAGGTGACCCCGCAGGGCGACGGCTTCCGCGTCCGCATCGCCGAGGGACCGCCGCTCCTGGCCCGTACGGTCGCCCTCGCGGTCGGGGTGATGCCGTTCGTCCACCACCCCCCGGCGCTGCGCGACCTGCCGCCGGGCCACTACTCGCACAGCAGCGGCCACCGGGACCTGTCCGGCTTCGCCGGGCGCGAGGTCGCCGTCCTCGGCGCCGGGCAGGCGGCACTGGAGACCGCCGCGCTGCTGGCCGAACAGGGCGCCCGGCCCTGCCTGGTCGCCCGGCGCTCGCGGCTGAACTGGAACACCGTGCCGCAGCCCTTGGTCAGGCCCCGGCTGCGGGCCCTGCGCGATCCGCACAGCGGGCTCGGCACCGGCTGGCGCAGCTGGGTGTGGTCGGAGCTGCCGTGGGCTGTCCGGCGGCTGCCCGCGGCCACCCGGGAGCGGATCGCGGCGACCGCGCTGGGGCCGGCCGGCGCCTGGTGGCTGCGGGACCGGTTCGAGCGGCGCGTCCCCGTCCTGCTCGGGCACCACCTGCACCGGGCGGTGGCGGTCGGTGAGCGGACCCGGCTCGGGCTGACCACCAGGGCGGGGGAGTCCGTGGTCCTGGACACCGCGCACGTCATCGCCGCCACCGGGTTCACCCCGGACCTGGGCCGGCTGGAGCTGCTCGACGCGGGGCTGCGGGCCGCGCTGGTGACCGTGGGGGCGAGCAGGACGCCGGAGCTGAGCCCCGGCTTCGAGTCCTCGTGGCCGGGACTGTTCTTCGCGGGGCTGCTGACGGCTCCCTCATTCGGCCCTTCCATGCGATTCGTGCACGGTGCGGGGTTCACGGCGGGGAGACTGGTGGGAGGAGTCCGCAAGCGCCTCGGCGCCCGGAGCCCGCTGCCGGGCTCCACGGGTGACGTCCGGTACTCCCGCGGGCCGCGCCCGGGGGAGTACCCAGGGGCCGCGGCCGGGCTTCCGAAGACGTATCCGCGGTGATATCCGCGGTGAGACGCGGTGAGAGGGGTCCGCGATGAGCGCGGAGCGAGCACAGGGCCGCGGCTGGGTACGCATTCCCGCCAGCCGTGGGGAACAGCCCGCCGCGGCGAGGCCCAACACGGCCAGGACCGGCGGGTACGACCGCGGGCCCTACGCCACGGCCTCCCACGCAGCCCAGCCCCCGATCTACCTCTCCCTCGTCATGCGCTGGCGGGAGGCCGGGCGCACCCTTCCGGGGCATCCTGACGAGGAGTGGGACCGGCTGATCTCCCAGCCTTGCTGGCCCGGCCGTTAGGTGGTGTGAGTCTCTTGACAGCTGCGGAGCGCGACAGCCCGGAGCAGGGCCGGCAGACCCCCGTGACCGGGGCCGGGGAACGGCTCGCACTCAACGGCATGGGCAGTTTCGAATGGGACCTGGGGGCCGACACGCTGGCCGTGGACGAGGCCGGCTCGGCCGTGTTCGACCTGGAGCAGGAAGGCTTCGACGGCACCCCGCAGGCCCTCGGCCGGCGGATCCGGCCCGAGGACGCCGTCAGGCTGCGTGACACCATCGCGGGGGTCCTGGCCAGCGGCGAGGAGTCGTACGGTGCCTACTTCACGGTGCAGCGCCGAGACGGCCGCGACCAGTGGACCCACACCCAGGGCCGGGTGATCCGGGACGAGGACGGGCAGCCGCGGTTGATCGTGGGGATCGTCCGGGACGCGACGGCGGAGCTGGCGCAGGCCACGCTGCTGCGCAAACTGGAGACGGCCCGGGCCCAGCAGACGACGATCGTCCAGCGGACCACGGAGGCCCTCTCGCGGGCGGTGACGGTCGACGACGTCACGGCCGCGCTGACGGGCGCGGGCGCGCTGGAGCGGCTCGGCGCGGACGGGCTGGCCCTGGGGCTGGTCGAGGGCGGCACGATCAAGATGATCGCGATGAGCGGGGAGACGCTCGAGATCCTCAGCGAACGCAACTTCACCCGGCTGGACGGGTCGCTGCCGCTGTCGCACGCGGTGATCACCCGGCAGGCACGTTTCGTCACCTCGCTCGCGGCGCTCGGCGAGGAGTTCCCGTTGCTCGGGGACTACCTGAACCGGATCCAGTACGACGCTGCCGCCTATCTGCCGCTGATCGCGCAGGCCAAGGCCATCGGCGGACTGGTCCTCTTCTACCGGCGGCGCACCGACTTCAGCCCGGAGGAGAAGAACCTCTGCCTGGGTCTGGCGGGCATCGTGGCCCAGTCGCTGCAGCGGGCGCTCCTCTTCGACCAGGAGCGGGAGTTCGCGACGGGCCTGCAGGCGGCCATGCTGCCCCGCCGCATCCCCGAGATCACGGGCGGGGAGATCGCGGTCCGCTACCACTCCGCCTGGAGCGGGCGGGAGGTCGGCGGGGACTGGTACGACGTGATCGCGCTGCCGCGCGACCGGGTCGGGATCGTGGTGGGCGACGTACAGGGCCACGACACGCACGCGGCGGCCATCATGGGCCAGCTGCGGATCGCGCTGCGGGCGTACGCGGGGGAGGGGCATCCGCCGTCCACCGTGCTGGCGCGGGCCTCGCGCTTCCTCGCCGAGCTGGACACCGAGCGCTTCGCGACGTGCATGTACGCCCAGGTGGACCTGGAGACCGGCGGCGTACGGGCGGTGCGCGCGGGACACCTGGGCCCGCTGATCCGGCACACGGACGGCCGTACGGGCTGGCCCAACGTGCGCGGCGGCCTGCCGCTCGGGCTGGCGTCGGTCTTCGAGCAGGAGGAGTTCCCCGAGACCCGCCTCGACCTGGTGCCCGGGGAGACGCTGGTGCTGTGCACGGACGGCCTGGTGGAGGAGCCGGGGACGGCCATCACCCAGGGCATGGAGGCCCTCGCCCACGTGGTCCGCAGCGGCCCGCAGGAGGCCGGGGCGCTCGCCGACCACCTCCTGGACCGGCTCTGGGAGCGCTGGGGTTCCGGGGACGACGTGGCCCTCCTGGTGCTGCGCCGGGCCCCCGACCCGGGCACCCACCGGGCCCCGCGCATCCACCAGTACGTCCACCAGGCCGATCCGGAAGGGCTCTCGGAGGCCCGCTACGCGCTGCGCCAGGCCCTGCGCGACTGGGGCATGCCGGACCTCGCCGACGACGTGGAGCTGGCGGCCGGGGAACTGCTGGTCAACGCCCTGCTGCACACCGACGGCGGGGCGGTGCTGACCATGGAGGTGCTGCCCGAGCCGGTCCGGCGGATCCGGCTGTGGGTCAAGGACCGGTCCAGCGTGTGGCCGCGCCGCCGCACGCCGGGCGAGGCCGCCACCACGGGACGCGGGCTCCTGCTGGTGGACGCGCTGGCCACGCACTGGGGCGTGGAGTCCCGGGGCGACGGCAAGGCCGTGTGGTGCGAGTTCGACGCGGCGGGCAGCCCACGGAGCGCGGGGTGACAGGGATGTCACGCCGAGTTGTGGGGCGCGGGGGGCGGGGTGATGATGCGGACCATGGAACGGAACGTGCCGTGCGCAGGCTGAACAAGGGCGCCGTGACGGGCATCCTCGCCGTGCTCCTGCTGGCCGCCGGAGTACCGACGGTCGTGGACTGGACGACGGGGCGGCCGCACGCGGTCCCGGGGTGCCAGTCGGTGGCGTTCATGTCGATGACGGACGTCGCGCCCGAGTGCCGGTAGCGGCGGCTACCGGCACGGTGTCCGCTCGGCCGGTAGCCGCCGCTAGTGGTGGGTGGTCAGCTCGATCTCCTGACGGTCCTCCGCGACCGTGTCGACGGAGCGCGGCAGCAGGCCCGAGAAGTGGATCTCGTTGAGCTGGGCCTCGGCGAGCGCCTGGCCGGGGTGGAAGTCCGGGGTGTACTTGAGCGAGCCGGTGGCCCGCCACTCGTGCTCCTGCCCGTCGCAGTCCGCCTCGCCGCCGCCGAAGGCGAGCCGGGTGCCGTCCTGGACGACGGCCGCCGAAATCTGCAGCCTCGCCCCCATGGGTGACGCGGCCTGGCAGTGGTAGGTGCCGGAAAGGGTGACCTTGCCGTCCTCGGAAATGTGACCGTACGGCTGTACGGAAATTCCCTGGTCAAAAACGGTGGCCTGTGCCGAACCGGTGAATACCGTGGCGGCGGTCAGTGCGGAGAAGGCGGTCAGGGCCAGTCGGCGGCCGATGGTGCGCATTGTTCCTCCAGGTGGGAGCGGGGGCGGTAATCCGCCGGAACGCATTGTGCTGGCATATGGGCGGCAACTCTCTTCCCACACTCGTGTCGGTGTGTGCAATTGCCCGCTCGGGCGCGTGAGACTGACTGAAATACATCCCCGGAGGGATCCCGCATGCGTCAGTCCGCCGTCCCCGCCCGCTTCCCCGTCCTCGCCGCCGCTCTCCGCCCGGTCCGCCGCCCCGTCCTCGCCGCCGCCCTCCTCCCGGTCCTCCTGCTGGGCGCCACGGCCTGCCAGAGCGCGCCCGAGGGGGCCGCGCTCGCCCCGGCCGCGGCGCCCGCCGTCCCGGTGGACGGCGGTGCGGCGGACGACGGGGCGCCCGGCGCGGACGAGGTCCCCGCCCGGACCGGGGAGAAGGATGCCCGTGTGGGTGAGGCCGTACGGGTGCACGGCGACCAGATCGGCCGGCACCTGCAGGCCGTGCTGGGCGCGTACGTCGACCCCGCGGTCAGCGTGGAGAAGAACTTCGCCCCGCCGGCCGGCAAGCGCTGGGTGGCCGCCTCGATGTCGTTCGTCAACGTGGGCGGCGCCTCGTACGGGGCGCTCGGACGCATGTGGGCGCACGACAGCGCGGGGCAGCGCCACCCGGTGGTGCCCACCGGTGAGCTGACGACCGGCAAACCGCTCGTCTTCGATTCCCTCGCGGTCGGTGAGCGGGCAGAGGGATGGGTAGTGTTCGAAATCCCGGAAAACGCGCGCATTGTGCGCCTCCAGTACCAGGACGCGAACATGCAGGCGAATTCCGGAACGGGATTCTGGGCCGTCTAGCCCGCCTGGGTGATAGGCCGTGAAAGGGCCGGGCGGTAGACCACTAGGGTGCGGCGCATGACTTCTACTCAAGCCGAAATCGACCGGTCCGTGCTCGGCACCCTTTCGGTGCTCGCCTGGATCGGCGATCCCTCCGAAGGCCACGACATTCCGTACCTCCTCGCCTACACCCTCGGCGACGGCCCGCAGGGCCAGAAGGCCAGCGAGGAGGCCGCCCGCGGGCTGCTGGAGGAGATCGGCCTGCCCATCGGCGACGTGGTCATGGACGGCACCCGCAGCCCGCGCACCTTCGCGGTGCAGATCCTGCTCGCGGGCAACCAGATCGCGTTGACCCTGCCCGGGCTGAACGCGACCTGCACCGCCCCGGACGAGTGGGTCGCCGCGGCCAACGAGAGCGGTCAGGCGTACTTCCTCTTCGCCACGCGGCCGTGGGCCGAGGCCGTCCCGGGCCGGCCGGTGTCCGCCGAGGTGCTCCAGGCGTTCGCGGGCGACGAGGAAGTGCTGACGAGCAGCGCCCACTGCGTCATCACGGTGCAGAGCCTGCAGCAGTAGCCGCCCGCGGGGGCTGCCACCACCTGCTCCGGCCGCCGGGCTCCCAGCCTGCCCGGTGGCCGGTTCCGCGTGCGCGGACGCACGGGTCGCCGTGCTCGGGTTGCCGTGGTCAGGGCCGCTCGAAGGCGAACTTGAGCGAGCGGACCCGGTTGTCGAAGTTCGACCCGGCCAGATCCGGCAGCCCCACCGCGCGCAGCCCCACCGGGCGGGTCAGCAGCTCGCGGAAGAGGGCCTTCATCTCCACCCGGGCCAGGTGCGCGCCCAGACAGAAATGCGGTCCGCCGCCGCCGAACCCCAGGTGCGGGTTGGGTGAGCGGGTGATGTCGAAGGCGTCGGGGTCCGGGAAGACGGCCTCGTCACGGTTGGCGGAGGCGTAGTACAGGACCACCTTGTCGCCCGGGTGGAACAGGTGTCCGTCCAGGGTGTGTTCGGCGGCGACGGTCCGGCGGAACTGGATGATCGGCGTCGAGTGTCGGATCATCTCGTCCACCGCACCGTCCGCGTACTTCTCGAAGTCCGAGAGCAGCAGGTCCCGTTGGTCCGGGTTGTCGGTCAGCAGGGTCAGTCCGTGCGTGATCGCGTTGCGGGTGGTCTCCACCCCGGCCACCATCAGGAGCGAGAAGAAGGCGCCGAGCTGGCGGGCGCCGAGGGCCTGGCCGTCGACGTTCGCGCACACCAGAGCCGAGATCAGGTCGTCCGTGGGGTTCTTCCGCCGCTCCCGCCCGATGCCGGCCACCATCCGCTGCATCCTGGCGAGCGCCCGCAGGCCGCGCCCGGGCATCCGCAGCCGGGCGGCCAGACCGCGCTCCACGCCGATGTTCTCGGAGGCGTGGTTGACGCGGTCGGCGATCTCCGCCCGGTAGCGCTCCGGGATGCCCATCATGTTGCAGATGACCTCCAGGGGCAGCCGGGACGCCACGGCCGAGACGAACTCGTCGGGCTCCTCGGCGAGTACGTCGTCCACGATGCGGGCCGCCACCGCGTGGATGTCCTCCTCGGCGGCCGCCAGCAGGCGGGGCGTGAAGGCCCGCTGCACGATCTTGCGCAGCTGGGCGTGGTCGGGGCCGTCCAGGTTGACCATCGAGTCGCCGAACAGGGCGCGGACCCAGCGAGCGGGTTCGGGGGTGGTGACGCCGGGAGCGCTGGCGAAGACTTTGGGGAGGCGGCTCGCCTCCTGCACCTGGGCGTGGCGGACGAGGGCCCAGTGGCCGGTGCCCTCGGGGACGAAGACGGGGGAGTCGAGGGCGCGCAGGCGGGCGAAGACCGCCAGGCGGTGGGCGGGGGGTTGCTGCCAGAAGCCGGGCTCGGCCAGTTCCCCTCCGGGGTCGGTGCCGTGGCGCTGTGCGGGGAGTGTCATGGCCGTGCCTCTTCCTGTTGCCGTTGCGCTGAGCTGCTGAACGGGTTCGGGGGCGCAGGAGTGACGGTTCGGCGCGGTGCCGTTGCCGGGGCTCCGCCCCCGATCCCGCGCCTCACATGCCGACGAGGCTGGAGGGCGTGTCGGGGCCGGGGCCGCTGGATCTTGTGGCGAGGGTCAGGCCGATCGCTACCGTGGCCGTGGCGACCAGGCCCGCGTACAGGACCGCGTACGAGCCCGCCCAGGTGCAGGCGAGGAGCGCGAGGGCTGCGAGCGGGAGGGTCAGCTGCTGGGCGATGCCCCGCTTGAAGTGGCGGGAGTGCAGCAGCCAGACCATGAACAGGAAGAGCGCGGCCGGGACGGTGACGGCGGCGTTGGCGGCCAGCTGCGAGATGTGTGCCATGCCGACCGTGTGCTCGACCGCGACCTCGATGCCGGCGCCGATCGCCGCGCCCGAGGCGAAGATCAGCAGGTGGCCGTAACCCCACGGGATGGCCTCGCGGTTGGAGCTCAGGTACTCGTGCATCGGCACCGCGAAGTAGATCCACCACGCGGCGAAGACGATCAGCAGTCCGCCGGCGGCGATGGGCAGGAGCTGTCCCAGCGCTTCGTGCTCGTCGATCGCCGATTTCACCGCCACCGTGCTCGCGGCGATCGTCTCGCCCAGCACGATGATGGTGAACAGGCCGTACCGCTCCACGATGTGGTGGGCGTGCCAGGGCGTCTGGTGGCCGCGCTCGGCGATCACCGGGACGAGCAGCTCGGCGGCGGCCACCACCAGGAACAGCCAGCGCTTGGTGTCGTCCGGGGCGAACAGCAGCGCCACCCAGCCGGCCTGGCAGATCACCAGCCCGACCGCGTACTTCAGCGCAGCGGCCCGCGCCTCGCCCCGCTCCCCTGCGGCGGCCCGCAGCCACTGCGCCGTCAGGGCGACGCGCATGATGACGTAGCCGATGACGGCGACGGTCCAGTCGTTGTCGTCGAAGGCCCGGCCCACGCCGGCCGCGTAGACGAGCACGCCGGCGATCTGCACGAGGGTCGCGATCCGGTACGGCACGTCGTCGACGTCGTAGGCGGAGGCGAACCAGGTGAAGTTCATCCACGCCCACCACACACCGAAGAAGACGAAGAAGAAACCGATCACCCCGGTGCCGGGATGGCCCTCCGCCAGCGCGTGCACCAGCCGGGCACCGGCCTGCGCGATAGCGACGACGAAGCAGAGGTCGAAGAAGAGCTCCAGCGGGGTGGCCGCGCGGTGGTCCTCGTCGCGACTGCGGGCGGTCATGGGGGTGTAGGCCATACCGGCCAGCAGACCAGAGGACGCGCGCCCGGGCGTGGCGGACGCGCTGAGGGACGTCATGGGGGTGACAGGACCTCGTCCTGTCGCGCACGCGACGTTCGCCCCTGCCGGGGCCCCCGCAGGCGGAGTCTGGGGTAGGTCAGGACCCTTCTCAATGTTCAGGTCCACGCCATGAGTTCCGCCACGCAGGAGGCGCAGAGGGTACTCGCCGCCGACCCGGCTCAGTACCGCCCCGGCCGCACGATCACCGGGTGGACGCCCGAGGATCCGTCCTTCTGGCGCACCACCGGGAAGAAGGTCGCGACCCGCAACCTGTGGATCGCCGTACCGGGTGGTTCTGCGCCCGCCCCGGGGCCGAGGCCCCCAGCTGAGCGGGGCCGGGGGCGGGAACGCGCGTGTGGGCGGCCGTACCCTGGACGCATGAGCACCGCCCCCGCCTCCGACCCGCAGCCCGTGCCCGAGGCCGAGAAGCCCCGGCCGAAGCCCAGGCTGGTCTTCGACGACCCGCTGGACCAGCAGTCGTCGGACGACACCGACCGCGGCTGGGGCGAGCGGCCGCCCGCCGGCGGAAGCACGGCCGACCTGGCCCGCTTCCTCGACGAGAAGCCCCCGCACCACATCTGAGCCGTCGCGGCGGCCGTATGCGCCGCAGCTAGAACGCGTCGCGCGACGCCGGTGCCCCGGGGGTACTCCCGCTGCTGGCGCCACGCTGCGTGATGAGCAGGTCCCGGATGTCCTTGAGGACCTCCAGCTCGGTGATCTCCATGGTCTCCTGGACGCCTTCCCGCGCCTTGCGGCGGGCCTCCATCTTGGCGAGGTACTTCGCCATGGGCAGCACCATCAGGAAGTACACGACGGCGGCGGTGATCAGGAAGGTGAGCGCCGCGTTGAGCACCGAGCCCCAGAGGATCTCGACGCCCGTGGGCTGGCCGCTCGCGTCGACCCCGCACGGGTCCTTCAGGCACGACTTGTAGACGTCGAGGCTCTTCGTCCCGATGGCGCCCACCAGCGGGCTGATGATGCCCTTGACGATGGAGTTCACGATGTTCGTGAACGCCGCGCCGATGACCACGGCGACCGCCAGGTCGACCACGTTGCCGCGCATCAGGAAGGCTTTGAAGCCCGCCAGGACGCTGTCCTTCTTCTTTTCGCTCACCACTGAGCCCTTCTTCGCAAGTGCCGAACACGGAGCCAACGGTTCCGAAAGTTACGGCAGTCCGGGCACGGCGTGTCCCATCGGGCCTCAACTCGAGGTGACTTGACTGCCCGCGTGTGGGACTCAACACAATGTCACCGCCAGCCGGGCCGTGGTGCCCGCCCCTACGAGAGCGCGTGCGGTATCCCGGGGCACGGACAGGACCACGAGCGCCCCACCGTCCCCACCACGCTGGTCGGGATCGGGTACTTCGGCAACCCGGGCCCCCGCGGCCACCACCCTGGGCGGTCCGGCGCGCTCCGCCGCGACCACGTCGACGTGGTCCCCGGGCCGCAGCAACCGCACCGTCGCCGCGTCAGCGATGCGCACCGGGGCCGACACCATCCGCACCGCCGCGGGCGGCGGTTTCACCGCCGGGGGCGCGGCGCCCCGGGAAGCCTGTGCCTCCGTGCCGCCCACGGCCAGCGCCGCGGCCGCGACTGCCAGCCCGGCCGAGACGGCCCGCCGCCGACGCCGCAGGGCCCTGCGCAGCCGGTCCCCGCCCCGCCCCACCCGCAGCGGGGGAAACGGCGGGACCGGGCGCGCGGGGGGACAGGGGGACGGGCAGGCGGAAGGGAGGACGGGAGAGGACGTCGAAGAGGACGGCGAGGGGGACGCAGGAACGGGCGTGGAAGTAGGCGTGGAAGTGGGCGTAGGCGTACGGGACATGAGGGCCACCACCAGACGGAGTGAGCTGTGCCCGGACCCGGCGCCCGGACACATCTCACGATCCGGCCTCCCGCCGGATCCCGCTCCGGCCTGTGGACGATCCCCAGCTTGTGGACAATCCCGTCACTCGCCGGGGTGAGCCCCGCGGTATCAGCTCACGCGGGGTCCGCCCCGAGGGCGGTGAGCACGGCAGCCGCGATAGCCACCGCAGCCGCGGCAGACGCCACCTCAGCCACGGCAGCAGCCACCTCAGCCACGGCGGCCACCGCGGCCACCGCAGCTACGGAAGCTCGATGCCCAGGTCCCATCCGTCGTGGGCGTGCGTGCACAGGCAGTCGCGCGACTCCGTCGACGGCAGGGCCGCCACCGCGTCGAAGAGCACCTCGCGCAGGCGCCCGACGTTCTCGCCGAAGACCTTCAGGACCTCCGTGTGCGACACGCCCTCGCCTGTCTCGGCGCCCGCGTCCAGGTCCGTGACCAGCGCCATCGAGGTGTAGCAGAGCCCCAGCTCACGCGCGAGGATCGCCTCCGGGTGCCCCGTCATGCCGACCACCGACCAGCCCGCCGCCGCGTGCCACCGCGACTCGGCGCGCGTGGAGAATCGCGGCCCCTCGACGACGACCATGGTGCCGCCGTCCACCGGCTCCCAGTTCCGGCCCCGGGCCGCCTCCAGCGCCACCTCGCGCCCCACCGGGCAGTACGGGTCCGCGAAGGTGGTGTGCACGACGTTCGGGACGCTGCCGTCGGGCAGCGGCTCCCCGTCGAAGAAGGTCTGCACCCGGGACTTCGTACGGTCGACCAGCTGGTCGGGCACGAGCAGCGTGCCCGGACCGTACTCGGCCCGCAGGCCGCCGACCGCGCAGGGGCCCAGTACCTGGCGGACGCCGAGCGAACGCAGGGCCCACAGGTTCGCCCGGTAGTTGATCTTGTGTGGCGGGACGGTGTGGCTGCGCCCGTGCCGGGGCAGGAACGCCACCTGGCGGCCGGCCAGCTCACCCACGTACAGGGAGTCGCTCGGGGGCCCGTACGGGGTCTCCACCTGGAGCTCGGAGACGTCCTCCAGGAAGGAGTAGAAGCCCGAGCCGCCGATGACACCGATCTCTGCGTTCACCATGCGGCCACCCTAACCGGGCATGCCGAAGGCCCCGCTGCCCGGTCGGGGCGGGCGGGGCCTCAGGTAGGAGCGGTCAGGCGGCCGAGGTGGAGCTGCTGCCCGTGCTCGACGACGTCGAGGAGGACGCGGCAGCGGGGGCGGCGGCAGCCGTCGTCGTGGACGCCGAGGCCGGCTTCGAAGCAGGCGTGCTGCTCGACGAGGCGCCGCGGCTGTCGTTCCGGTAGAAACCGGAACCCTTGAAGACGATGCCGACCGCGGAGAACACCTTCTTCAGGCGTCCGTCGCAGCTCGGGCACACGGTCAGTGCGTCATCGGTGAACTTCTGCACGGCCTCAAGGCCCTCACCGCACTCGGTGCACTGGTACTGGTAGGTCGGCACGAATTTCCTCCTGGCACTCTGACTCGATGAGTGCTAACGACGCTCCATGGTGACGTATTCCGGCGGATCAGTCCACCGTCACCGGCACGCGGTGACCGATCCCACGCTCGTTCACCCGGTGACGGGCGGCCGGCGGGGCGGTCCGCGCGGTACGCGGCGCGGCGCTCGGCGCCGTGCCCTGCGTGGTGCTCGTCGCGGCGGCCGGGGCAGTGGCAGTGGCGGCGGCCGGGGCAGTGGTAGTCGCGCCGCCAGTGGCAGCGGCCGGCCCGGACGCGTTCACGATCCGGCTCGGAGCCTGGGGAGCCTTCGGCGCCAGCTTCGCGCGCAGCGCCAGCAGCGTGACCAGTGCGAGCGCGGTGGCACCCATGGGCACCAGGAAGCCGTACGAGGACCCGTGCGCGTCCGTCAGGCGGCCGGCCAGGGTGACCGCGAGGGCCTGCCCGAAGGCGATGGAACCGGTCAGCCAGGTGAACGCCTCGGTCCGGGCGTTGGCCGGCACCAGCTGCTCGACCATCGTGTAGCCGGTGATCAGGGCGGGGGCGATGAACAGGCCGACGACCAGGCCGAGCGCGCCCAGCAGGATCATCGAGTGGGCGGCCCACAGCACGGACGCGGCCGCGGTGAGGCCGATGTAGCCGAGGATCAGCCGGCGGCGCGGGCCGATCTTCCAGGCGATGGCACCCATGGCGATGCCGGCGACCATGTTGCCGGCCGCGAAGACGCCGTAGAGCAGGCCGTTGGCGCCGGGGTTGCCGATCTCGTTGGAGAAGGCGGCCAGCGAGACCTGCATGCCGCCGAAGACGGCGCCGATCCCGAGGAAGGCGAAGATCAGGACGCGCAGGCCCGGGAAGGACAGCGCGAAGGCGCGCTTCTCACCGGTGGCCGACGGCGCGTGCGGCTTGGGCTGCGTGGCCCGCCGGGCCGCGAACAGCAGACCGCCGAGCAGCGTCAGCGTGGCCTCGGTGACCAGGCCCGCGGCGGGGTGGACGCCGGTGCACAGCGCGGTCGCCAGGACCGGGCCGACGACGAAGGTGAACTCGTCGGTGACGGACTCGAAGGCGGCGGCCGTCGGCAGCAGGGGGGAGCCCTCCAGCTTGGCGGCCCAGCGCGCCCGGACCATCGGCCCGACCTGCGGTACCGAGGCACCGGCGGGTACGGCGGCCAGGGCCAGCGCCCAGACCGGCGCGCCCAGCAGGGCGAGCGCCGCCAGGCCGCTGACGGCGGCGGCGTGCGTGAGGACGACCGGGATCAGCACGGCGCTCTGACCCAAGCGGTCGGTGAAGATGCCCATCAGCGGGGCGGACAGCGCCATCGAGATGCCGGTGACGGCCGCGACGATGCCGGCGCTGCCGTAGGAGCCGGTGGTGTGCTGGATGAGCAGCAGGATGCTGATGGTCAGCATGCCGAAGGGGAGCCGGGCGGCGAAGCCGGGGAGTACGAAGCCGAGGGCGCCGGGTGTGCGCAGGAGCTGCCCGTAGCCGGGGCGGGCGGACGTGTCGGTCGTGACCGCGGATGTCACGGCCTTGCCTTTCCGCTGCCTGGTAGAGCTCCCCGTCTGCGGACGGTGCTTCGCCTTGTGAGCGGCCGCACCCGTACATGTGGGAGCCCCGAGAGCTGTCCTCTTGCGCAGAACCGAGTGATACCTGGGCGCCCACTGCGGGAGGGTGCCACGGCCGCTTTGCGGTCGCGCCAGCTCTGCGTCAGGCAGAGTTGGTTCGATCTGTTGTGCCTTCATCGTACAGGGGAGTGCCCTACCACGCCCTGTGATTACGGTGACAAGCTGTGTCTTCACCTGTGATTAAAGAAAGCTTCGCGTGCGAGGCGCCATGAAATAGGGGCAAAGCAGGGCAGACTCCGCCGTAAATGGCCGAATTGAACGCCGCTCTAAACCGCCTCTCCGTCGGAATGCGCGGCTCCGGACGTGAGCTCCGGACGTCAGCTCCGCGATCGCGGAGACCCGTTCCCGCCCGTCCCCAGCCATCCGGCCAGCTTGCCGCCCCGGGCCACCGCCCGCAGCCGCGCCTCGGCCGCGTCCCGCACCGGATCCGTGGCCACCACCAGCAGCTCGTCCCCGCGCCGCAGCACGGTCGACGGCAGCGGTACGAAGCTCTTCGCGTCCCGGACCACCAGCGTGACCGAGGCCCCCGGCGGCAGCCTCAGCTCGCTCACCTCGACGCCGTGCATGCGCGAGGCCGGCGGTATCGCGAAGGAGAGCAGGTGCCCGCGCAGCTTCTCCAGCGGCGCCGACTCGATGCCGAGGTCGGAGGCGGTCTCCTCCGTCTCCCCGAGCCTGAGCTTGCGCGCCAGCCAGGGCAGCGTCGGCCCCTGCACCAGGGTGTACACGACGACAAGCACGAAGACGATGTTGAAGACGCGGTCGCTGCCCTCGATCCCGGACACCATCGGGATGGTCGCCAGGATGATGGGCACGGCGCCGCGCAGGCCCGCCCACGACATCAAGACCTGCTCCCGCCACGGCATCCGGAACGGCAGCAGGCTGACGAAGACCTCCAGCGGCCGCGCCAGCATCGTGAGGACCAGCCCGATGACCACGGCGGGCCAGAAGTCGTGCACCAGTTCGTGCGGGGTGACCAGCAGGCCGAGCAGGACGAACATGCCGATCTGCGCGATCCAGCCGAGGCCGTCGGCGAACCCGCGGGTGGCCGGCCAGTGCGGGAGCTTCGCGTTCCCGAGCACCATCGCCGCCAGGTACACGGCCAGGAAGCCGGAGCCGTGGGCCAGCGCGCCGGCCGCGTACGCGGTCACGGCGATCGCCATCACGGCGATGGGGTAGAGGCCGGAGGCGGGCAGGGCCACGTGCCGCAGGCCGTACGAGCCGAGGAAGCCCACGGTCAGGCCGATCGCGACGCCGATCGCCAGCTCAAGGGCGATCTTGCCGAGGAGGACGTACCAGTCGTCCACCGGCTCGACGGCCGCGAAGGCCACGACGAGGATGACGACGGGTGCGTCGTTGAAGCCGGACTCCGCTTCCAGCACGCCCGTGATCCGGGAGGGGAGCGGAACCTTGCGCAGGACGGAGAAGACGGCCGCCGCGTCGGTCGAGGAGACGACCGCGCCGATCAGCAGGGCCTGGCGCCATTCCAGGCCGACGAGGTAGTGCGCCCCCGCGGCCGTGACGCCGACACTGACCGCGACGCCCACCAGCGACAGCACGATCGCGGCCGGCAGGGCCGGTTTGATCTCTTTCCACTTGGTGCCCAGACCACCCTCGGCGAGGATCACGACGAGTGCGGCATAACCGATGACCTGGGTCAGCTCGGCGTTGTCGAATACGACGTTGCCGATGCCGTCCTGGCCTATCGCGATGCCTATGCCGAGGTAGATGAGCAGGCTGGGCAGGCCGCTGCGTGAAGAGATGCGTACCGCCGCGACGGCGACGAGCAGCACGAGCGAGCAGACCAGCAGAAGCTCATTGAGCGTGTGGACAGTCAGCGGGCGGCCCTTTCCTCCAAGCGCACCGGCGGATCCTTCCCGGCGGCGGCATATTCGGCAAGTACTTCGTTACCTTACCTAATCTTTGACGGAGTTTTTACGCGATAAGCACATTGTGAAACGCGTGTTCGGCCTTGTCCTCGGAAGCCGGGCCCCGTCCTCCCGGATCGGGCCCTCCACCCTGGCGGATCAACGGGTACGGTCCTGCGCCTATGGTTGCTCCCAGCACTCCCAGGACCACCCTGCCCCTCTAAGGACAGCGATGCCCGCCAACGAATCCGCTCCTCCCGTCAAGAAGAAGGGACGACGCGCCCGTCTGATCGTGCTCGTCCTGGTCCTGGCTCTCTTCGCGGGCCTCGGCTACGGGGCGTACTGGGGCGTGGACAGCGTGCGCGCCTCCTTCCCCCAGACCACCGGCTCCCTCAAGGTGCCGGGGCTCACCGGGCCCGTCGACGTCAAACGCGACGCCCACGGCATTCCCCAGCTCTACGCCGACAACGATGACGACCTCTTCCGCGCGCAGGGCTTCGTGCACGCCCAGGACCGGTTCTGGGAGATGGACGTACGCCGTCACATGACCTCCGGGCGGCTCTCGGAGATGTTCGGCTCCGGCCAGGTCGAGACCGACGCCTTCCTGCGCACGCTGGGCTGGCGCCACGTCGCCCAGACCGAGTACGACAAGAAGCTCTCGGACGAGACGAAGAAGAACCTCCAGGCCTACGCCGACGGGGTCAACGCGTACCTGAAGGGGAAGTCCGGCAAGGACCTCTCCGTCGAGCACGCCGCCCTCAAGCTCAGCGACGACTACCAGCCCGAGCAGTGGTCGCCGGTGGACTCGGTGGCCTGGCTCAAGGCGATGGCCTGGGACCTGCGCGGCAACATGCAGGACGAGATCGACCGTGCGCTGATGTCGACCAAGCTCTCGCAGGCGCAGATCGACGAGCTCTACCCGCCGTACCCCTTCGACCGGAACAAGCCGATCGTCGAGGGCGGCAAGGTCGAGGGCGGCAAGTACGCACCCCAGGGCTCCGGCGGCGCCGGCTCCACGGGCGGTGGCTCCGGCAGCTCCGCCACCGCCATGGGCTCGCAGGCCTCCACCGGCACGGACACCGCCACCGGTCTCGCCGACAACGCCACCGCCCAGGGCGCGACGGTGGGCCTGCGCACCCAGCTGACCTCCCTCGCCAAGACCCTGGACGAGATCCCCGCGATCCTCGGCCCCAACGGCAGTGGCATCGGATCGAACTCCTGGGTGATCTCCGGCCGCTACACGACCACCGGCAAGCCGCTGCTCGCGAACGACCCGCACCTGTCCCCGCAGCTGCCCTCGGTCTGGTACCAGATGGGCCTGCACTGCCGAACGGTCTCGCCCCAGTGCCAGTACGACGTGGCCGGCTACACCTTCTCCGGCATGCCGGGCGTGGTCATAGGCCACAACGCCGACATCGCCTGGGGCATGACCAACCTCGGCGCCGACGTCACCGACCTCTACCTGGAGCAGGTCAAGCTCGAGGGCTACGTCTACGACAACAAGGTCGTCCCCTTCACCACCCGGGACGAGGTGATCAAGGTCGCGGGCGGCGCCAGCAAGACGATGACCGTCCGCATCACCAACAACGGTCCGCTCGTCTCCGACCGCAGCGACGAGCTCGGCACGGTCGGCTCCCGCGCCCCCGTCGCCGGCTCCGCGCCCGACCGCGGCAACGGCTACGCCGTCGCCCTGCGCTGGACCGCCCTGGAGCCGGGCAAGTCGATGGACGCGGTCTTCAAGCTGGACAAGGCCAAGGACTTCACCGAGTTCCGGAAGGCCGCCGCCGACTTCGAGGTGCCCTCCCAGAACCTGATTTACGCCGACGGCAAGAACGCCACCGGCAACATCGGCTACCAGGCCCCGGGCCGGATCCCGGTCCGCGGCGCCGGCGACGGCCGGATGCCCGCGCCGGGCTGGGACTCCAAGTACGCCTGGAAGACCGGCAAGGACGGCAGCGTCGAGTACATACCGCAGAACGAGCTGCCCTACGACTCCAACCCCTCCCGCGGCTACATCGTCACCGCCAACCAGGCGGTCGCGGAGAGCGGCACCGGCGCCGGCAAGTACCCGTACCTGCTGACCACCGACTGGGGCTACGGCGCCCGCAGCCAGCGGATCAACGACCTCATCGAGGCCAAGATCAAGGACAGCGGCAAGATCTCGACCGACGACATGCGCGCCATGCAGATGGACAACAGCAGCGAGATCGCCGCGCTGCTGACCCCGATGCTGGCCAAGATCAATGTCTCGGACCCGGACGTGCGCTCCGCGCAGAAGCTCCTCGAGGGCTGGAACTACACCCAGGAGCCCGACTCGGCGGCCGCCGCCTACTTCAACGCGGTCTGGCGCAACATCCTCAAGCTGGCCTTCGGCGACAAGATGCCCAAGGAGCTGCGGATCGAGGGCAGCTGCATGAACGTGCGCGCCGACAGCCGGGGCCCGGCCGACGAGCTGGCCGAGGTGGTCCGCGAATGCGGCACCCGAGGCCCCGACTCGGCGCAGCCGGACGGCGGCGACCGCTGGTTCGAGGTGGTCCGCCGGCTGGTCAAGGACGAGAAGTCGCCGTGGTGGTCCTCGCCGAAGAAGGGTTTCACCCAGCCGGCGACCGCCACCCGCGACGAGCTCTTCGCCCGGGCCATGCACGACGCCCGCTGGGAGCTGACCGCCAAGCTCGGCAAGGACCAGTCGACCTGGAGCTGGGGCCGGCTGCACCAGCTGACGCTGAAGAACCAGACGATCGGCACCGAGGGCCCCGGCTTCATGCAGTGGCTCCTCAACCGGGGCCCGTGGAACCTGGGCGGCGGCGAGGCCACCGTCAACGCGACCGGCTGGAACGCCTCCAGCGGCTACGGGGTCACCTGGGTGCCGTCGATGCGGATGGTCGTCAGCCTCAACGACCTCGACAAGTCCCGCTGGATCAACCTGACGGGCGCCTCGGGTCACGCGTACAACGGCAACTACACGGACCAGACGACGATGTGGGCCAAGGGCGAACTGCTCGACTGGCCCTTCGGCAAGGACGCGGTCGACAAGGCAACGGTCGACACCCTCACGCTGAAGCCGTGAAACGGACCACCCCCGACGGGGTGGCCACCGCCTGAACGGGGTGGTCGTGCGGTTCCTCCGGGACCCGCGCGACCACCTCGTCGTCGTAGAGGAGCACGACCAGCGCGGGATCCGCCCCGGCGCGATCCAGCCGCTCCAGCACCCGGTCGTACGAGCCCCCGCCGCGGCCCAGACGCATCCCGCGCCCGTCCACCGCGAGGCCGGGCAGCAGCACGGCGTCGGCCGCGGTCACCGCGTCCGGCCCGAGCGCCGCTCCGGTCGGCTCCAACAGCCGCATCTTCCCCGGGTGCGCGGCCTCGGCAAGGCTGCCCGGCCCTTCGTACGCCGCCCAGTCGAGGTCGTTGTCGGGCAGCAGCAGGGGGAGCAGCACCCGCTTGCCGGCCGCGCGCAGGGCGTCGAGCAGGGCGCGGGTGCCGGGCTCCGTGCCGACCGAGACGTACGCCGCGACCGTGCGGGCGTCGGCCAGTTCGGGCAGTTCCAGCGCCGTGACGGCGAGCGCGGTGGCCGCCGTGCGGCAGGTTTCGGGGGACAAGGCGCGGCGGGCGGCGAGGAGTTCTCGGCGCAGTTGGGCCTTGGCTGAGGCGGGGCGCGGGTTCTCTGTCACAGCAAATTCAAATCTCGTCTCGAAATCGGCACATAAGTGGACCTACCTGGTGTGATCTGGGCTGGCGTTCGGCGGGACCCACTATCGTTCGGGGCATGACTATGTTGCACCCCGTGATCAAGAAGGCCGTGATTCCGGCTGCGGGCCTCGGCACTCGCTTCCTCCCGGCGACCAAGGCGACCCCGAAGGAAATGCTTCCCGTAGTGGACAAGCCGGCCATCCAGTACGTGGTCGAGGAGGCCGTGGCGGCCGGGCTCGACGACGTGCTGATGATCACTGGGCGTAACAAGCGTCCGCTGGAAGACCACTTCGACCGGAACTACGAGCTGGAGTCGGCCCTCATCGCCAAGGGCGACGACGACCGCCTGAAGAAGGTCCAGGAATCCAGCGACCTGGCCACCATGCACTACGTCCGCCAGGGTGACCCGCGGGGCCTGGGCCACGCCGTGCTGTGCGCCGAGCCGCACGTCGGCCGCGAGCCCTTCGCCGTGCTGCTCGGCGACGACCTCATCGACCCGCGCGACCCGCTGCTGCGCCAGATGGCCGACATCTACGCCCGCACCGGCGGCACCGTCATCGCCCTCATGGAGGTGGACCCGGCCAACGTCCACCTCTACGGCTGCGCCGCCGTCGAGGCCACGGACGAGGAGGACGTGGTCCGGATCACCGGCCTCGTCGAGAAGCCCGAGCCCGAGGACGCCCCCAGCAATTTCGCGGTTATCGGACGCTACGTCCTCAACCCCGCGATCTTCGACATACTGCGGGAGACCGAGCCGGGCCGCGGTGGGGAGATCCAGCTCACCGACGCCCTGCAGAAGCTGGCCGCCGACGAGACCGTCGGTGGTCCGGTGCACGGCGTGGTCTTCCGGGGCCGCCGCTACGACACCGGTGACCGCGGCGACTACCTGCGGGCCATCGTCCGCCTCGCGTGTGAGCGTGAGGACCTGGGCCCGGAGTTCCGCACCTGGCTTCACCGTTACGTCACGGAGGAGATGTAGCACCTTGACCAGTTCCGCACCGCAGGACACCGGCCACCGTCTGTGGTCCGTGGACGAGCACCTCGCGGACGTCCTCGCCACCGTCCGGCCGCTGGAGCCCATCGAGCTCCAGCTGCTGGACGCCCAGGGCTGTGTCCTGGTCGAGGACGTCACCGTGCCCGTCGCCCTCCCGCCCTTCGACAACAGCTCCATGGACGGCTACGCCGTCCGTACGGCCGACGTCCAGGGCGCGAGCGAGGAGTTCCCCGCGGTGCTGACGGTCATCGGGGACGTCGCGGCGGGCAGCGGAGAGCTGCCCACCGTGGGCCCCGGCGAGGCCGCCCGCATCATGACCGGCGCCCCGCTGCCGCCCGGCGCCGAAGCCGTCGTACCGGTCGAATGGACCGACGGCGGCGCGGGCGCGGGCGCGGCCTCCGGGATGACCCCGGCCAGCGCCGCCCCCGAGCACGCGGGCGGCGAGGTGCGGGTGCACCGCGCCGCCGAGGCGCGGGCGCACGTCCGCTCGCGGGGCAGCGACGTACAGGCCGGCGATCTGGCCCTGGCGGCCGGCACTGTGCTCGGGCCGCCGCAGATCGCCCTGCTGGCCGCCATCGGGCGCGGCACCGTACGGGTGCGGCCGCGCCCGCGCGTGGTCGTCCTGTCCACCGGCAGCGAGCTGGTCCAGCCGGGCGAGGCGCTGACCGCCGGAACGATCTACGACTCCAACAGCTTCGCGCTGGCCGCGGCCGCGCGGGACGCCGGGGCCATCGCCTACCGGGTCGGCGCCGTCGCGGACGACGCCGACACCCTGCGCGCCACCATCGAGGACCAGCTGATCCGGGCCGACCTGCTGGTCACCACCGGCGGGGTCAGCGTCGGCGCGTACGACGTGGTCAAGGAGGCGCTGACCTCTGTGGCCGGCGGCGACGAGGACGTCGACGGCGGCGGGATCGACTTCCGCAAGCTCGCCATGCAGCCCGGCAAGCCGCAGGGCTTCGGCACCATCGGCCCGGACCACACCCCCCTGCTGGCGCTGCCCGGCAACCCGGTGTCGTCGTACGTCTCCTTCGAGCTCTTCGTGCGCCCCGCGATCCGCGCGCTCATGGGCCTGCCGGAGTCCGAGGTGGGCCGGCCGACCGTACGGGCGGTGCTCAAGGCCGACAAGGCGCTCGGCTCCCCGGCCGGCCGCCGCCAGTTCCTGCGCGGTGCGTACGACGCCCAGGCCGGCACGGTCAGCCCGGTCGGCGGGTCGGGCTCGCACCTGATCGCCGCGCTGGCGCACGCGGACTCGCTGATGGTCGTACCGGAGGACGTCACCTCGGTGGAGCCCGGGAGCGAGCTGGAAGTGGTCCTGATCGGCTGAGGCCCGGAGGATGCGGGTAGCGTGTGTCGCACCACACAGGCCCTCCCGGGGCCCAGAGCGGAGCGGCACAGCATGAGTACCGAGAGCAGGCTCACCCACATCGACGAGGCCGGTGCGGCCCGGATGGTCGACGTCTCCGCCAAGGACGTCACCACGCGCACGGCGCGGGCCAGCGGGCGGGTCCTCGTCTCCCCCCGGGTGATCGAGCTGCTGCGCGGCGAGGGCGTCCCCAAGGGCGATGCCCTCGCGACCGCGCGGATCGCCGGGATCATGGGTGCGAAGAAGACTCCCGACCTGATCCCGCTGTGCCACCCGCTGGCCGTGTCCGGTGTGAAGGTGGACCTGTCGGTCGCCGACGACGCCGTCGAGATCCTCGCCACGGTGAAGACGACCGACCGCACGGGCGTCGAGATGGAGGCCCTCACCGCCGTCGCGGTCGCCGGGCTCACCGTGATCGACATGGTGAAGGCCGTCGACAAGGGCGCGGTCATCACGGACGTCCGGGTGGAGGAGAAGACCGGCGGCAAGTCCGGCGACTGGACGCGCTCGTGAACGCCCCGCGCGGCGGCGAGGTGCACAGCCACGTGGCTCCCCGAACGGCTCCGGCGCAGGCCTCGGCGGCGGTGTCCGGGGGCCGGGCCCTCGTCGTCACGGCCTCGAACCGGGCCTCGCAGGGCGTGTACGCCGACAAGGGCGGCCCGCTGCTGGCCGAGGCGCTGGAGAAGCTCGGCTTCGCGGTGGACGGCCCCCGGGTCGTCCCCGACGGCGATCCCGTCGGGCAGGCGCTGCGCGAGGGCGTGGCCGCCGGGTACGACGTCATCCTGACCACCGGCGGGACCGGCATCTCGCCGACCGACCGGACCCCGGAGGCCACCGCGGAGGTGCTGGACTACGAGGTTCCGGGCATTCCGCAGGCCATCCGTGCCGAGGGGCTGGCCAAGGTGCCCACTGCGGCCCTGTCCCGGGGGCTGGCGGGCGTGGCCGGACGCACGCTGATCGTCAACCTGCCGGGTTCGACGGGCGGGGTGCGCGACGGGCTCGCCGTCCTGTCCCGGCTCCTCCCGCACGCCGTGGACCAGATCCGCGGCGGCGACCACCCCAGACCGGCGGACGCTCCGGGGAGCACGAGCTGAACGGCCCCTCCTGGCCGGTGGTCCTGAGGGACGGCGACGTCACGCTCCGGCCGATAAAACTGCGCGACCAGAAGGCTTGGCGCGAGGTCAACCGGCGCAACCGGGACTGGCTCCGGCCGTGGGAGGCGACGATTCCGCCGCCCGCGCCGTGGGGGCCGCTGATCCAGCGGCCGACGTACCGCCAGATGGTCCGTCACCTTCGGGCGGAGGCGAACGCGGGCCGGATGCTGCCCTTCGTCATCGAGTACCAGGGCCGCCTCGTCGGACAGCTCACGGTCGCCGGGATCACCTGGGGCTCGATGTGCGCGGGCCACGTCGGCTACTGGGTGGACCGCGACGTGGCGGGCCGCGGTGTGATGCCGACGGCGGTCGCGCTCGCGATCGACCACTGCTTCGGGAAGGTCGGGCTGCACCGGATCGAGGTGTGCATCCGCCCGGAGAACACGCCGAGCCGACGGGTCGTGGAGAAGCTGGGCCTCCGCGAGGAGGGGCTGCGGCCGCGCTACCTCCACATCGACGGGGCCTGGCGTGACCACCTCGTGTACGCGGTCACGGCGGAAGAGGTGCCGGAGGGGCTGCTGCGCCGCTGGCACCGGACACGGCAGGCGTCGAAATGACGGTGCCCACCGAAGCGATAAAGCGAATATCTGTTCGAATTACGAGCCTCACGGAACCGATTCGCCCATAACCTGATCCGAAGAATCACAAAAAAAGTCCGTGATATCAGCGAGATCGCGCGACACACCGGCCCAATTGGCCGATCCCCTCGCCCGCGCCCCTCTACGGTGTGAGGTGTGAGCAGCAGCGGCCTCATCTACGCAGTCATTGTCGGGGCCTGGGCCGCCTACTTGGTGCCCATGTGGCTCCGGAGGCAGGACGAGCTGAACGAAGCCCGTCCGACGGAACGCTTCTCCACTGCCATTCGGCTGCTTTCCGGCCGGGCGGGAATGGAGCGCCGTTACGCCAAGGGGCTGCGTGAGCGCGGTGACGAGCAGGCGGAGCCCCAGCCCCACGCGGACCCGGACGCCGCGACGGAAACGGTGAATTCCGTGGACGCCGACGCCCGGGCCGTTGTCGTGCCCCCGACCAGGGCGGAGCCGAGACCGGCCACCGCCGAGCGGGAGCAGCGCGCGGAGCGGGCCCGGCGCGAACAGCGCCTCCAGGTCCTCGCACGCCGCCGGCGCACGACCGCGCTCCTCTTCCTCGTCTTCACCCTCGGTGCGGTCGTCGCCGCGGTGGGCGGGCTGCAGTTCCTGTGGGCCCCCGCCGTGCCCGCCCTGCTGCTGAGCACGTACATCGTGCACCTGCGCGTGCAGGAGCGGCGGCGCTACGAGTTCACGATGGACCGGCGGCGCGCCGAGGCGGCCGCGCGGCAGCTGCGGGAGAACCGGCCGCGCCGCCACCACGCCGAGGACACCTCCGCCGCGGGCACCGAACCGGACCCTGCGCCACCGGTCTCCCCCCAGGAGGCCGGACGGCGCGCGCTGGTCGAGCAGACCGACCACGCCGAGTGGGTGGACCAGCAGCGCGAGCGTGAACGCGGCCCCGCCCGGGGTGACAGCTGGGAGCCGGTCCCGGTCCCGCTGCCCACGTACGTGACGGCCCCGGTCGCCCCGCGCGCGACGGGCCCGGCGACTCCGGACGCGTGGAGCTCGACCCGCTCCAGCACGGCCGAGCCGACGGAGCCGCGCCTGCGCGCCCAGCCCGCGGCCCCGAAGCCGGAGCCGAAGACCCCGAGCCCCCCGCGCCCGCGCGGCCGCGAGCGCGGCCGTACTCCGCTGTTCGACCAGTACGAGAGCGACGACCGGCCGCGGGCCGCGAACGAGTGATCGGTGACCTGCGCGGACGCTCCCGGATACCGGTTTTGGAGCACCCGCGCGGGGATGCTAATGTTTCACACGTCGCAAGGGCCTGTGGCGCAGTCTGGTAGCGCACCTCGTTCGCATCGAGGGGGTCTGGGGTTCAAATCCCCACAGGTCCACAGACGACAGTTCACGGGTTGCTCCCGAGAACGTCACGAGATCCCGTCCGGTCGAAAGACCGGGCGGGATCTCGGCGTTTGCGGGGGACCGCGGTCCTTGCCGTCCCGCGGTCGGCCTCCGTTGTTTCAGCCTTGAACGGCTCAGGGGCGGTTGAGGGAGCCGAGGGCCTCGCGGATGGGGCGTTCTCCGGAGGCGACCTCCAGCATGCGGTCGTGCGTGGCGGTGGCGTCCAGGCACTCCACGGCGACCGCGGCGAGGTCGGCGCGGGTGAGGGAGCCCTCCGGGACCCGTTCGCCGACGGTGACCAGTCCCGCGGCCGGGCCGTCCGTGAGCCAGGGCGGACGGACGACGGTCCACGTCATCCCCGAGGCGGCGAGGTGGGTGTCCGCGGCGTGCTTGGCCTGGCCGGTGGCGCGCAGGTAGACCGGCACCCGGCCGCTCTCCCCGCTGCCCATCATCGACACCTGGATCCAGCGCTTCACACCGAGGGCCGCGCCGGCGTCGATGGCGGCGATGACGCCTGCCCGGTCGACCAGGTCCGCCTGCCTCTTCATCATGCTGCTCGTGGCGGCGGCGTTGATGACGGCGTCGGTCCCGGCGAAGACCGCCGCGAAGCGGTCCGGATCGGACGAGGTCAGGTCGAAGGCCACGACGTCGCAGTCGAGCCCCGCGGCGTTCTTCCGTTTGCGGACGGCGGCGCGTACGGAGTGCCCCCGGGCAAGGAGCTGTTCGACCACGATGCGCCCGGTGCCGCCCGTGGCGCCGAGGACGGTGATGTTCATGAGTGCTGCTTTCGGAAGAGGGTCGGAGACCGCACGTCAGAGGTTGACGACGGCCATGCGGGGAGGGTCGTAGCGCTCGCCGACGACGGCCCCGGCCGGGACCGATTCCTCGATCAGTGCGAGGTGGTCGCCGGTGAGGGACAGATCGGCGGCGGAGAGGTTCTCGCGCAGGTAAGTGCGCCGCTTGGTCCCGGGGATGGGGACGATGTCGGGCGCCTTGTTGAGCAGCCAGGCGAGTGCGAGCTGCGCCGGGGTGGCTCCGAGCCGTACCGCCAGGCCGCGCAGCCGGTTCACCAGCGCGAGATTGGTGGCGAGGCTGCTCTCCTGGAAGCGAGGGGCGAAGCGGCGTACGTCGTCGGCGGGGAACTGGTCCGGGCCGGTGACGGTGCCGGTGAGCAGCCCGCGTCCCATGGGGGCGTAGGCGACGAGTCCGATGCCCAGCTCGCGCAGGGTGGGCAGGAGCTCGGTTTCGATGTCACGGGTGAAGAGCGAGTACTCGTACTGGCCCGCCGCGACCGGGTGTACGGCGTGGGCCCGGCGCACGGTGGAGGGGGCCGCCTCGGAGATCCCCAGGTGCCGGACCTTTCCGGCGGCCACCAGCTCGGACATCGCGCCCCAGGTCTCCTCGATGGGGACGGAGGGGTCGACGCGGTGCTGGTAGTACAGGTCGATGTGGTCGACTCCAAGACGCTGGAGCGAGGCGTCGCAGGCGGCCCGGACGTACTCGGGCCGGCCGTTGACTCCCTTCACGGTGCCGTCCGGAAGGCGTTCGATGCCGAACTTGGTGGCCAGGACCACGTCGTCGCGGCGGTTGGACACCGCCTGCCCGACGAGGCGTTCGCCCCGGAACGGGCCGTACATGTCGGCCGTGTCCAGCAGGGTGACGCCGCGGTCGAGCGCGTGGTGGATCGTTGCGGTCGACTCGGTGTCGTCCCCCGGGCCGTAGTGGTCGCTCATGCCCATGCAGCCCAGGCCGAGGGCTGAGACTTCGAGGCGGTCGGCGAGCCGACGCTGTTGCATGGTGCTCCGTTCAGTGGTGTGTTCCGTCTCAGGCAAGGCGCACCACGGCACGAGCCATACCGAGGACCTTGTGGCCGCGGCTCGTGGCCGTGATGTCGACCCGTACGGTGCGCGCCTCGTCGTCGAGCTTCTCCGCGGCCGTGGCCCGCACCTCTATCAGCGCGCCCGTGGCGTCGTCGGGGACGACGACGGGTTTGGTGAAGCGCACGGCGTAGGAGACGAGGGCACCTGGATCGCCGGTCCAGTCGGTGACGACGCGTGCGGCCTCGGCCATCGTGAACATCCCGTGCGCGATGACGTCGGGCAGGCCCACTTCGGCCGCGAACCGGGTGTTCCAGTGGATGGGGTTGAAGTCTCCGGAGGCGCCCGCGTAGCGGACGAGGGTGCCGCGCTGCACCTGGAAGGTCCGGCGGGGCAGTTCGGTGCCCGCCTCGACGTCCGCGTAGCGGATCTTGGAACGCACGGTCTACTCCTTCTCGTCGGTCGCGCGCGAGACGAGCTTGGTCCAGGAGGTCACCACGTGCTCGCCGGCCCCGTCGTGGACGTCGCCGCGGATCTCCACGACGTCGTTCCCGGCCAGGGTCCCGACCGACTCGACGGTCGAGGTGACCGTGAGGGAGTCACCGGCCCGCACGGGCCGGGTGTACTCGAACCGCTGCGCGCTGTGGACCACCCGGCTGTAGTCGAAGCCGAGTTCAGGGTCGTCGACGATGCGCCGCACGTCCTTGAAGGTGAGGACGAACGCGAAGGTCGGCGGCGCGATCACGTCGGGGTGGCCGAGCGCCCTGGCCGCCTCCGCTTCGGTGTATACGGGGTGGAGGTCCCCCACCGCCTCGGCGAACTCGCGGATCTTCTCCCGGCCCACTTCGTAGGGGGCGGTGGGCAGATGGCTCCGTCCCTCGAAGCCCAGGTCGAGCGCCATCAGAAGCGGCGCAGGGCGAAGCCGTCGCGGGTCTGCGCGCCACCGCTGCCGAAGAGGATGTGGACGTTGCTGCTGAGGACGTACGCGCCCGAGGGGGTGAGGGTGACGGTCGTCGGGGCGGGCTCGGGGGAGACGGTCTTGCTCACGATCCCGGCGCTGCGCCAGCCGTCCGAGGAGCGGAGCTTGAACAGGCCGTCGATGCCGTTCGACCGGATGGTGTTGGTTGCCGCGTAGAGGGTGCCGTCCGGTCCGAGCGCGATGCCGTCGGCGCCGGGGATGCGCTCCTCGAGGCTGATCTCGCGGAAGTTCCCCGGGTTGCTCAGGGGGATCCTGAACAGGGCACCCGAGTCGTACCGGACCACGATGAGCGCGCCCGAGGGGTGGTACACGATGCCGTTGACACCGACGTTGGGCAGGCCGTTCGCGTAGCCGGCGTCCAGGGCCGGGGCCTGCAGGAAGACGGAGCCGGTGCCGGAGGGGGTCACCTTGTAGATCGTGCCGGTGAACGAGTCGGTGGCGTAGGCGTTGCCCTGGGGGTCGAGGGCCAGGTCGTTGGCGAGGTGCAGGCCGGGCGACTGGCTGAGCTCGACGCGCTTCTCCAGTGCGCCGGTGGTCAGGTTGAAGATGGCGACGCCGCCGTAACGGCCCCGGGTCTCGGGGGTGGAGCCGTCGCTGAGCAGTGCGTTCGGGCCGGCGTAGACGTCGCCGTAGGTGGCCAGCAGGCGGTTGCGGGCCGCGTCGACGCGGATCCCGCCGGTGGCGATCAGGCTGGGGTCGCTGACGAGGGTGTGGGGTATGCCGTCGGCTCCGACCACGGAGATCGTGCCGTGGCGCAGGGAGCCGATCAGGAAGGCCTTGCGGGTCGGGTCCCAGGTGAAGCCCTCCGGGTGGATGGCCTCTCCGGGTCCCTGGATCAGGGCGGGCAGTGCGGTGGTGGCCGCGGCGGCGGGTGCGTTCTGCTCGGCGTGCGCGGCGGTGGCGATGGGCACCAGCAGCGCGGCGGCGGTCGCGAGGGCCAGGAGGCCGGGGAGAACGGCCTTGCGGGAGTGAATGGGCATGATGCTCCTATGAATGGGACCGGCGGGGTGGTGCGGCGCCGGGGATACGAGCCGGACGGTGACGTCAGTCCTTGATCTCGCAGATGGTGGCGCCGGAGGTGAGGGAGGCGCCGACTTCGGCGGTGAGGCCGACGATGGTGCCGGAGCGGTGTGCG
>NZ_JBEZLW010000021.1:0-111394 GCF_040652395.1 Streptomyces sp. NPDC048269
GCCGTCCGCTGGGAACGCCGCACCGAACTCCACGACGCCTTCGTCTCCCTCGCCTGCAGCCTCATCTGCTGGCGACGCCTCAACAAACCCGAATCATGATCGTGTTACGAGCTCTTACGGCCGAGCTCATGATCAGAGACCAGTACGACCCGAGGCAACTTCCCGGACACATGCTGACCCCAACCTGATACGCCTCTGACAGGACCCTGACGGCCCGTCCACACGGACACACGGGCTCGGGAAACCGCTGGACTTCCCCAGGGGTCACGGGCTCCACTGGGCAAGTCGATCAATTGCTTACGGGGGCGCACGGAAGTCATGACGGGAACTGCGGTATTCCTCACCGGAATCGCCTATGAACTCGGTGAACAGGAAAAGTCTCTGGCGGATCTCACCTCTTTTCCCCCGGATGTCCTGGAGGGGCTGCGCGAAGTGGGTGTGTCGGACTTCCGGACCACTTCCCGTACCTCCTCCCAGCTCGCGCACGCCTCGGCGCTGCGCACGCTCGGAACGCTCGGTCCGGGCCGGCGGGACGCGGTCACCCACGTGATCCACGCAACCAACAGCCACCACGACGGGGCCGCGACCCACGAGGTGGGCAGCGGCCGGCTCCTGCGGGCCCTGGGCCTGGCGAAGGCCTTCCCGCTCGGTGTCTCCCTGGGGTACTGCGCCAATCTGCACGTCGCCCTGCACCTGGCGACGGCGCTGATCTCGGCCGGCGCCGCCGGCGACGTACTCGTGATCTGCGCGGACGCCCTCGGGCCCGACGGCGACCGCTCTGTGAGCGGGGGCATATCGGTGCACTGCGACGCGGCGAGCAGTGTGCTCGTGACACGTGATCCGCTGCCCGGCTCGCTGCGTCTGCTCCACACCGAACTCCACATCGATCCCGCCCTCGCGGACATCGACCCGTCCGTCAACTTCCTGCGTCACATGTCCGTGTTCGGCAAGGGATGCGCGCATACGACGGCGAGGGCCCTGTCGGCAGTCGGATCGCTCTCCCAGGACATCTCCCGCGTCCTGCCGAACAACTACAACAACCGCGTGAACCGCGGGCTCGCGGAGATAACCGGGTTCTCCGTCGAGCAGGTGTTCATGGCGAACATTCCGCGGCTCGGCCACGCGCTGGCCTCCGACAACCTGATCAATCTCGCGGACTCACTCGAACTGAACCCGGCCGAACCAGGAGAACGCATGCTGCTGCTCGCCTCCGGCCCCAACCAGTGGGGCGTCTCCGTGGTGGAGGCCCGGTGACGCCCACCGCTCCGGGTCCGCTGCCGTACGAGCAGCGGCACGCCACGCTGCTGCACCACTTCCTGCTCCAGCACGCCGCCCGCCTCGGCGACCGGCCCGCCGTGATCGGCCGTGAGTCGACCCTCAGCTACGCCGAACTCGCCTCCCGCGCCGCCGCCCTCGCCGGGCAGCTCGCCGCCTGGGGGGTCGAGCCCGGGGACCGGATCGTGCTCGGCCTCGACCCGTCCCCCGATGCGCTCGCTCTGCTGTGCGCCTGCTCGATGACGGGCGCGGTGTTCGTTCCCGTCGGTCCCGAGACCCCCGAGGCCCGCTTCCGGTCCCTCGCCGATCGCACCGAAGCCGTCCTGATCATCGCCGAGGACGGGAGCGGCCCGGAGTCACCCGGGGACGGCTCCGCCACCGCGTGGTCCAAGGCCCGTGTGCACGGTGGGGAGCTGGAGTTCTCCGGGCCGCGCGAGGTGCCGCGGGGCCCGGTCCGCCTGGAGACCACCGGCCGCGACCTCGCGTACCTCATCTTCACCTCGGGGACGACCGGGGAGCCCAAGGGCATCATGATGAGCCACACGGCGGTCCTGGCCTTCTGGCGGGCGCTGGCAGAACACTGCGCCCTCGACGGCGACGCACGGGTCGGCAGCTTCTCACCCCTGCAGTTCGACTTCTCGCTGCTCGACTACGGCCTGGCCCTGGGCTCCGGCGCCACGCTCGTCCTCGTGGACCGCGCCCTCTTCCACCAGCCGCGCCGGATGCTCGACCACCTCGGCGACACCGGCGTGACCCAGATGAACGGCGTGCCCTCGCTGTGGTCCTCCATCCTGCGCTACGTCCCGGGGGAGCTGCACCGAGCCGCCTCGCTCCGTACGGTGTTCTTCGCCGGCGAGGGCTTTCCGGCTTCCGAACTCCGAACGCTGCGGGCGGCGTTCCCCGAGCTGCGGATCATCAACTGCTTCGGCCACTCGGAGTCCGTGGCCTGCTCCTTCCTCGACCTGTCCCACCCGCTGCCCGAGGAGAGCGACAACCTGCCGATGGGCTGGGGCCATCCGGGGGCGCAGCTGCTGCTGCTCGACGCGGACGGCGAACCCGTCACCGAGACGGGCGTGACGGGCGAGCTGTACCTGCGGGCCGACAACCTCTTCTCCGGCTACTGGCGCGATCCCGCGGCGACGGGCCGTGCCCTGGTGCCGAACCCGCTGCGCCCCCACGACCGCGAGTTGGTGTTCCGCAGCGGCGACCGGGCCGAACTCGGCGCGGACGGACACCTCTACTTCAAGGGCCGGGACGACCTCCAGGTCAAGGTGCGGGGCAACCGCATCGAACTGGAAGAGGTGGAACGGGTGCTGGGCAACCACCCCGCGGTCGCCCAGGCCGCCGTCACATCTGCGGCCGGCGGACTGCTGGCCGTGATCGCCCGCCGCCCGGCCGCGGCCGACTCCGACGGCCCTCGCGACCCTCACGACGCTCCCGGCACCCGCGCACCCGCCGCTCCGCTCGACACGGCGGAGCTGCGCCGGTGGTGCGCCGCCTGGCTGCCGCCGTACATGGTGCCCGGCAGCCTCCATTTCACCGACTCCCCGCTCCCCACCACGCCCAACGGCAAGATCGACCGATCGCAGTTGCGTGCGCGGTACGCCGGGAGCGGACCAGCGACCGAAGGATCTCCATGACCACCCGGATCAGCCCGCTCGACGAATCCTCCGTGCTGGGCCGCGGGCTCACCCTGCAGAGCGCCGACAACGCCACGATCCTCCTGCGCGACTCCGATGGCGCCACCGGTTCGTACACCGACCTGATGAGCGCGTACGGCGCGGTGAACTTCGGCCACCTCAACCCCCTCATCACTCCCAGCCTCGACCTCACCGCGGACATCGCCGCCGGCGTGTACCCGCCGGAGGCCGCGGCGTTCGCCGACTGGCTCACGGACCGCCTGGGGCTTCCCGGCCATCAGGTGCTCTTCCAGGTCGGCGGCAGCTTCGCCGTGTCCAGCGCGCTTGCCATCGCGCAGCGCGTCCGGCCGGGCAAGGTGCTCGCACTGGAGGGGGCCTTCCACGGCCTGGGTCTCGACGCCCTGGCCGCGACCCGCACGCACCGTGAACTGGCGCTGCAGAACACCGTGTTCACCGAAGCCGTCGACCCGCTGGTGACGCATCTGAGGCCGGGCGCGGAGTTCAGCGGGTGGGAGGACGTCTCCTGTTTCGTCTTCGAGCCGGTGCAGGGCGCCAACGGCTACGTGCCGATCGACTCCGAGTGGCTCACGGCGACCGTCGCGGCGGCGCGGCGGGCCGGGGTCGTCGTCGTGGCGGATGAGATCCAGGCCGGCTACTACCGCCACGGCCACCTCAGCCCCACCCGGGCCCTGGGCATCGACGCGGACATCCACCTGTTCAGCAAGTCCATGACCAACGGGCTCTACCCGTTGTCCGCCGTGGTCTACCCGAAGGCGTTCGACGCGAGTGCGGGCTCCGCCCTCGCGCTCGCCCACACCTTCCAGACCGGGGTGCTCGGCTTCCGTGCGGCTATGGCGGTCGCCGCCTGGCTCGACCAGGGCTCCCTGGACGAGCTGGTCAGCGAGGTGAGCGAGGCCCTGGCCCTGTGTGCCAAGCGCCTCGGGGAAATTCCGGCCGTGCACGACGTGCACACCACGGGCCCGGCCCTGTCGTTCGGCCACGCCCGGGCCCGGGAGGTGGTGCGCGGTTGCGTCCGCCGCCACGTCCTCCCCTTCACCGGCGGTGCGGCGGGCGACCGGATCCGGGTGGCACCTCCGCTGACCATCCCGCGCGAGCAATTGGCCGACGCGCTCGACGTACTCGTACACGAGGTGGAGCAGGCCGTCTGACGAAGACCGCCGACCGCCACCGATCCTCTGTCACAGGAGCAGCACACATGCAGCGTGAAGAGTTCTACGCCCGATTCTCCGACACCCTTCGAACGCTCCGGGCGCCCCGCGAGTTGCCGGTGCCCGGTCCCACGGACAACCTCTGGGACCTCGGCTTCCTGGACTCCTTCGCGATGGTGGAGGTCCTGATACACCTGGAGGAGCTCGTCGGGCGGGAGATCGAGCTCACCGCCGATTCCCTGCGCACCTTCCACACCCTGGAGCGCATCTACGACACGTACGTGGCCGGGCAGTCCGCCGGCACGCAGGCCTCCACTGCCGGCGCGGCGCGCGCCGGGGACCAGGAGGTGGCGGCGTGAGCGTCCCCGACGAGCAGCGGATCGCCGAGATCCGCGCGGACTTCGCCGGCTTCGGCTGTGCCCAGCTGCGTGACGCAGCACCCAAGTACGTCGAGGTGGTGGCCTGGCCGCTGGAGCGCCGGACCCCGGTCACCCACCTCGCGGGCCCCGCCTTCCCCGTCGCCACGGACAACGACATGCTGCCGGTCCTGCAGGGCCTCGACGCCACCCCGCCGGGGCACGTCCTGCTGGTCAGCAACACCGCCCCGCGCTCCGAAGCGCTCGCCGGGGACATCCTGGCCACGGCGGCCGTCGCCCAGCGGCTGGGCGGCCTGGTGGTCAACGGCGCCGTCCGGGACGTCGGCTATCTGCGGCGCCTCGGCCTCGCCGTGTACTCGACCGAGGTCGACATCATCTCGGCGAAGACCGCGCTGGTACCGTCCGCCCGGCTGCCCATGGAGATCACGGTCCCGGTCGTCGACGGGTCCGGGAGCGGCGACGCGACGGTCCAGGTCGGCGCCGGCGACTGGATCTTCGGTGACGAGGACGCCGTCGTACTCGTGCGCGCACGGCACCTGTCGGCCGTCTTCTCGGCGGCCGGGCTCCTGCAAGGTCAGGAGGAGCAGCTGCGCGAGGCGCTGCGGGCCGGTCACAGGCTCAGCGACGTCTGCGGCCTCCACGACTACGTCGCGGGGACCGGCCCCCTGCGCATGGACGTCTGATGACGCCGGCCGTCGTGGTGCCGGGAGGCGTCGAGGGGCTCGCCGGTTTCGACGCCTCCCTGCATCCGCAGGACCCTTGGGCGTACTACGCCTGGTTCCGCGCGCACCAGCCGGTCGGCTGGTCGGAAGTGCACCGGTGCTTCTTCGTCCACGGCCACGCCCTCGCCGACACCGTGTTCCGCAGTTCCCGTTTCACCGTGGAACACCCCTTCCGGCGGAGCCGCCAGGCACTGGGGCCGACACTGCTCGACACCGACGGCCCCGACCACACCCGGCTGCGGCCCTTCGTGAACGCCGACCTGACCGGCACTGCCGTCCGGACACTGATCGAGCGGGTCGTCAGACCCACCGCGGCGGAACTCGCCGCGAGGATGGTGGCACGGGGCACGGGCGACTTCGTGGAGGACTTCGCCACCGAGCTGCCGCTGCGGGTGGCGGTGGCCCTCACCGGCCTCGACCCCGCCGACCGGTACTGGCTCGCCGACCGGCTGCGCCCGCTCGTCGACTGTCTGGACCGGACCACCGCCCCGCTGGGCCCGGCCGCCGATGCCCGCGACGCGCTGGAGGCGCACACCGCCGAAGTGCTCCGCAAGGGCCTCGGGCGCGGCGGGCTCCTCGAGCGCTGCGCACAGGCCGGCGGCCTGGACCTGTCCGAGGCGGAGATCGTCCGGACCGCCACCCTGCTGCTCAGCGCGGGCACCGAGACGACCGTCTGCTCACTGGCCAACACGGTGGTCTGCCTGCTCACTGTCGACGGCGTCCAGGACGATCTGCGCGAAGGGCGGGTGAGTGTCCCGGACTTCGTCCGCGAGGTGCTGCGCTGGCAGCCCCCCATGCACTTCACCCTGCGCTACGCCCGCCAGGACACGGACCTCGGCGGGGTCGCCATCCCGGCCGGAGCGGCGGTGCAGCTGAACCTGGCCTCCGCCAACCGGGACGAGTCCGTCTTCGCGGAAGCCGACCGGTTCGTGGCGGGCCGCTCCGAACGCTCGGAGCTCACCTTCGGCCGCGGCCGGCACTCCTGCCCGGGAAACCGGCTGGCGGCCGCCGAGATCGAATACGCTGTGGACGAACTGCTGGCGCGCACGGCGGCCTTGACCTCCCCGGACGGCGCCGTTCCGCCGGTGGAAGGCGTCACGTTCCGCAGGCCGCGCAGCCTGCCCGTACTGCTGAGGAGCACCCGGTGAGCGTGGAAGCAGCGGCCGGACGGCCCGCGGACCCGGCGCGATCGCCTGCCGGCGTACTGGAATCGCTCGCCCGGTCCTGCGCCCGGCTCGGTTTCGAGATGTCCTGCGATCCGCGTACGGGATCGCTGCTGCGCACGCTCGCGGCGGCCCGGCCCGGAGGCCGGATCCTCGAACTCGGCACGGGAGCCGGCATGTCCACCGCCTGGTTGCTCGACGGCATGGCCGCCGACAGCACCCTGTTGACGGTCGAGAGCGAAGACTCCCTGGTCGAGGTGGCCCGACAGCACCTGGGGCACGACGCACGGGTGCGGTTCGTCCATGGCGACGCCGGTGCGCTGATCGAGCGGCTCGACGGCGAACGGTTCGACCTGGTCTTCGCCGACACCTGGGCCGGGAAGTTCGAAAGGCTCGACGAGACCCTGGAGCTGCTCGCCCCGGGAGCGCTCTACGTGGTGGACGACCTGCTGCCCCAGCCCTCCTGGCCCGAGGGCCACGGTCCGCGGGCCGAGGCCCTGGCGGAGCGCCTGATGTCCGACGGGCGGCTCAGGGCGACCCGCCTCGACTGGTCTTCGGGCCTGATCGTCGCCGCCAGGATCTGAGGCGCGTACGACACCGTCACGCAGCGGGGCCCGGCCTGTCACAGGCCGGGCCCCCGCTGTGTCAGAGGCCCAGCGCCCTGCGGACGGGCCGCGGCCAGGACTCGAGGTCGTCGCCGTGCCGGTGGCGCAGCGCGATCACGATGCGGTCCAGGCCGAAGGCGAGGCAGGCGCTGTGGCCGACGGACCCGTCTGCCAGCCTGAAGCCGAAGGCCTCTCCGAAGTGCTCCTTGTGCCAGTTGGCCGAGGCGATCGACTGCACGAGCCCGTCGGCGAGCTCGGCGGTCACCTCCCACTTGAGCTCCTCGGCCCGCTGCACGGCTGCCACCAGGCGGCCCGGGCGGCCGAAGAAGGGGTCACTGGCGGCGATCACCCGGGTGGCCATGCCCAGCCCGCCCAGCCAGCCGTCGGCCAGCTCCAGGACCTCGTCCCGCCACCGTTCGACGGCGTCGGGCGCCCCGAACCGTACGACCTCGTACATCCGGAAGGAGCGGAGCCGCCCCGTCTCCGAGGTGGCCTCGCCCCGGTAGCAGGACGCCTCCACGCTCAGGGAGCGCTCGCCCGTGATCTTCTCTCCGGCGACCAGCGGGTAGAGGTGATGGCAGGCCGCCGAGGTGAGGGCCAGGTCCGTCGGACCGGGCACGCCGCCGTCCGGGTTGCCGTGCACGGTGCCGAGCAGCTGGGGGAACGACTGGGGGTAGCCCGCGAGGTCCAGGGTGGTGCGGGCAATCACCGGCGGGGCGCCGTAGTGCTCCTCGGTCTCCGCGCCGAACAGCGTGGCGAGGCCGGCGCGCAGCCCGTCCAGGACGTGGCCGTCCCGTCGCGGGGTGAGGGCCACCCCGGGCGCTTCGGCCCCGTGCGTGGTCGTCGGTACCGACGCGGTGGTCCCCGTGGTCATCGTTCCCCCCTGGCCAGCAGCAGTGTCTGGGCGTTGGCCGCCAGCAGCCGACCGTTGCCGATCATCAGCGGCGCGGAGTAGGTGTCGCGCAGGATCCGCGCGATGGAGTACGGACCGTGCTCGGCGAAGCCGGCCATGCCGCAGACCTGAAGGGCGAGTCTGGCCGTCTCGACGGCGTTCTCCGAGACACCGACCTTGAGGGCGTTGAGCTCGATGCCCAGGCCCAGCGTCGGCTCCCGGCCGGCTTGGAACACGGGCTCGGTGGCCCGTACCGCCGCGTCCACCTGGCCCCGTATCCCGGTGAGCTTCGTGTGCGCCGCGGCGAGGGCGGGCACCTGCGCGGACGACCCCGACCGGGCCTTCTCGCGTACGTACGACACCGCCCGGTGGACCGCCTCGGCGGCGAGCCCGCTCCAGACGCCGGCCCACAGCAGATGGGACAGCGGCACCATGGTGCGGGCCGCGATCTCCCCGAAGGGGACCGGGAGGATCTGTGACTCGTCGAAGGTGGCCCGCAGGCTGAATGCGGGACTGCAGGTGCCGCGCATGCCGAGGGTGTCCCACTCGCCGGTCCGTGTCATCTCGGTCTGCTCGCGGGTGGCCAGTACGGCCACCTGGCCGCTCGCGCCGACGTCCGCGTCCTTGCGGGCGGTGATCAGGTAGGCGTCCGCGTGCGCCCCGTACGAGACGGTCGTGCCCTCCTTCTCCAGCGTACGGGTGCGCTCGCCCCCGTCGGTGACGCCCGCCCGGCTGCTGCGCAGGTCTCCGCCCACTCCGCGCTCGCTGGTCACCGAGGCGATCAGCCAGCGGTCGGTGACGGCGCTCCGCGTCATCGGGGCTTCCGGGTGGTGGCGCACCAGGCAGGCCAGCTGCGCCTGGTGCATGGCCCAGATCATCGCGGTGGCCCCGCAGCCGCGGGCGAGCCGCTCGGCGACGGTCACGAGGGCGGCCGGGCCGAGGCCGGCCCCGCCCAGCTCGACGGGGGCCACGGCGGTCAGCAGGCCGGTGTCGCGTATCACTTTGAGTGCCTCGGCGGGAAGCCGGGCCTCGCGGTCGACGTCGGCTGCGGACGCGGCGGCCTCTTCGGCCGCTGCACGCACGGCCTGTTCGATGTCAGGGGGGAGGTGTTCCCCCGTGGGCGAGGTCATCCGGTGGTGGCCTTCCGTCCTTCGAGGAGCGGGCCGAGCACCGCGCCGAGACTTCTTATGCTGGCGAAGGTCTCCCGGGTCAGGGACCCGTCGGGGAACTCCACCGCGTAGTGGTCCTCCAGCCGCAGCATCATCTGCACGCTTGTCATGGAATCCATGCCCGCGTCCCACAGGTCTCCGTCGGCTGCCAGCTGCGGCACGATCTCGCGGAGCTTGGGCACCTCGGAGATGACCTGCCTGATTTCCTCTTCCATGTGCCTCACCTCAGTGTTCGGGGCGGTTTGGGGATGCGGTCGCCGGGCCGAGCGTCGACTCGGCGAGGCGGCCGACCGGGCCGTCGTCGGCTCCGGCGGCGGCCCGCAGCAGGGCCAGCACTTCGTGGCCGATCTCCTCGGAAACCTCCAGGCCTCCGGCCGGCCCTCCGAAATACGAACGGAGCGTCGTCCTGCGCGGCGAGAAGCCGAACCGCCAGGTGGTGACGGTCAGATCGTGCGAGGGTGCGAACGCGCCGTGTTCGGTCACCATGCGCCGCTCCACCGGATCGGCGGCGTGGGCGTCGTCGGCGTCCTCCATCCAGACGTGCAGCTGGATGTACTCCACTCCGTCGTCGAGCAGGGTCCGGCCGAACTCCGGTATCTCCCGGGCCAGTTCCGGGACGCTCAGCAGTGCGCCCCGGAAACCTCGCCAGGTGCCGGCCATCATCGCCTTCATGAAGGCGGACAGAGGCTGTTCGGGGTCCACGTGGCAGACGACGGGCCGGTCGTGGGCGAAGAGGCCGACGGCGACCTCCGAGGCGGCGTCGCGGCGGGTGGAGACGGGACTGAAGAGGACGAAGCGGTTGCGGCCGCTGCGGCGCCAGATCGCGAGCGCAGTGAGGGCGGACATCAGGGCGAACGGGGTGGATTCGTGGGTCTCGCTCACCGCCGCCACCAGGGCGTACAGTTCCGGCCCGACGAAGGTGCTGTCGACTTGACTGCGCATCAGGGGCGCGTCTCCATGGACGCCGGAGGCGTCGGCGGAGCAGTGCGGCATGAGCCCGGTGAGCGGCTCGACCTTCTCCATGGCCGCGGTCCAGCCCCGCAGTTCCCTCTCGCGCTGCGCTCCCGCCCTGGTGGTCCGGTCGCGGCACAGGTCCGGGAAGCCCTTGGGAAGCGGCTCGAGGTCCCCTCGTCCCTCGAGGAGACGGGTCAGGTCGGCGGCGACGATCGCCGCCGAGTTGCCGTCGCACGTGAAGTGGTCGAGCGCGACAGTGAGATGGCGGTTGCACCCCCGCGAGTCCTGGACGAGTTCGAAGCGGGTCCGACCGGCCTCACCGCGGCGCTGCTCGGTGTTGAGCAGCGCCGCCCGCCGTCGCTCGAGGAGCGCCACGTGGTCCTCGCCGGGCCCGGCCGTGATGACGACCAGGTCGGCCGTCTCGGCGGTCACCGTCTGCACGAACGGCGAGCGTCCGCAGAGGTGGGTGCGCAGCGCGTCCTGGCGCTGCTGGAAGCGGGTCACGGCGTCACGCACGGCGCCGACGCCCACGCCCTCGGGCACGGCCACCGTGACACGCATGTTGTGGAAGATTCCCGGCCCGAAAAGGCCTTCGAGAAAAAGCATGCTCTCTTGTTCCGGCGAGAGCGGAAAATATGTCAACGCATTCACCTGTTCTGAGCTGGGCCCGTCACGCCGCCGAAGCGGGAAGCAGCGGCTCGGCGGACGGAATGTCGTGGCGAAGTACGGCGGCCAGGCATTCCTTCAGCAACGGGGACGGCTCGACACCCTGCCCCTCGCGCAAGGCCCGTCTGATGCGGGCGTATTCCGTCAGGGCTTCCGTCTGCCGGCCCGCCCGATAGAGCGCGATCATGAGCTGGCGGGAGAAGTCCTCATGCACCGGATACAGCGCGGTCAGCTCCTGCAACTCACACATGACGTGTATGTGGTGGCCGAGGACGAGCTGGATGTTGATCTTCTCGCTGGTGGCAGCCAGCCGGCCCTCTTCCAGCCGGGCACGAACCCCGCGGAGCCAGGCACTGTCCGACACTCCGCCCAAGGCGGGCCCGCGCCACAGGGAGAGGGCGCGCTCGTAGAGCCCCAGCGCCCCTTCCCCGGACACCGCCCGGGCCTCGGTGCACAGCCGGTCGAAGAGGTGCGAGTCGACCTCGTTCTCGCCCAGACGCAGTCCGTACCCCGGCCGGCCGGTGACCACGCGGGCGTTGGCGAACCCGGATCCGCAAGTGGAGTCGAGGTCCCTGCGCAGCCTGGACATCAGGGCGTAGAGGGCGTTGTCGGCCTTTTCGGGACTGCGTCGGGGCCAGATCTCCCCCACCAGCGTGGAGCTGGAAACGATGGAAGGAGAAGCACTCGCGAGAACGGCGAGCAAAGTGCAGAGCCGTTCTCCCCTGACCGCGAACGTTCCCTGAGTCGATTGAATGGCCACAGGCCCCAACAAAGACACGCGCATGGCAGAATCCCCCGTTCCTGCCGCCCATGTGCCGCCAATGCGGTAGTCATGCGACGGCCAATGCGCTGATCATGCTCACATGCAACCCATGGGCGCAGTCAACGGCCATCTCATCATTTGGTCTAAACCATCAACTGACTTCTAGACAAATGGTGTTGATCGCACGTCAGCCTGACACGCACAGGAAACCCCGGCCGCCGCTCACAGGCGTCGGAAAAGCCCGGAGACCGTCTCCGACGCCCCGGCTAAAGGCTGCGTACGAGCCCGCCGTCGCACCGCACGGCGGTCCCCGTGATGTACGAGGCCTGCGCGCTGCAGAGGAACGCGGCGACCGCGGCGAACTCCGCGGGGCGCCCGTAGCGCCGGGCCGGGATCGTGGCGACCGATGCCTGCTCCACCTCCGCGACGGTACGGCCGGAGCGGGCCGCGTTCGCGGCGTCGACCTGTGCGGTGCGGCCGGTCTCGATGCGGCCGGGCAGCAGGAGGTTGACGGTCACTCCGTCCGCGGCGACCTCTGCGGCCAGCGTCTTGAGATAGCCGGCCAGTGCGGCGCGGCCGAGGTTCGACAGGGCGAGGTTCGGCAGCGGAGCGGCGATCCCGCTGGAGCCGACAGCCAGGATCCGGCCCCAGCCCCGCGCTCGCATGGCGGGCAGGGCCAGCGAGACCAGCTGGACGTGCCGGCGTACCGTGGCGTCGAGTGCGGCGTCGAGGTCGGCGATGCCGACGCCGGTCGCCGGAGCCGGCCGGGGACCGGGGCCGTTGAGCACGAGGATGTCGGGGGGCCCGAATGCCGCGACCGTGGCCCGGAGCAGCTCGTCCGGCCCCTCCTCGGTGAGGAGGTCGACCTCGACGCCGACAGCGCTGGGCAGGTCAGCGGCGATCTCCTTCGCCCGCTCCCCCCGTCGGCCGCAGACCACCGTGTCGGCTCCTTCCGCGGCCAGCAGCCGGGCGACCGCTTCACCGAGCCCTCCCGTGGAGGAGCAGACCAGAGCCGTGCGTCCGGCAATGCCGAGATCCATCAGCGCACCTCCGGCCGGCGGGCGGCCGGTGCGACCGCGGGCGGAAGGAGCGGCCGATCGTGACAGCACATCATCAAGCAACCTCCTGTAGGACCGACCGGCTGTCGCGCCGGCAGGCGGGCTCCTCGACCGCGCCCCTGACCGGCCCCTAGCCGGCGTGCACGGAATCCGGGGCGGTGCGTCGACGGAGCGGACTGGCTCCGAGGACGGCGAAGAGCGCCCCGCCCAGCATGATCAGCGTGCCGACGAGCTGCACGCTCGTGAACGACTCGCCCAGGAACACGGTCGAGAAGAAGGAACCGAAAACCGGAACGGTGAACATCATGGTGGTGGCCGTGGACGCGCTCACACTGCGCAGTCCGCGGTAGTAGAACAGGTAGGCGATCGTGGTCGGCCCGACGGCGAGGAACACGACGTTCGCCCACGCCAGGCCCGAGACCGACTGCCACGACACGTCACCGGCCGCCGGGACGGCGAGCACGATGAGTCCGAGCCCGCCGACGCCCGTTCCCCAGGCCGTGGCCCGCAACGGGTCCACTCCCGACAGGATCGACTTCGACAGGATGCTGTAGGCAGCCCAGCAGCCGGCCCCCGCCACGAAGACGAGGTCGCCGACCAGCCGGGTGGACCCGGCCGCCTCCCCGCTGATCCCCAGGAAGAACACCAGCGCGCCGAGCGCGCCGACCGCCAGACCGGCGACCCGCGGCCAGGCAGCCGTCTCCCGGCCCAGCAGGATCAGCGTGGCGGTGGTCAGGATGGGGCTCAGTACGGGCACGATGACGCCGCCGTCGAGCGAAGGGGCCAGGGACAGCCCCCAGAAGAAGAAGACGTTGTAGGCCAGGACGCCCAGCAGACCGGCCAGCCCCGCGCGTACCGCCGCGGCACGCCCGATCGGACGCGAGCGCCCCCGGAGCACCACGGCGAGGAGGATCAGCAGCAGTCCGCCGCCGCCGAACCGGAGGGCCGCCGCGACCTCGTGCGGCATCTCCCCCACGACCACCTTGGAGCTGGCGAAGGCGCTGCCGAACATGATCATGGTGACGAGGAGGTTCAGGTACGGAACGGCCGTTGACCGCGCCGCCGCCGCAGGGCTGGACACATCGCTCGTCACCGGTACATCACCGCGCCCTTGACCACCTTGTCGACCTGGTTCTTCCCGCCGTGGAGCGCGATGCCCACGAGGTCGAGCTTCGCCGTCCCCACCGCGCGCACCGCCGCACGGTTGTCGTGGTCGTTGCCCGTCGCGAACAGGTCCGAGGTGAAGACCGAGAGCGGCATGCCGCGCGCGACCGCGCGGCCGTGCGCGGCGGTGAGCACCTCGTCGGTCGCCCTGAGCACCAGAACGGGCTGGCGGAACATGGGGAGGTAGGCGACCCCGTCCGCGTCGAGGTACTCCTCCCCGATGATGTCGGGGTCCGCGGTCGGAAGGCCGCTGACCAGGAACGCCGTCACGTTCACGGCCTGCCAGCTCTCGAGGTCGTCACGCAGGACGACCACGATCTTGGTCTTGGGCGGCGCCGGAGTCTCGTGCTGTTCAAATTCCATAGCTGGGGACCCTACTTGGTCACATGATCACGCTGACGTCGAACGGTGTACTGCGCCCCTCGGTGCGGGGACGGACCGGGAACCGGGCCGGCCGCGCACCGGCAGGACACGATCCGAGGGGGACGGGCTAGCGGCCGGAGACCCTGTCGAGGACCTCTTCGCCCTCGGGGTTGCGCTTCGCCGTGATGACCTTCTGGTGCGGGTCGCTGACCATGACCTTCGCGAGGAGTCCCGGCTGAGCGGACATGTCCTGGAACGGCGACCACAGTGCGCCGTCGTGGAGAGCCCGCAGATCGGTCACGCTCAGTCCGCTGATCCGCTCCAGGCGGGCGGCGAGCGCCTGGTCCTCCGCCCCGGCGAGCAGTGCTCGGATGCGGTCCTCCTCCGGCAGCAGGTCGGGCTGCTCTCCGGCGAGGTACTCGTGCAGGTTCGCCGCCCGTCCGGCGAAGGGCGAGTACACCATGCAGACCAGCTGCGTGGTGTCCAGCCCGAAGGCCACCTCGCCGTACTCGGTCGCCGCCTCGCGCATCGACTTGACGCCGACGTCGGTGCGGTAGCGGTCCTCCATCTCCTCGACGAGGTGCTCCGGGAAGTGCTTGCGGCGCATCAGCTCCAGTGCGAAGTCCACGTACTGGGCGATGCCCTCCCGGTAGGAGCGCTTGTAGACGTGCTCGGTCCTCAGTCCGCGCAAGTGGGCCATGAGCGCGGGGTTCGCGCAGTCCGACTCGGTGAAGTTGAAGGCGATCTCGTCGAAGACGAAGTCCAGGAAGTCCGTCAGCAGGCTCCAGTGCGCCCCTGAGGCGTAGCTCGTGTAGTCGTAGATCGAGAAGAAGGCCAGCGTGTCGGAGATGTCCGAGGTCACCCCCCGGTCCTTGACCCGCTCCCCGTTCTCCGGTCCGTGGATCTCCTCGAAGTAGGCCTTGGCCAGCCCGTCGAGCGTCTCCAGCGTGCCCTTGAAACCCTTCCTGCCGTCAGCGGGCTTCTGGCCGGCCCCGCGCGCCAGCTGGCGGATCCACAGGGCGTAGTCGCGCTGCTCCTGCGGGGAGTCGCCGGTGATGATGAGGTCCACTCCCCCACCGTGGCGGGCAGCCACGCCGAAGGAGTTGGCCACGTTCAGGTTGCAGGCGTTGCAGAAGGTCGCCCGGCCGTCGCCGTAGGTGCGGTGTCCGCCCATGAGCATGTCGACGCGATTGAACTCGATGAGCCGGTGCGGCATGGCGCGGTCCCGGGCGAAGGGCCGGACCTGGTCACCCTCCAGGAGCAGCAGCTCCGCGTCCGGGTCGTCGTAGAGCCCCAGGGCACGGTACGTGCGGTCGATGTTGAGCATCACCTGGTAGGGCATTCCTCCGTGGCGCATGGTCACCACGCGCAACCGGAAGGTCTCGCCGTGCCGTTCGGCGAGCGTCAGATGGACCGCACGCACGAAGGCCACCGCATAGGCACTGTCCTTGCCGCCGCCGTAGGCGACCATCACCGTGTTCTGCCCGAGATCGTCCTGCCGCGGCAAGGCGTTGTACAGCTTCGTGGCGCACTCTTCGACCGCCGGCACATCCTGCTCCGGTAGAGCCCTCCGCAAATCATCCAGCATTGTCGTGCGCATCGGAATCCTTCCTGGCTGCTTCTTCGTTAACGGCGCAGCCGGCTTCAGTCGTCGAAGTTCTGTTCGTGGAGGTCTGGTGTCGTGAACGAACGCACCGACCGGCACCAATCCTGAAAGGACCCGTGTGGGTCGGCAGATTGGCGCCCTGTCCGGAATCATCCGGTCGGTTCTCGGTATCCGTCAGCGTGCGAGTCGGCAGGATCCAGCCTGTCGAACGGTGCAGCGGGGTGAAGTGCCGAGCGGCCCGATCGAGGGGCCAACTCTTCGCCGGGCAAGCCAAACACAGAGTGTGAGTCGTGTCCAGGCCAAGATCGACACTAGCAGTCGGGCGGCCCGGCGCGGGCCGATCGAGTTCCTGATACGGAGCTGACACGCCTCTGGGAGTTCCTGATATGGAGCTGACACACCGCTCGAAACCAGCCACCCGCACGGCCCACATCCCGCCAACCGGCCGGATTGTCACGCTTCGATCGTTGATCCTCGACGAAATCAGGTGTTAGGTAATCCAGGCCGCATCGACTACCGACGACGCCGGCCTCTCCAGGAAACGTCCGCGGCTCTTCCGCGAGGCGACTACGCCTGCCGCTCCGGAAAATCCCGGCCGGTGCCGGTGTTTCCGTTGAACGTACGAGCCCGGTCGATCCGGCGTTCCGACATCGATGCGTACCGGGGGCGATTCTTCCGCCCACTCCACGGTGCCGTCATTGCCGTCATGTGATCACCGTGGCTTGCGCCGGCAGAGATCTACGCCGGCGCGACTTCCGCGAAAAGCTGACCGGACCTACCCGCAAACCGCCGAGCCTGTGAGGATGGACATGCCTGCAGCACACGCCCCGATCTTCGAGCCGCCGACGACCGAACTTCTTGACGCGACACTGCGTGACGGTTCCTACGCGGTCGACTTCCAACTCGAAGAGAAGTTCGTGATCGAGCTCCTCGGCCGGCTGAACGAGACGCCCATCCGGAAGATCGAGATCGGTCACGGTCTCGGTTTCGAGGCGGAGCGGGCCGGCATCACGCCGTGCAACATCGACCTCGAACGCTGGTGCGAGATCGCACGTGCGGAACTGACGGCCTCCTCGTGGGGAATGTTCGCGCAGCCGGAATTCAGCCGGCTCACGACCCTCGCCGAACTCTGCGACCGGGGAATGTCGTTCGTCCGCATCGGCATCGAGGCAGAACGGGTCTCCGAACACCTCGACTACATCGAGCGCGCCACCGAGATCTGCGGCGAGGTCTACCTCAACCTCATGAAGACCAGTGCCACACCCGCCGAGCAGCTGCCCGCCCTGCTGGAAGGGGTGACGCCGGACATCGCCGGGCTGTACGTCGTGGACTCGTACGGCTCGATGCTCCCCAGCGACGTACGCCGCTACGTGACCGTCGCGAAGCAGTCCTTCCCCGTCGTCGGTTTCCACGGCCACGACAACCTCGGTATGGCGAACGCGAACACCATCGCCGCGGTCGAGGCGGGCGCCACGATCGTCGACGGCACGCTCAACGGCATCGGCCGGGGCGCCGGAAACGCGGAGACCGAATCGCTGGCCGGCATCCTCAGCCTCACCGGCGGCGACGTCTACGACTACAAGACGCTGGGCAAGCTCGCGGAGTTCTGCCGCAGCAGCATGGACGTCATCCCGGAGAACCGGACCATGCAGGTGCTCGGCGGCGTGATCGGGATTCACTCCGGATTCTTCCCGCTCGTCGAAGAACTGTGCGCCGAACTCACCGTGGACGCGGCTTCCGTGATGGAGGCCGCCGTCGAGCTGGCACCCGCGAGCGCGGGAAAGAACGACATTCGCGCCGCGGCGCAGCGGATCGCCCAGCGCTCCGCAGGTGTCGAGAGCACCGTCTAACCAACACGCAACGGGGAGCAAAACGCTGTGAGACTGGCAAGGTTCGACACCGAACAGGGACACCACATCTTCGCGAGTCATGCCGGGGGCTGGATTCCGCTCTCCGGAATAGACGGGTACGAAGCTCCGACCCGCATCACCGACCTGCTGGACGAGGCGCGGAGGAGGGAGCTCGGCGCCCTGCTCCGTTCTCTGCCGCCGACCGAACCGGCCGACATCCGGCTCGACGGCGCCGCGACCATTGTCGACGACGGTGACATCTGGGGGGCAGGCCTGAACTACAAAGGCCACTCCGCCGATCTGAACGCCCAGCAGCCCACGTCCGGACCCGGGTCCTACTTGAGGCCTGGCAATTGCCTCATCGGCAATGGCCAGGACATCGAACTTCCCTCCCAGAGCAAGCGGGTGACCGCCGAAGCGGAACTCGGGCTGATCATCGGCACGGAGTGCAAGAACGTACGGCGTGAAGAATGGCGGTCGGTCGTCGCAGGCGTCACGGCCGTCCTCGACATGACCGCCGAAGACGTCATCCGCGAGAACCCCCGCTACATTCCCTGGGCCAAGGGATTCGACACCTTCTGCAGCGTCGGTCCGCAGTTCGTGTCGCTGGACGAGTTCGACGACTCGGCCCTCGCCTCGATTCGCGTGTCGACCATCCGCAACGGCGAAGTCGTCTCCTCCGCGCTGGTGTCCGACATGAAGTACGACCTGGGATATCTGGTCGAATACTTCACGGCCGGCCGAACCCTCACCCCTGGAACCGTCATCTGCACGGGAACTCCGGGAGCCGCCGTGATCAGCCCCGGGGACTCGATCCAGTCCGTGGTCGAGGGCGTGGGCACCCTCACTCACACCGTGAGGTGACCAGAATCCCAATGACGAGCGTAAAGGCCTGAGCAGTTGACCGTACAGCAGATGTCAGTAGTGGATGCGATCGAGCGTGCCGTTCAGGAGAATCCTGAAGGCGGAGCGATCGAAACTCCGGACGGGGTGATCACCTACCGGGAGTTCGGTGAGCAGGTCCGTGACTTCACCTCGCGGCTCGACGCGGAGACCGTGCCCGGTGAGTTCATCGGGATCGAGGCCGTACGGACCTCCGGCTCCATCGTCGCCATGGTGGGCGCGCTTCGGGCCGGGCGTCCGTTCGTGTTCATCGACCCGCGCGACAGCGAGTCGTCGAACAGGACCAAGGTGTCCCGGCTCGGTGTCAACACGGTCGCCAGGAGCGCGACGTCCTGCGACGCCCCCGCCCTCACCTCGACGCCCGCCGAGTGGCGGGGTGATGCGGGAGCCGAACCCCTCCCGGCACCTGAGGGACTAGCGGCCCACCACGGCACGATCGGCTATGCGATCCACACGTCGGGATCGACGGGCGAACCCAAGTGCGTCGTGGTGCGCACCGGCCCGCTGGCCGCGATGGTCCAGGACCACGTGCGGTCCCTGGGGTTGGATGCGCGGTGCCGCACGCTGCAGTTCGCCCGGCTGACCTTCGACGGATGCATCACGGAGATCCTGTGGACCCTGACCGCGGGCGCATGCCTGGTGGTCCTGGGAGAGGCGCAGCTCAGCCCCGGAACGGTCCTTCAGAGGACGCTGGAGAACTTCCGCATCACCCACCTGAAGACCACCCCGTTCGCGTTGACCGCCACCGAGCCCACACCGGCGATGAGCCTGAAGCACGTGATCAACGGCGGTGGGTCGTGCCGTCAGGCGGTGGTCCAGAAGTGGTCGTCCGCAGCGGCGTTCCACAACGCGTACGGAACCACGGAAACCACGGTCTGCAACTTCCTCAGTGGCCCCCTGGACCCGGCTCACTGCACCGAGTCCGTGCCGCTCGGCGAGGTGGTGGGTGACTGCGGTTACGAGATCGTCCCCCTGCCGGCTCCGGACGGGGAGGAGCTCACCGGTTCGTCCGTGGTCCGCGGCGAACTCGTCATCACCGGGGAGAGCGTCGCGATCGGCTACCTCACCGCGCACGGTCTGCAGCCCTTCCTCGACGAGGATGCGAACCGGCGCTACCGGACGGGGGACGTGGTCGAACTCCGCGGCGGAGAGGTCTTCTTCGTCGAACGGCTGGACCGGCAGCTGAAGGTACGCGGTTACCGCCTCGACCCGGGTGAGATCGAGGCGGCGGCATGCCGGCTCGACTCGGTGATGGAGGCGGTGGTGACCGCCGAGTCGCACGACGGTGCGGACCACTCCGGCGCCGACGCCCTCGTCTGCTACTACCAGGGCGCCGTGACCCCGCGGGCGATGCGCTCCCACCTCGAGTCGGTCCTCGACTCCTACAAGGTCCCCTCGGTGATCAAGCAGGTCGCCGCACTGCCCTACACGCCGAACGGCAAGGTCGACCGCGACGCCCTCAGCGCCAGCCGGAAAGCCGCACCCGAGGCGGGCGGGGCAGTGGCACCGGAGGAGCAGATCCTCGAGCTGGTCCGCCACCTCACCGGAGTGAGCGACCCCGGCCTCGACGACAACTTCTACGACCTCGGTGGCGATTCGGCCTCCACCGTGGTGCTTGTCAGCAGGCTCAAGAAGCTCGGCTGGATGGACGCCGGGGTGCGGGACGTACTCCGCGCCGAGAACCTGAGGGCTCTCGCCGATGAACTACGCGATCGGAGTGTTTGAGCACGATGTGTGGCGTGTGCGGGACTTTTTCCCCGGACGGTCGGATCGATCGCAGCGTCTCCGCTGCCATGCACACCCGGCTGGTCCATCGCGGCCCCGACGAGACCTACTCGCTGAACACCGAGACGGTCTCGGCGAAGCTCGGCCGCCTCGGCATGAACGGTCTGACCGACGGCTGGCAGCCCGCGGAGGACCGCAGCGGCCGCTACGTCGCCATGACGAACGGTGAGGTGTTCAACCTCAAGGCCCTTCGCGAAAAGGTGGGTTCCGGCCGGCAGGCCAACGGCGTCGACGTAGCCGTCATCCCCGAAATCGTCGCTCAGTTCGGGATCCAGGGGCTGAGCCTGGTGGACGGGCAGTTCGCCACCGTCGTCTTCGACCGCGCCGAGAACACGCTGACCCTGGCTCGGGACCGGTTCGGGATCTGCCCGTTGTACTACACGGTGACCGGCTCGGACGTGCACTTCTGCTCGGAGATCAAACCGCTGGTCCAGTGCGTCGCCCAGTCCTGGAAGGTCGACATCGGTGCCGTCGACCAGTACTTCGCGCTGGGGAACATCGTCGCGCCGCGCACTCTCGTCGAGGGAGTGCGGGCCGTCCCGCCGGGCTGCGCCGTCCGGTTCGGCGCGGACCACCAGGAGACCGTGCGCTACTGGCGCTACGGAGAGTTCTCGCCGGCCTCGCAGCCCGTCTCGGGAGAGGCGCTCCGGGAGGGTCTGAAGCAGTCGACACTCGACCGTCTGCATGCCGACGTGGAGATCGGGGCCTATCTGAGCGGCGGATTCGACTCCACCGCGATCCTGATGGAAGCAGCCGCCCTCCTCGACCGCCCGGTCCGGACGTTCTCAGCGGTGTTCGACGACCCGGCGCTGGACGAGGGACGCTTCCAGCGCGAGGTGGCGGCCGCCGTCGGGAGCAAGCACGAACAGGTCCTGTGCAGCCAGAGCGACATCGCCTCGAAATTCGAGGAGATGGTCAGGCACTGCTGCTATCCGCAGCGCGAGACCTACAACGTGGCGGCCATGATGCTGGCGGACGCCGCGCGTTCCGCCGGGGTCAAGGGAGTTGTCTCCGGTGAGGGGGCGGATGAGCTGTTCTTCGGCTACGACTCCTATGCCTTCGACAGCGTGACCAGGTCCGTACGTGCCTCCCGTGCGGAGAACGAACGGTCATGGGGGAGGGCGGATTTCAGCTGGGAGGTCAACTGGCGGAACGTGGACAGGCGACGGGAGGAGTACCTCACTGCGGATGCACGTGAGGCGCTCGCGGGCAACGAGTTCTGGCGGACGAGGCTCATCCCGTTCTCCGACGACGAGGTGAAGTCCCTCTCGCAGATGCAGCTGCGGTCCGTCGCCGACGTCTACGTCCAGATGTCAGGTCACCTCCTCGGTGATCACGGCGACTCCATGCTCATGGGAAGCTCGATCGAGGGCCGCTATCCATTCCTCTCGCATTCGGTCGTCTCCCTCGCCCTGCAGATCGACGACAGCGCCAAGGTGGTCGACTTCGAAGGGAAGTCGTGCCTCAAGTCGGCCTACGAAGGGATCGTTCCCGAATCCGTTCTTCGCCGCGGGAAGCACGGGTTCACCGCATACGACCTGCGGTCGGTCACGGATAGGCGGACCTGGGACGACTGGCGCGACCTCGTGACGGCGAGCGGCGTCTTCACCAGCGGCTGCCTCGACACGGCCCCCCGTGAGGGCCGGGCGGAGAAATGGGATTCCAGACTCAGCGCCATCAGCATCGCCGTGGTGATGGACGAGCTGGATCTCCGGTTCTGATTCCTGAGACACGGGTTTGCCCGTGTCCCGAGATTGGAGGGGCCAGTGCCTCACGAACGTCCTGGCGTCGTTGTCTTCCCTGGCGCCGGATCATTTGGCGGCGAACTACTGCCGCTGCTGCGCGATGTGGGTCCAGCCGCATGGCTCGCCCGGTACCCGGGGCGCTTCGGCAAGGATGTCGGCAAACCCGCGGGATCGTTCGAGGAGATCGTGCAGTCGTGCGTCGCCCAGGTGACGCGCCGGCAGGTGGCCGGATCCGTTCTCGTCGGGCACAGCTTCGGCGCCTACGTGGCACGCGCCACGGCAGCGAGGCTGGAGGAGATGGGGGCAGGGGTGTCAGCCCTGGTGGTCGTCGGTGCCACCGCACCGGAGCTGCTCACCGTGCCCGAGTCAGCCACCCGAAGCCCGTCGGGTACCGCCGCCTTCTTCAACGAAATCGACCCCGGTCTCATCCCGGGCGAGGCATCCGACGAGTGGAGGGACATCGTGCTCGAAACCGCCATGCAGGATCTCCGTCTGCTCAAGGACTTCACGGCAAGGGCATCGGGGTACGCCGAGGTGCGCTGCCCTGTTTTCGCCGCCCGTGGAGAGGCGGATCCGCTGACGTCCACCAGCGGAATCGGCCGATGGGCCGGTACCACCTCCGCCGCTTGTGTGCACCGGGTGTTCCCGGGCGGTCATTCGGACGTGCTGCGCTCACCCGAGTTCACATCGTGGCTCGTCGACGTGTGCGCCGCCGCACCTCAGGCCTCGTCCGGACCGCTCGGGAGCGCCATGTCGACTGCGGAAGGCCTCTGAGTCCGGCCGCCTCGTCCTCCCGGAAGCAGGGGAGGCGGCCGGAGCGCGCGGCGGGCTCGGCGGAACGAGCCCGGTGCGCCACCGCGCCAACTGCGCGGGTACCCCCTTCTCGAACCGGTGACGGGCGAACGGCCCGCGCCCGCAGTCCGGCCGGAATCCGTCAGCCCAGGCCCACCTTCCTCTGGAGAATCCGCTGTCCCCGCATGCCCGTCCCGAGATCACGATCGTCATCGCCACGCAGCTGCGCGAGGACCGGCTCGGCTACCTCGACGCCATGCATGCCAGCCTGCGGCGGCAGAACGTGCCGTGGGAGGCCGTGATCGCGATCGACGGGGCCGACCCCGCCCGCCTGCCCGCGTCGCTGGCCGAGGACCCCCGCGTACGCACCCTCGCCCTGCCCCGCCCGGTCGGCGCCGCCTGCGCCCGCAATCTCGCGCTCAACGAGGTGCGCACCCCGCTGATGAACTGGGCCGACGATGACGACGAACTCACCGAGGACAGTCTCAGCACACGGCTGACGGAGCTGAAGAACACCGGGGTCGGCTGGGTGGCCGGATACAGCGAGGACCTCCACCCGGACGGTTCGACCACCCTGTGGAGGTGCCCCACCCCACCCGGCCGGCATGAGGCGGGGGACGTCTGGACGTACTGGAAGAGTCCCTCGGACACCATCCCGATCGGCCCCACCACGATCCTGGCCCGCACCGACCTCGTGCGCGCTGCCCCCATGGGCGGGCTCGTCCAGGGCGAGGACTACGTATCGGCCCTGGGCATCACCGGCCTCGCTCCCGGCATCCTCCTGCCCCGGCCGGTCTACCGGTACCGCAAACACCCGGGTCAGATGACCGCCCAAGGAGCCGCCTACCAGGCTTTGGAGGCGAAGGCCCGCATCCATGCCTGGAACTTCGGCCGCAGCCTCCGCGCCTTGGTGACCCCGCGGCACAGCCAGGCGGCCCACGTCTCCTGGCCGGCCGCCGACCTCCTCATCGGTCCCGCCCTGGAACCCCGGGCCCGGAGCGGCGCTCCCCTCTGACCGCACCAGGACGGCCGCGCCCCAAAACCTGGACGAAGCCGAAACATCTCCCGGTTCGGCGAATCCGTCCCCCGGACTTCATGCGGGTCCCCGGGCGGCCCGGGGCGCCCGCTCCCGGCGGGCTTCTCGGTCATCCTCCCGCTGAGCCGGCCTACCACTGGACGGGGGAATCGACCGGCAGGCCGGCGAGGGCGCCCGCCCCGGCGGGCAGGGATCGGGCGTGCCCATGCTTGTCGGAACCTCGGGGTGGCAGTACAAGGACTGGCGGGGCGTTCTCTACCCGCCCGAGCAGCCGCAGCGGCTGTGGCTGGAGGAGTACGCCCGGCAGTTCGCCACCGTCGAGAACAACAACGCCTTCTACCGGCTTCCGACGACGGAGGTCTTCGGATCGTGGCGGGATCGGACGCCCGAGGGGTTCGTCATGGCGGTCAAGGCCAGCCGCTACCTGACCCATCTGAAGCGGCTGCACGACCCCGGGGAGCCGGTGCACCGGCTGATGGAACACGCCGCGGGCCTCGGCGACCGGATGGGGCCCGTCCTGGTGCAGTTGCCGCCGAACTTCCGGGAGGACGTCGGGGCGCTGGACGCGTGCCTCAGCTGCTTTCCCGACACGGTGCGGGTGGCCGTCGAATTCCGCCACGCGTCGTGGTGGGAGGCGGAGCGGGAGGTCCGGGCGGTGCTGGAGCGGCACGGCAGTGCGCTGTGCTGGGCGGACAGGGGGTCCCGCCCGGTGACTCCGTTGTGGCGTACCGCGTCATGGGGGTACGTCCGCTTCCACGGCGGCACGGCCGAGCCGCCGCCGCGTTACGGCCGGCAGGCGTTGAGGTCCTGGGCCGGACGCATCGCCGACGGGTGGCCGGACGAGGCAGACGTGTACGTGTACTTCAACAACGACCTCGGTGGTGCGGCCGTCGTCGATGCCGTGAAATTCGCCCGGACGGCGGCCGCACTGGGCAGGACGGTGAGCCGTACGCCTCCGTCCCCGGCGGATCGGTCTACGTGGCCGCCTTGAGCGGGAACGAGCCGCCGGAACCGTGGAACGCTCCGACGAAACCGGTGGTGCTCCGCGTCACCGTGGTACGCCGCGCTCATGACGGACGAGTACCGCCCTCCGGGCCCGACGGGGCGGTGAGGGGCGGACCGCCACCGGCTGACCACGGCGCGGGACTGCTCGCCGCGCCGGCTACTGCCAGTCGTCCCAGGGCGGGTCCATCTCGTCCAGGTCGAAGGGCGGCTCGTCGTCGTGCGATGCCGTGGGCCGCGCCCGCGCCACCGGGGGTGCGGCCGGGCCGGCGGAGGAGGGAGGGGCGGACTCCGCCGTGAGGGTGGGGGCCGGGGCCTCGGCGGAGGTGGGGGCCGGGGCCTCGGCGGAGGCGACGGGTGGGGCTGTGGCCGGGGCGGGCCCTGGAGTGTCGCACTCCGCCAGGGCGTCGAGGACGCCCTCGCCGTACTTGGTGAGTTTGGCCTCGCCGACCCCGCCGATCGTGGCCAGCTCCTCGACGGTGGCGGGGAGCCGCGTCGCGATCTCCCGCAGCGTCGCGTCGTGGAAGACGACGTACGCCGGTACGCCCTGCTCGCGGGCCGTCGCGGCCCGCCAGGCACGGAGGGCCTCGAAGACCGGTACGGCGGCCGCCGGCAGGTCGACGGGTACGCGGGCTCCCTTCCCGGAGCGCGACCCGGACTCCTTCCGTTGCGGCCCGACGGTCGCCTTCTCCTTCCGCATCAGGACGCTGCGGCGCCCTCCCAGCACCTCGCCGCTGTCGTCCGTCAGCACGAGCGTGCCGTAGTCGCCCTCCACTGCCAGCAGCCGCAGCGCCAGCAGCTGCCTGACGACGCTCCGCCACTCCGCGGTGCTCAGGTCCGACCCGATGCCGAACACCGAGAGCCCGTCGTGGTCGAACTGGATGACCTTGGCCGTCTTCTTGCCCTGCAGGATGTCGATGATCTGGCCGGCGCCGAACTTCTGGCGCCGCTCCTTCGCCAGCCGCCACACCGTCGACAGCAGCTTCTGCGCCGCGACCGTGCCGTCCCAGGACTCCGCCGGTGTCAGACAGGTGTCGCAGTTGCCGCAGGGCTCGCCCGACTGCCCGAAGTACTCCAGCAACCGCACCCGGCGGCAGTTGACCGTCTCGCACAGCGCGAGCATGGCGTCCAGGTGCATGGCCAGGGACCGGCGGTGCGCCTCGTCGCCCTCGGAGCCGTCGATGAGCTTGCGCTGCTGGACCACGTCCTGCAGGCCGTACGCCAGCCAGGCCGTGGCCGGCTCGCCGTCGCGGCCGGCCCGGCCGGTCTCCTGGTAATAGCCCTCGACCGACTTCGGCAGGTCGAGGTGGGCCACGAAGCGCACGTCCGGCTTGTCGATGCCCATGCCGAAGGCGATCGTGGCCACCACCACGACCCCGTCCTCGCGCAGGAAGCGCGACTGGTTCGCCGCACGCGCGCGGGCGTCCATTCCGGCGTGGTACGGAACGGCCTCGATGCCGTGCTCCACCAGGAACGCCGCGGTCTTCTCCACGGAGGATCGCGAGAGGCAGTAGACGACTCCGGCGTCCCCGTCGTGCTCGGTCCGCAGCAGCTCCAGCAGCTGCTTGAGCGGGTTGTCCTTCGCGACGATGCGGTACTGGATGTTCGGCCGGTCGAAGCCGGCGACGAAGTGCCGGGCATCCTCCAGACCGAGCCGCGCCGCGATCTCGGCGTGGGTGGCCTCGGTGGCCGTCGCGGTCAGCGCGATCCGCGGCACCTTCGGCCAGCGCTCGTGCAGCATGGACAGTGCGAGGTAGTCGGGCCGGAAGTCGTGACCCCACTGGGCGACACAGTGCGCCTCGTCGATCGCGAAGAGCGCCACCTTGCACCGGTCGAGCAGCCGCTGCGTGCTCTCGGTGCGCAGCCGCTCGGGAGCCAGGTAGAGCAGGTCCAGCTCGTCGGCGAGGAAGGCCTGCTCGACCGCCTGCCGCTCATGCGGGGCCTGGGTCGAGTTGAGGAACCCGGCGCGCACCCCGAGGGCGGTGAGCGCGTCCACCTGGTCCTGCATCAGCGCGATCAGGGGTGAGATCACGACGCCCGTGCCCTCTCTGACGAGCGCCGGGATCTGGTAGCAGAGCGACTTGCCGCCGCCGGTCGGCATGAGCACGAGGGCATCACCGCCGTCGACGACCTGCTCGATGATCTGCTGCTGCTCACCGCGGAAGGAGCCGTAACCGAAAACGCGGTGGAGCACCTGCAGAGCATCGGAGATCTCGGGGGAAGCGTCCGAAAGGGCCATTCACGAAGCGTAACGGCACCCGCCGACACCCCGGCCCCGCGCATCCGAGCCTGTGGACAACCTCACCGGCCCGGGCCACCAGGGAGGACCGGGCCGTCACCGCGCACGGCGCCGGCGTCCTCGGCTTCACCTGCGTGATCACCGCGGTCGGCCCGGCGCACGTGACCCTGCCGCGTCACGGCCCGGCAGCAGCGCCGCCTCGCCGCAGCGATCAAGAACGCCCGCGAGGTGGCCTGCCCCCGGACCTGGTCCACCGGACGCCTCGACCGCCGGCTGAGAGCTGCCTCGACCCGGCCTCGTACACCTGGGGCCCGCCGATCCGCCCGGTGCCGCTGTCCGCCCGACCGTGCCCGCCCAGCGAGGACGGCGTGGCTCCCGCGCACGGGGAGCGCTAGACGGGAGACCGGAATCGGTTGCGGTATTCCGTCGGTGTCGTATCGAGCTTCCGGCGGAACGCCCGGATGAGGGTGTCGGTCGTGTTGAAGCCGCAGGCGGACGCGATGCGTTCCAGGGTGGCGTCCGTGGATTCGAGTTGATTGCGGGCGACTTCGACGCGGGCCGATTCGATGTACGAGGCCGGGGTCATACCGAGTTCGGTCTTGAAGATCCGGGTGAGCTGGCGCTCACTCACATGGGCGTGCCCCGCGAGATCGGCGACCGTGAGCTGCTCGGCGATGTTCCGGGTGACGTAGTGGCGGAGGTCCTCGATGCGCCGCGTCGTCGAGACGGGCTCGAGCGGGACGCTGAACTGGCTCTGCCCGCTCGGCCGTTTCAGGTACATCACGAGCTGCCGGGCCACGCGCAGCGCGACGACCTCGCCGAAGTCGTCGGCGACGAGGGCGAGGGACAGGTCGAGGCAGGCGCTGATTCCCGCGCCGGTCCACACGTCCTGGTCCCGGATGAAGATCGGATCGGCGTCGACCTCGATCGAGGGGTGTTCGGCGGCGAGCTGCCGCGCGGTCGACCAGTGGGTCGTGGCGCGCTTGCCGTCCAGCAGTCCGGCGGCTGCGAGGATGTGCGCCCCCACACAGACGGACGCGACGCGCCGTGACGTGCCGGCGAGCGTCCTCACCCAGTCGACGACGGTGGGATCGGTGACGGCGTGTACGCGGCGCCCGCCGTCGACTTCGACCGCGCCGGGCACCAGGAGGGTGTCGATACTCCTCCCCGCCACCTCCTGGAAGGTGACGTCGGGGAGGACGCGCACCCCGGCGGAGGTGGTGACGGGGTCCATGGTCCCGGCCGCCAGGACCACGTCGTAGCCCGCGGTGTCGTCCACCTCGCGTTGCAGCAGGGCGAACACCTCCGGGGGGCCGGTGACGTCCAGCAGGTCGACGCCGTCGAAGAGGACGACGACGACGAATCGTTTGACGGTACTCAAGTGATCTCCACGCGATGTCCGTATCTGCAAGTTGGATGACATTGCCGACACATCTGGTGGGTCGTAGCGTTCCATACGCAGCCACCGCGTGATGGCCCACCCCTTTCGACACGACGCCCGTGGAGGGTATTTCCATGGCTACGACGACCCTGCGTGAGCTCAACGGCTTCGATCAGACTCCGGCCTCGCTGGCCGATGCGACGCTGATCCTGGTCGACTACCAGAACACCTACACCCGTGGCGTGATGGAGTTGACGGGATGGCAGCCAGCCCTCGACTCCGCCGCCGCGTTGCTGGCCCGGGCCCGGGAGGCCGGCGCGAAGGTCATCCATGTCGTGAACGACGGCGGCGCGGGTACCCCGTACGACATCCGGAGCGAGATCGGCCGGATCCACCCCCGTGTGGCCCCCGTCGAGGGCGAGCCCGTCGTCGTCAAGGCGGTTCCCAACGCGTTCGTCGACACCGATCTGGGCGAGCACGTCGACGCCGCCGGCAACGAGAACGTCATCGTCGTCGGGTTCATGACCAACATGTGCGTGACGTTCACGGTGGAAGGCGCGTTCCTGCGGGGCAACCGGCCCACGGTGGTCGCCGACGCCTGCGCGACCCGGCCTCTGCAGACGGCGGTCGCCGACCTGTCCGCCGAACAGATCCACCACGGTGCGCTCGCGACGATCGCCGATCTGTACGGGGTCGTCGTGCCGTCCGGCTCGTCCGTGGGCTGAGGCCCGTCACGCCGGTGCCGGTGCCGGTGCCGACCCCGGCGCCGACGCGAAGGAAGAGGGCGCCGTGATGGGCGAAAAGGCGCCTGGTGGGGCGGGTCGCGCGCTATGTAATGTCACATCGCATGATGCTCTTACGTCGTGCCGCGACGGCCGCGGTCCTCCTCGCCACCTTCCTTCCGACGGCAATCGCCGCCCCCGCGCAGGCGGCTGACGGTTCCTCCTGTTCCACGCCCGCGCCCACGTCCGCCGCCACCGCCGCCGCGCTCGATCCCGAGCAGGCACGGCTCGCCGATCCCCGGACCTCGGCGCTCGTCGAGCGGGGCGGGCTGGCGAGCTTCGTACAGCGTTTTCCCGCCGCGCTGTGCAGCGCCCGGCGGCCGGCCGAGGCCGCCCGGCTGCTCGACGGGTGGGGCGAGGCGCTGTGGCAGGCCTCCGTACGACGGGCCCAGGGCCTGCGGCCCGGCGGCGATCTCGCGAGCGGCGACGACCGGCCGCTGTACTGGGCGCGGCTGGCCATGACCGCCGCGCTCGCCCGCTGGGAACCGGGCTTCGCGGTCGACCGGCCCACGCTGCGCGCCCGTTTCGAGGACGCCTCCCGCGGCCTCACGGACAACGCCTTCACCAGCCCGCCCGGTGTACGGCGCGTCTTCATCAGCGGCTTCGACCCCTTCGGGCTCGACACCGAGATCCGCCGCGGCAACCCTTCCGGCTCGGCCGCCCTCCGGCTCAACGGCAGGCGCGTGACCCTCGCCGACGGCAGCGCGGCAGAGATACGCGCGGTCGTCCTCCCCGTGCGGTACGCCGACTTCGACGCCGGCATCGTGGAACGGGCGTTCACCCCCCGACTGACGGCCGGCGCTCCCGGATCGGCGGACCTCATCACCACCGTCAGCCAGGGCTACCCCGGCATCTTCACCCTGGAGGCGTGGGCGGGCCGGTCCCGGTCGGCGGATCCCTATCCCGACAACACCGGCGCCCTCTCGGGGGGCACCCGTACCCACCCGGTGACCGCGCCCGGCCTGGGCGCGGGACCGGAGTTCATCCGCACCACGCTCCCCACGGACGCGGTGACGGACGCCGTCCGGACGCCGTACCCGGTGCTGCTGAACACCGCCGTCACCGAGATACCGGCCGGCGGGACGGAGCCCGTCGACCGGGAGGACGGCCCGACGCCCGGGTCGCGCGCCGTGGAGGGCGGCGGAGGCGGCTACCTGTCCAACGAGGTGGCCTACCGCTCCAACCGGCTACGCGGCGAACTCGCCCCGCGGCTGTCCGGCGGCCATCTGCACACCCCCGTACTCACCGGACTGCCGACGGATCCGCAGCTGCTGACCGGCCCCGAGTTCGAGCGCAACGAGAGCGCCATCGCCGCGGAGGTCCGTGCGGTCCTCGAACGGGTCGCCGTGCGGCCCTGAGACCGGGAGGCGTCCGACCGGGTGGCGTCCGGCGCGGTGCGGGAGGCGGCGGTCGCGTTCACGACGACGGTGCGGCGACGCCCGTGATCCCCCGAAGGGGGTGAGCACGGCTCGGCCGGTGGGCGCAGCCCGAGGTGCGGACGCCGCCGCGGTGCGTATCCAATGGACGGCGAGTGCCTGATCCACCGCAGCCGTCCCCGGGAGTGTCCGTGACTACACCGCCCGACCAGCCCGGACCCTCCGACGCCACAGCCCCCGGACCGGCGCCCACCCGTGGGAGTTCGAGGACCGGCCGGATCGTGAAGAGCACCGTCTCGGCCGTGCTGATCACGCTCACGTGTGTCCTCGTGGCGGTTTCGCTGCTCACCGTCTGGGTTCACGACATCGTCCTGGACACCGACCGCTACGTGTCGACGGTCTCCCCTCTCGCATCGGACCCGGCCGTCGAAGCCGCCGCCGTCCACCGCATCACCACGGCCGTCGACGTCCGGGTCGACGGCCCGCAGGTCGCGGCGGACGTGGCGGCATGGCTGGAGTCCCGGGGGCTGCCGCCCCGCGCCAGCGACGCGGTCAAGAAGCTGGGGCCGCAACTGGACTCGGCCGTCGACCAGGCCGTCACCAAGGTCGCGACCCGCTTCGTCGAGAGCGACAAGTTCGAGACCCTCTGGACCGGGGCCAACCGGGTCGCCCACACCGCGGTGGTGCACGCACTCACCGGGAAGGGCCGCGGCGCGATCGGGGTCAGCGGGGGCACCGTCACCCTCGATGTCGGTGCCGCCGTGGAACGGGTCAAGGAGGAGCTCGTGGACGCGGGCCTCTCCCCGGCTGAGAAGATCCCCGACGTCGACAAGCAGATGGTGCTCTTCCAGTCCGACAAGCTGGAGAAGATCAGGGACGGGGTGCGGCTGCTAGACATCGCCGGCAACTGGCTGCCCATCCTCACCGTCGTCCTCGGGGCGATCGGGGTGCTCCTCGCCCGCCGCCGGCGCCGGGCCCTGGTGACCACCGCCCTGGGGGCGGCGGCAGCCTGCCTGATCCTCGCCATCGGCCTGGTGGTCGCCCGCCGCTACTACCTCGACCACCTGCCCGCACAGGTCCAGTCGCCGGCCGCGGCGGCGGCGATCTTCGACACGCTGGTCCGCTTCCTGCGCGTCAGCATCCGCACCGCGCTCGTGCTCGGCGTCGTCGTGGCGCTCGGCGCCTACCTGTCCGGTGCCGGGCGCATGCCGCGAGCCCTGCGCGGCAGGGCCGAGCGTACGGCCGACACCGCCGCACGCTGGGGCAGCGTCCACGGGGTGCGCACCGGAAGGGTCGGCGCGTGGGTGAACACCTACCGGCGGTGGCTCACGGTCGGGGTGCTGCTGATCCTCGCGCTGGTGTTCGCACTGTGGAACCACCCGACGGTGCTGACGGTCCTGCTGATGGTGCTCATCCTGCTCGCCGTACTCGCCGTACTCGCGCTGCTCGCGGCCGGCGGCCGCACCGGCGAGCCGGGCGGGCCGCGTGAACCGACCGAACCGACCGGACCTGCCGGACCTGCCGGACCTGCCGGACCTGCCGGGAGGCGGTAGCCGAGTGGACCACTCGATCCCCCCGCGACGGCGGGGCCTGCGCGCCGGGCTCACCCAGCTGCTGGCCGTGCTGATCGGGGTGGGCCTGGGGATCGCGCTGCCCAACATCGACCGCGGACCGATGATGGCGACCCAGCCGGTGGTGGACGTGCTGATGGCGATCGGCCTCGGGTTGCTGGGCGCGACCACCCTCATCTTCTCGCTGCTGTTCGTGGTGGTGCAGTGGGCGGCGACCACCTTCACTCCGCGCCTGACCCTGTTCCGGGACGCGCCGCTGGTCTGGCGGACCTTCGCCTTCGCCCTTGCCGTGGCCGTCTTCTGTCTCACGGCGGCGCTGACCATCGGCACCCGTACGGCGGTCTCGACGGCCGTGCCGACCATCGCCGTACTGCTGCTGCTCACGATGCTGCCCCTGCTGCGGCAGCTGAACCTGAGGGCCATGGCCGCGATCCAGCTGGCACCGGTCCTCAACTCGGTCACCGAACGGGGCCGCGTCGTCCTCGACGCCCTCTACCCCCCGGTGGGCGGGCCCGCGCCGTCGTCGGCGCCTCCGCTGTCCCCGCCCCGTTCGACGGTCACCTGGCCGCATCCTCCGGCCGTGCTGCAACAGGTGGACGTGAAGATGCTGCTCGGCGTCGCGCGGGCCGCGGACGCGGTCATCGTGCTGCGTGAGATCCCGGGTGCCACCCTGCAGCACGGAGCCGCCCTCGCCGATGTGCACGAGGGGGAGCTCGCCGCCTCCGCCGTACTCGACGGAATCGTGGCCGGAGGCGAGCGGACCTTCGACCAGGACCCGATGCTCGCCTTCCGGCTGCTCGCCGACATCGCCCTGAGGGCGCTCTCCCCCGCGGTGAACGACCCCGCCACCGCGGTGCAGGCCCTCGACGGCATCGAGGACCTGCTCAGCCGGTCGGCGGCCGGGGCGCAGGCCGGCCCGCGGAGCATCACCGACGGCGAGGGGACGGTACGTGTCGTGGTCCCGCTCCCCGGCTGGGAGGACTTCCTCCGCACCGGCCTGGACGACGTCGTCGCGGCCGCCATGCGCTCCCCGATGGTGCTGATCCGTATCCGGACGCTTCTGGTCCGGTTGCAGGCCCGGGGTCGCCCCGGTGGCCACGCGCTGCTGGCCCGGCGGCTGAGCTGGGTGGAGGAAGGTCTGGACGGCAGCTTCTCCGTGTTGTGGCAGGAGATGAACGAGGAGCCGCCGCCTTCCGGATGAGTCCAGCGCTGTGTCCGCCAGGCCGAAGGTCGTGCTGATCGTCGAGATCGGTGGCGGCCGGCCGGCTGCCCCGCCACGAGATGAATGCGGGAGAGGGGAACGTCCGGCATTTCCGTACAGCGCCGGATGCGCGCCGGGTGGGACCACCACCATTCGCCCCTGCCCGGGCCGGCCCTCGTCTGGGGGCCGCGCGCGGAAATTATGGGGGCGGAACTCCCATGTGCGTGTCAGGTGCATGGCGTTGACTCGGGCATGCCGGTCGGCCGGCCGGTACGGACCCCGAATCCACTCGACCTCCGAGGAGGTGACCCCGATGAGCGTACTCAAGCTCCAGAACCTGCAGCCCGTGGCGACCACCAACGGCACTGCCGTCCTCAGCATCACGAGCAGCAGCAGCACCTGCTGTGACAGCAAGCCGGTGTGACCCTGACGGCGATCCGTGCGAGGACGCGCTGCGTCCCCGCACGGATCCGCCATTCTCACCAGCCGCTGCCGGCGGCGGCCCCCCGGACGAACACAGAGGCTGAGATGCGCAACGAACGATGGGTCTACCGGTTCCTCTTCGCCTGGAACGACACGCTGTTCTTCGACCCGCTCGACGTCTCCTACGAGCCGAGGGCCGATCACTTCCTCGCCGGACTCGACGAGCAGGTCCGGGCGCGATTCGTCCGCAGCGGCATCTGGTGGAGCCATCGGCACAACCCGGACCTGCCGGCGCAGGGCTGGAAGATCCACGTGTCGGCGAGTCAGCACAACGTGCGCGAGGTCGCCTCCGCGGTGATCGGACATCTCGTGGCGCACGAGATCGACTTCAAGATCGCTCTCGACCTCAACGTCTTCGAAATGCTCAACTCCAAGGCCATGTCCCGGGGCAGTGGCGGCAAGCTCGTCACCGTCTACCCTCGCGACGACGACGAGTTCCGGGCCTGCCTGGCCGACCTGGCCCGCATCCTGGAGGGCGCCGAGGGGGCCTACGTCCTGTCGGACCTGCGGTACCGCGACAACAAGGCGCTCTACTTCCGGTACGGCCAGTTCCTCCCCGCCCACACCGTCGACGTCCTCGGCCGGCGGGTGCCGCACATCGACGGACCGGACGGAGCCGTCCCGGACGACAGGCGCCCCGGGTTCGCCCAGCCGTGGTGGGTCCCCTGGCCGTTCACCGACTGGAAGCCCGCGGACGACGACGAGGAGGAGGACGGCTTGCTCGGGGGCCGTTTCCGGGTGACCGGGGCGCTCCAGTTCTCCAACAGCGGCGGCGTGTACACGGCCGAGGACACGGCGGACGACGACCGGCCGGTGGTGCTCAAGGAAGCCCGCCCGCACACCAACATCAACCCGCGTCAGGACCACGACGCCGTGGGCATCCTCGCCCGGGAGTGGATGTTCCTGAACCGGCTGGCCGACGCCGGCTCGTATCCCGCTCCGATCGCCCTGTTCCAGCACTGGGAGCACCACTACATAGCCGAGGAGTTCATCGACGGCTCCGACATCCGCTCGGTGCTGCTCGAACGCAACCCGCTCGCGCGGCCGGGGTTCGACGTCGAGCAGTCGCGCGAGTTCCTGAAGATCTTCATCGCCGTCTTCCGCGGGCTGGCGCGGGCGATCCGCGCCGCCCACGAGCGCCAGGTGATCCTCGGCGACTTCACCCCCGCGAACCTCCTCATCGACCCCGACACCTACGCGGTGACCATCGTCGACCTGGAGGCGTGCCGGCTGTTCGGGGCCGGCGACGGCGATGCGCCGCTGGAGAAGCCGGTCGAGCTCTTCACCCCGGGTTTCAGCCTGTCCCGGAACCGCTTCGAGGCGTTCGGAACGGAAGGCGATCTGTACGGTCTGGCGAACACCATGGCGTACTTCATCTTCCCGATCGCGGCGATGTCGTACCTGCGCGAGGACGTCCTCGACACGTACCGGATCTTCATCGACGGCCTGGCCTGGCCGGAGCGGATCCACCAGCTGCTCACCGAGCTGGCCCAGGCCCGGATCACCCTCGACGAGGTGCTCGAAGCCCTGGACGACGAGGCGGAGCTGCTCGGGCAGGTCCGGGCCGCGCCGCCGCGCCCGGTCGTCGAGGAGCGGCTCGGGCTCGCGGAGGCCGAAGCCGGGGTGGCCGCGTTCGTCGGCGCCGTCGCCGACGGCGACCGGGAATCGCTCTTCCCGGTGGACCCGTTCGCGCACGTCACCAACCCGCTGAGCCTCGGCTTCGGGGCGAGCGGCGTCCTGTGGTCGCTGAACGCCTCCGGTGTCCCGGTCCGGCCCGAATGGCGTGACTGGCTGAGCGACAAGCTGGCCGGCATCGACGTGGCCGAGTACCCGGACGGCCTGATGAGCGGCCTTGCCGGCATCGCCTGGGCGGCCGACTCGCTCGGGCTGCGGACCCAGGCCAGGGAGTTGCTGGCACAGGCCAACCGGCGCGGGCCCAGGACCGGCGACCACACCTTCTACTACGGCCTCTCCGGGCTGGGGATGACCAATCTGCACTTCTTCCTGCGCGGCCGCGACCCGCGCGATCTCGCCGCCGCGACGGAGTGCGCGCGTGCGCTGTGCGATTCGGCGCACCGCGACGGCGGGCAGGCCTACTGGCTGAACGGATTCGCGACCGAAGAGCCGCTGACGGGCCTCGGCTTCGGGCAGGCCGGGGTGGCGATGTTCCTGTTGCGGATGCACCAGGTCACGGGGGAGGAACACTATCTGCGGCTCGGGCGGGACGCGCTCGCCTGGGAGATGGCCCACGCCAAGCCGCTGGACCCGGATGTCGAGGGCAGCCCGGTCATGTTCGAGCACGAAGGGACCATGGAGCCGTACATCGAGGTGGGGTCCGCGGGCGTGGCACAGGTGCTGCTGCGCTACGGCGACCTCGACTCCGCGCGGACGGTCCTGCGCGGGCTGGACATCAGGCACTCGGTGCTGCCCGGGTACGCCTTCGGCATGAGCGGCGTCGCCGACGCGCTGCTGGACGCGGCCCGGTTCACCGGAGACCGGTCGTACCGCGACACCGCCCTGCGCCAGCTCGACTTCGTCCGGAAGGTGTTCCTCTTCGAGCCCGCCGAGCACTTCGCGGTGCCGCGCCGCGACGGGCAGACCCTGCTGGGCGTCCCGGGTGAGGGCCTGCTGCGCTGCTCGACCGACTACCTGACGGGGTCGGCGGGCGTGCTGCGGGTGCTCCACCGCGTGAACAGCGGCGGTCCGGCCGACTTCCTCCTGGACGAGGCCGCCCGGTGAACCAGCTGTGGCGCACCCTGCGGGGTCACCGGGGCCCGTTCGTCGTGATCATCGCCGCCGAGGCGACCACGGGCGGGCTCGAGGCACTGCTGCACCCGCTCCTGCTCAAGGCCCTGTTCGACCAGGCGATCCTGACCGCGGACTTCCGCCGGTTCCTCGTCCTCGGCGCCTGCTACCTGCTGCTCGGCCTGACCCTCAACCTCGCGGGTTACTGGATCTCCTGGTGGCGCAAGCGGTACGAAAACACGTTCACGCTGGTGCTGGAGACGGAGCTGCTGGGCCGCACGCTCGGCCTGGACGGACGCACGGTGTCGGAGGCGGGCAACGCCTCCTACGTCAGCCGGATCCACAACGACGTCTCCGAGGGCGTCCTGCCGGCCGTCGACGTCTGCATCCGGATCGCCCGGCAGACGGTCGCCTCGGTCGTCTTCCTCGGCGTGCTGTTGTACCTGTCCTGGCAGGCCAGCCTCATCCTGCTGGTCATCGTGCCGCCGCTGGTGCTCGTGAGCAACCGGCTGGCCAAGCGGATCGAGGACAACACCGAGCCCGAACGGGAGGCGGAGGCACGGTACATCAACAGCCTGACCCGGACGCTGGAGTCCTTCCACGCGCTGCGCGGTCTGCCGTCGCTGCTGCCCGGCACCCGTGCGGCGAACCAGGACGCGCTGCGCGGATTCCTCGGCATCACCTTCGTCAACTACCGGCTGTCGCTGAAGCAGCGGACCCTCAGCGACCTGGTCATGAACCTGTCGGACACCGCTTCGATGGTCATCGGAGCCTTCTTCGTCTTCTCGGGCAGGATGTCGTTCGGCAGCTTCCTGGCGTTCGTGAACTCGCTGTGGCGGGCCGTCACCGGGATCTTCGACCTCATCAACATGATTCCGCAGGTCCGCCGGAACTCGGCCGTCCTCAAGCGGATCGAGACGCTGCGCGGCTCGCGCCGGGCGCCGTACCACGACGAGGGATCCCTGGTGCTGGTCCGCGGGGCCCGGGTCGGGTACGGCGACGGCGCCGAGGTGTCGATCGACGACTTCGAGCTGCGCGCCGGCGAACACGTGCTGCTCCGCGGCCCCAACGGCTGCGGAAAGACCACCCTCCTGCACGTCATCTCCGGGACGCTCGCCCCCGACGCCGGCGCGGTGATCCTGCCGCCCCGGGTGGCGAGCCTGACCACTCCGGTGAACCTGCCGCCGCTGCCGGTGCGCAACCTGGTCGCCGACGAACGACTGCGCACCTCGATGGGCCTGGACGCCCTGGCCGACCAGCTGCCCTCGGAGCTGTCGTCGGGCCAGCGCCAACGGGTCGGGGTCGCCGCGCTCCTGTGCGAGGACGCGGACGTGTACCTCGCCGACGAGCCGTTCTCGAACCTCGACGAGAACGGCAGGGACCTGGTGCTCCGGACCTTGCAGGAGCGGACCGCGGGCCGCGCCCTGCTCGTCGTGCACCACGGGGACGAGGAACTCGACGGCCGCTTCGACCGGGTGGCGACCTTGACGGCGACGCCCGCCCTGTCCTGGGCCCTGCCGTCAAACTCGGGGGCCGGGCGGGACGTTGACGACAGGGTCTAGACCGGTCGCATGACCAGGTCACGGGCGGCCGAGGCGAAGGCAGACCGGTTGGGGTGGCCGGTCTTCTGGAGGAGGCTCGCCACGTGCTTCTCGACGGTGCGCGGCGAGATGTGCAACCGGCCGGCGATGTCCTTGTTGCCGATCCGCTCGGCGAGCAGCCGGGCCACCTCGAACTCGCGGACGGTGATGCCGCACCGGCGCAGGTCCGGCGGCACCTGCTCGGTGCCCGTGCGCCGTTGCCGGACCGGTGCGCCCATCCCGCGGAGCAGGGACCGGCAGGCGCCGACGACCGACTGGAGGCCGGCGCCGTGGAAGTACTCCTCCGCCTCGCGCAACCAGTCGACCGGCGCGCCCCACCCGTCCTCGTACGCCGGCCGCGCGACCAGGCGCAGACACAGGTGGCGTGCCATGGGGTAGAGCTCGGCCGCTTCCAGCGCCGCACGCGCGGCGGCCGTCGCCTCGCCGGGGCGGCCCTCGCGGCCCAGCAGTACGGCGTGCGCCAGGCCGGTGAACTGGCGGTTCCAGCGGGCACCGCTGACGTCGGCCTCCACCACGTTCGTGTAGTGCCGCCGGCCCATGCGCCCGGCCAGCACACCCAGCAGCAGGATGACGCCGTGCTTGCCGAACTCGCCGGTCGCCGGGTTCTCCGCGTCGTACGCGAGGGCCTGCGCGAACTCCTGCTCGGCGGCGTCGTGCCTCTCCTCCAGCAGTGAACAGAACGCCCGCGCCAAGCCGTACGCCATGGACCGCAGGCCCGGCGCGGCGTCGATCAGCGGGGCCAGCTGCTGCAGCGCCTCCTCCATCTCGGTGCGCCGGCCCTGGTGGGCGCAGCGCACCGCGTCGGCCAGCCGCAGCAGGGACAGGGCCCGGCCCAGCCTCAGCCGCGTCGTTTCGGCCGCCCCCTCGCGGATCCGGTCCCGGGCCGCCTCGAACGCGCCGCGCTGGATCTGGTCCAGGGCGAGGACGAAGCCGGTCTCGTGCGCCAGGGGCAACAGGCCCATCCGTACGGCCTCCTGCCGGGCCTGTTCGACCCGGGCGGGCCGGCCGTCGCGCCGCGCCGCGATCCTGGCCAGGTACGTCTCGGCGGACACCCTGAGTGCGGGGAGCCGGCGCGCGTGGGCGATCGCGCAGGCATCCGTGAAGTGGGCCGTCGCGGTCGGCTCGTCCCGTTCCCAGGCCAGTTCCCCGAGCACGAGCAGAGCTCTGCAGGCCACTTCCGGCAGCCCGGCGCGGTGGGCGGCGTCCGCCGCCCGGCGGGCGAACCCGGCGGCGGTGGCCAGCCGGTCGGGCGCGAACCGGCTCAGCTCCACGTGGGCCGCGGCGAGGTCCACGAGGGCGGCAGGGGCCGGAGCCGGGCTGGCGCCGAGCAGCCATCGGGCGATGTCCACGTGCCGGTGGGCTTCCGCCGGCCGTCCCATCAGGGTGGCGATGTCGGCGAGCCGTGCGTGGAGCCCCGCCCGGCGCTGGGCGGGTATGCCGTGGTCGCCGCCCAGGGCTTCCACGCCGGCGGCCAGGGCGGGTACCCGGTCGAACCGGGCCGAGCAGGTGACGGCGTCCAGCAGGTGTTCCAGCACCGTGGCGTGCGGTTCGGGCGCGGTGCCGGGGTCGACGAGTCGCTGTGCCCGGGTCAGCAGCGCCACCGCCCGGTCCACGGTGCCCTCGGTCATCGCCCGCCCCGCCGCCTCGCAGTACAGGCGGATGGCCTCCGGGGTGTCGCCCGCGTGCCCGTACAGCCCGGCGGCGTGTGCGCACCACGCTCCGGGCAGACCCGGGTGCAGCTCGGCCAGTGCGCGCGCCGCCCTCGTCGCGTAGCCGGCGCGCTCACCCGGTCCGAGGTCGTCCAGCAGGGCCCGCGCCACCAGCCGGTTCCGGAACGCGTACCAGTGCGCGCTCGACCGGTCCGGCACGATCAGGTAGGACGCGACCCCCGCGCGCAGGATCGCGGACAGGTCCTTGTGGTCACAGCCCAGCGCGTGCTGGAGCACCGGCAGCGGGAAGCGCTGTCCGAACAGGGCTGCCATCCCCAGGAATTCCACACCGGGCTGCCCCAGCTCCTCGGCCCGGCGCCTGACGCTGTCCGTGACGGACGCGGGGACGGCGAGGGGGGTCTGCGTCCGGCTACCGCCGACGGCGCCGCCGAGGAGGTCCTGGACGAGCTCCTTGACCACGAACGGGATCCCCGCGCTGCCGCTCAGCACGCGGTGGACGAGCTCGGGGCCGACCTCGGCCGGGGCGATGCCCAGCTCGGCCGCGACGAGGTCGTGCACGTGGGTGCGGCCGAGGGGGCGCAGGTCGAGGATCACCGCCGCCCCGCGCTGGCGGGCCCGCGCGGCCAGCTCGGCCGCCACGCAGGATTCGCGCCCCGCGGTGAGCAGGAGCACGGCGGGCTGCTGCCCGATGTTGTCCAGCAGGTACTCGACGACGGCGAGGGTCCCGGCGTCGGCGTCGTGCAGATCGTCCAGGACCAGCAGGCAGCCCCGCCTCTGTCCGATGACGGCGATCAGGCGCAGCACCGCCTCGGCGACCATGAGGTGTGACGCGGCGGCGCCTCCCGGGCCCCCGGTGTCGGTCAGCAGGCGGGCGACGACCGGCCCGTAGCGGCCCAGCTCGTGCGGGTCCGGCAGCACGCCGCCGCGGGCCAGCGAGAGCAGCGCTTCGACCAGCGGGCGGTACGGGACGGGCGAGCCCACTGTGCTCGCCCGCCCCTGCGCCGTGACCATGGCCGCCTCCCCCGCGGCGGCGACGGCCTCGGCGGCGAGCCGGGTCTTGCCGACCCCCGGCTCGCCGGTGACGAAGACGGCTCCGCCCCGCCCCGACCTGGCGGCGGCCAGCGAGGTCGCCACCTCCCCCATCTCGGCTTCCCGCCCGAGGAGTTCCCCCCGTCCCGGGTGACGGCCGTCGGGGCCCGTCGTGGTGCGGAACGCGTCGTCCGTCAAGGTCGGCCAGAAATCGGACACCGGCTCATCCCCCTACCCCCGGCGGGCCTTCCTCGACGCCGCCGGGGACGACGATAGGGAGGGGGCGGCCCTTGCCGGTAGCCGTCCGTTTGGGGGGCTTGCGCCGGGTGGTCAGCTCCCTTCGAGGCTGTCCTCGCGTACCCGCCGGGCCAGGTCGAGCTTGGTGTGAGCGGGACGGCCCGCCTGCTGGTACTTGGCCTTCACCCGGTCCAGGTAGTCCTTGGCCGTGTAGACCGTGATGCCCGCGCGCCGGGCGGCGGACTTCAGGGTCAGCCCGGAGGCGTAGTCGAGCAGGATCTGCCGCTCCCGGGGCGAGAGCCGGGGACGGGCGGGGCCGTTGTCGTGCGCGCAGGCGAAGGCGAGTTCCACGGAGTGGGCGCCCCGGCCCGCCGCGACGTCCTTGATCGCGGCGACCAGTGTCGGAAGGTCGTTGTCCTTGGTCAGGTAGCCGTCGGCGCCGGCCCGGACCGACTCGATGATCCGGGAGCGGTCCGGAACGGTGCTGATCATCAGGACCCGGCTTCCGGAACGCAACAGCCGACGGATGTTGCCGGCGGGGGCGGAGCCGTCGCGCAGCGCGAGGTCGAGGAGGACCACGTCGGGCGGGTCGTACACCGACTCGCCCGGCCGGTAAGGGAGTTCCGTGTCCGGCGTGCCGAGGAGCTCGCCGACGGTGGCCACGGTCGCCACCAGCCGCAGCTCGGGGACCCCTCCCAGCCAGGCCCGCATGCCGTCGAGGAGCATCCGGTCGTCGTCGACCACGGCGACGGTGATCACCCGGGCCATCTCAGCTCCACCCGTACCCCCTCACCGGGAGCGGCGTCCACGGTCGCCCGGCCGCCCACCTCCGCCATCCGGCCGCGGACCGAACCGCGCAGCCCGAGGCCGGGCACGCAACGCTCGGGATCGAAGCCGGGACCCTGGTCGACCACGGTGACGACCGCTCCCCCACGCCCGTCGGCGTCCCCGGTCGCGGTGAGGTAGGCGTGTCCGGTGCCCGCGTGCCGCCGTACGTTGTTGAGCGCCTCCCGCGCCGCGTCCGCGAACGCGGCGGCGACCTCGGGCGGCACCTGCGGCAGGTCGTGGTACTGGGCGGTGACCCGCAGTTGCAGGCTCTCCACGGACCCGACCGCCTCCTCCAAGGCAGCGCCGATCTCCCGGTGGTGGACCTCGTCGGCGGTCTGCTGGATCAGCCGGCGCAGGTACGCGGCCTCGCGGGCGCAACGTTCCCTCACCTCGGGGGCGTTGGCGTCGAGCCCGCCGGCCGCGAGGGTGGTCAGCGTCGCGAGCACGGTGTCGTGCAGCGCCCGGTGGTGTTCCAGCCGCTCGGCGTAGCGCGCCTTGTGCGCCTCGGCGGCCAGCGCACGGGCGTTGGCCTCGTCGAGGAGACGTCCCTGGCGGCGCAGGTACCACCAGAAGACCCAGACCATCACGGCCGAGGACAGCAGCGAGCTGACGTGTCCGACGACGATCGCGGGGTTCGCGTTCACCGCCCGGTAGCCGATGAAGTGGGTCACCACGAGGAGCGCGATGGCGGCGAGGGCGTGGGCCCGTTCGAGGGCGATGGCCGCGACGGCGCTCGCCGATCCGCCGAGCAGCATCGCCCAGGCGAGCAGGGGGGGTTCCCTGACACCGCCCCACGCGATGAGGGCGTACGGCAGCGCGCACCCGACGACCAGGACGTCCGCCCAGACGTACCGCCGGTCGAACCAGCCCCGTCGCCGGGCCGTGCCGTAGCCCAGCGCGCTCAGCCCCACAGCCGCGGCGAGCCCCGCGTACTGCAGGGGAATGTCCCGCTGGCGCTGAGCCACCGCGAGGACGCCGACCGTCAGATGGCTCGCGCGGTAGAGCAGGGTGGCCACGATCATGAAGGACTGGGCGCGCTGCAGCCCCGACCCCACTCCCGTCGTCCCCCGCCGTACCCGTAATCGCCGTATCGGTAAGGAGCCAACCGCCACAGCCACGCCTCTCCGAACCGGAGCACCGCAGAGCCCCGGACGTGATCCCGTGCACAACGGGGTGGGGCCGTGCTGCCCACGATGGTCACTGACGTCACGCATTGTGCCCCAGCGTGTACATGCCGAGAGCGCTATCCGGAAACCCTCTTCAGGCGGTCCGGGAGCCCAGCGCCGCCACCGCGGCGATCATCCGGTCCCAGAACAGGCCGGCGTCCACGGCCACCGCGACCTGCGCGTTGACCGGGAGGTCCAGGGACCGGTGGAGGTCGACGACCGTCGCCCCCCGCGTGTACTGCCCGCGCAGCTCCACGACCACGCCCGCCGGGACGCAGCGCACGATGGCCGGATCGATGACGCGGGCGACGGCGACCGGGTCGTGCAGCGGCGGACTCGCGAAGCCCCACAGCCGGCGGTAGGTGGAGGCGAAGAAGGTCATCAACTCGGCGCAGACGCGCCCGAGATCCGTGCCGAGCCCTTCGAAGCGCGCCACCACCTCGGGTGTGGCGAGCGCCTGGTGGGTCGCGTTGAGGCCGCACATGGTGATCGGCACACCGCTGCGGAAGACGATGTCCGCGGCCTCGGGGTCGGTCTGGATGTTGAACTCGGCGGCCGGGGTCCGGTTGCCGCGCTCGGTGGAACCGCCCATGAGGACGATCTCGCGGATGTACGGGACCACGTCGGGATGCCGGGTCAGCAGCAGGGCGATGTTGGTCAGGGGCGCGGTCGGTACGAGGGTGACGGGCTCCGGGTGCGTGGTCAGGATCCGGTGGATGAGGTCCACCGCATGTTCGGGGACCGCGTCCACGGTGGGTTCGGGGAACCGCGGCCCGTCCATGCCGGATTCCCCGTGGACGTCGTCGGCGACCACCAGCGGCTGGAGCAGCGGGCGGTCGCAGCCCGGCGCGATGGGCACGCCGGTGATGCCCGCGACCGTACAGACCCGGCGCGCGTTCAGGGTCGTCTTGGCGAGCGTCTGGTTGCCGGCGACCGTGGTGATCGCGAGCAGGTCGACCGCGGGATCGGCCGCCGCCAGCATGATCGCGAGGGCGTCGTCGTGGCCGGGATCGCAGTCGATGATGATCGGAACGGGCACGCTCACTCCTCGGCATATCGGGCGTCCGGGCCACCAGTCTGCCCCTTCGCCCCGTGCCGGGTACTCCGGTCGATCTTCGCGGGTGTTTTTGCGATCCGGCTGCGTCGGGGCGGGGCGGCCTCGTAGCGTCGGGGCAGGAGGTGGCGGCCGAGGCCTCTCTCCGGACACAGGACACGGAGGGCAGAGGTGACCGCTCCCGGCTTACCGGACGGTGCGGGAAGCGCCAGGATCGTCCAGAACGTATACGCCTTCGGCGGGTTCGCGTACGGCGCGATCCACGCGGACGTGCACGTGTACGGAGACGGCCGGCCGGTGTACCTCCTGACGGAGCACGAGCCGCCGGCCGGGGAACCCCACCCCGCGTGGGCCGGACAGCCCAGTCGGCTGCTCAACGCGGGCAACGCGGTCGTGCCCTTCACCGGCCGCGAGGCCGAACTGCGCGAGCTGGCGGACTGGTGCGACAGCGGCGACGCGGGCCTGGCGGTCCGCTGGCTGCACGGCCCCGGCGGGCGGGGCAAGACCCGGTTGGCCGATGAGCTGGCCGCGTCCTCTGCCCGGCGCGGCTGGAAGACGATCGTCGCCCGGCACGGCGGCGCGGTGGTCCCGGAGTCCGGGGGCAGCCATGACGGCCGCGTCGGGGATCGCCGCGGACTGCTGGTCCTGGTGGACTACGCCGACCGCTGGCCCCTGCGGGACCTGACCTGGCTGTTCGCGAACAGCGTGCTCGGCGGCGGCCCCGGGCGGCGGACACCGGTGCGCGTGCTGCTGCTGGCCCGCACCGCCCACGCGTGGCCCGCGGTGAAGTCGATGATCGGCGACCGTGCCGCGACCTCGGACCGGGAGCTGGAGGCCCTGCCCGCGGACCCCGGCGGCCGGGAGCAGGTGTTCGCCGCCGCCCGCACCAGGTTCTCCGAGCTGTACCGGCGGCCCGACGCCGCCACGGCCCTCTCGTCCCTTCCGCTGGAACACCCCGCTTTCGGGCTCACCCTCACCGTGCACATGGCCGCCCTGGTCGCCGTCGACGCCCACGTCCACGGCCGCAGGCCTCCTCAGGACACGGCCGGTCTGTCGGCCTATCTGCTGGAGCGGGAACAAGAGCACTGGGCACGGCTGTACGAGAACGCCGCGGCGGGGCTGGATTTCCGTACGTCACCGGACGACATGGCGAGCGTGGCGTTCGTCGCTGCCCTGACCGGGGCCTCCGCCTGGGAGGCCGGTGCGGCGGCGCTGGAGCGGGCCGCCCTGGCCACCGCGCCCGAGACCGTACGGTCCCTGCTGCGCGACCACGCACGCTGCTACCCGCCGCTCGATCCGCAGACCGTCCTCGAACCGCTGTATCCCGACCGGCTGGCCGAGGACTTCCTGGCCTTGACCGTGCCGGGCCACGCGGTCGGCGGATACCGCGCGGACGCCTGGGCGACGGGGGTTCCGAAGGCGCTGCTGACCTCGCCCGGCACCGCCGCATGCGCCCCGCGCGCCGTCACCCTGCTGGCCTCGGCGGCCGACCGGTGGCCCCACCTGGCCGAGAAGGTCCTCTTCCCCCTGCTGCGGGAGAGAGCGGACATAGCCCTCGACGCCGGGAGCGCCGCGCTGGTGGCCATCGCCGGTATCAACAGCGCGGACAGGGCCGTCCTGCGGGCCATCGAAGTCGCCGCGTTCACCAAGGTGGGCGTGCTGCCGCAGGTCAACCTGGACGCCGGGCTCGCCGCCGTCGCCATGCGCTACGCCGCCCTCACCGAGCCCGGCTCCACCGACGCCGAACGGGCCCTGCTGTACCGGCACCTGGAAATGAAGCTCCGTCACGCCGGACGGCGGGCGGAGGCCCTCGACTACGCCCAGCGGGCCGCGGACCTCTACGGCGAACTGGCCCGGGCGGACCCGGAAGCCCACTCGCGCGATCTGGCCGGGACCCTGTCCGCCCTCGCGATCGCCCTGGCGCACGCCGGGCGCCGGGCGGAGGCCCTGGACCATTCCCAAAAGGCCGTCGACCGCTACGGCATGCTGGCCCGGGCCGACCCCGAGGCACACCTGCCGCTGTTGGCGGAGGCACTGGCCAATCACGCGAACAGACTGGTGCAGGCCGGACGGCGGGCGGAGGCCCGGGAAACCTCCGAGCGCGCCGTCACCTTGTTGCAGAAGCTGTCCGCGGCACACCCGGGGACCTACCGCACCTCGCTGGCGGGGGCACTGGACAACCACGCCACCCTGCTCGCGGAGGCCGGACGGCACGGGGAGGCGCTGGACCACTCCCAGCGGGCCGGCGAACACTACTGGACCCTCGCCGAGGCGGATCCGGAGATCTACTGGCCCATGATGACCCGGCTGTTGCACAACGACTCGATCCGGCGGTCGTGGGCCGGGAACCCGGCAACGGCCGTGGAGGGCTCCGCACTGGCCGTCGAGAACTACCGCAAGCTGGCCGAGACCAGCCCCGCCTACCTGCCCGCCCTGGCCGAGGCGCTGACCACCCACGTGGGCCACCTGTGGAAGGCCGGGAAGCGCGGGGAGGAGTCCTTGGAGTGGTCCTGGCGCGCCGTCGAGGTATGGCGCAAGGCGGCGGAGGCCGACGCCGACCCCGTCGTCCACCTGCCCGGCCTGGCCGCAGCACACTGCAACCACGCGGGAAACCTGGCACACGCCGGGCAGCGGGAGCAGGCCCTGGAGCACTCCCTGTGGGCCGTCGAGCTGTGCGAGGAGCTGGCCGACACCGACCGTGACGCCCATCTCCCCGGCCTGGCCCGTGCGCTGACGGGCTTCGCGCTGGTCAGGAGCGAATTGGACGCCGACCTGAACCACGCGCTCACGGCGGCCGCCCGCGCGGTCCAGATTTGCCGTGACCTCGCCGAGCACGATCCGGAGGGGTTCACCGACGACCTGCTCGGCGGCTACGGCATCTTCGCCGACCTGCTCGCGCGACTCGGCCGTACCGACGAAGCCAGCCATTTCCGTCTCCGCGCCGCCAAGCAGCGGGCGAAGGCGAAAGGCGCGGGCCCCCGCGAGACGGAGGAGCTCGAACGGGTCTTCCGGGCAGAGGCGGAAGCCGGTCACGTGCCCGCGATGATCGACCTCGGTTACCTGCTGGCGAAGGCCGAGCGGATGGAGGAGGCCGAGCCTTGGTACCGGCGGGCCGCGGAAACCGGCCACCCCACGGGCATCACCCTGCTGGCCGCGACGCTGCTCCTCATGGGCCGGGCGGAGGAGGCCGAGCCGTGGCTGGAGCGGTCCGCCCGGGCCGGCGACGTCACGGCCATGAGCCGGCTCGGCGAACAACTGGCGAGAACCGGCCGGGGAGGCCAGGCCGAGCCGTGGCTGCGGCGGGCCGCCGAGGCGGGTGACGACGCCGCCATGTACGAGCTCGGCCTCCTTCTGGAGTCCACCCGGCGGGCGGACGAGGCCGAGCAGTGGTACCGCCGCGCCGCCGAGGCGGGCCACCTCCGCGCCACCAGCGCCTTGGGCGTCGTCCTGCACGAGCGCAACCGGGCCGGAGAGTCCGAGCAGTTCCTCCGGCGTGCCGCCGAAGCCGGTGACGCGGCCTCGATGAGCAACCTCGGAACCCTGCTCTACCGGGCTGGCCGGATGGAGGAGGCCGAACAGTGGTACCGGCGCGCCGTCGACGCCGGGTTCGACCGCGCCCTGTACGACATCGCCGTCCTGATGGAGAACACCGGGCGGGCGGACGAGGCCGAGCGGTGGTACCGCCGCGCGGCCGAAACCGGCCACCTGGCGGCCACCGCCGCCCTGGCCATCCGGCTGTGCGAGAGCGGCAGGCTGCAGGAGGCCGAGCCGTGGCTGCGGCGCGCCGCCGACGGCGGGGACGCCGGCTCGATGATCAACCTGGGGCTCCTGCTGGACAGGACCGGCCGGTCCGGGGAGGCCGAGCCGTGGCTGCGGCGCGCGGTCGAAGCCGGGGAGGTCAGGGCCGCGGGCCCGCTCGGCGGCCTGCTCTGCGATGCCGGCCGGCTGCGGGAGGCCGAGCCGTGGCTGCGGCGCGCGGGTGAAGCGGGAGACGTCAACGCCATGGTCAACCTGGGCACGGTGCTGCTCGGCAACGGCCGGCAGGGAGAGGCCGAGGAGTGGTACCGGCGCGCCGCGGCCGCGGGCGACGCGGACGCCATCAAGGTGCTCCGGGGCCCGCTGTTCAGAGCCGGCCGGACCACCGGGCCCAAGCCCCGCCGGCGTTGGGGAATCCGCCGGCCCGACTGAACGCCGAGCCCCACAGACCCGCACCGGCACCGGCACCGGCACCGGCACCGGCACCCGTACCCGTACCCGTACCCGTACCCACGCCTGCCCGCGCCGGACGGTGAGAGGATCCGGCGGGCGCTCGGCACGCAGCCCGCCGAGGTACTCCTCGAAGTACCGGCGCCGGGAACGAGGCGGGTTCGGTGGTCAAGCGTGCCGGGTCCTCCATGTCTGCGGCCACCAGGAGCCAGGCGAGCGAGGGACTCTCCGAGAAGGCGGCCCGCCGTCACTCCGCGGGTTCTGGCGGCGTGACCCCTACCAGGCGCGGGGTGGAGAAGCACCGGCGCAGCCACAACACTGATTCGATGTCCCAGAACGGCGCCGCGGCCAGGCCGTCAGCCACCGGGATCCGGAACCCCTGGCCGCGACGATCGCACGGAGCGTCATGTGCACCCCGGCGAAGTCCCGGGCAGCCTTCGCCCAGTCGGGGTAGACCTCGTCGCCGCGGACGAGCGGGTAGCGCCCGACGAAAGCCGCCCAGTCACCGGCGCCGCCGATTTCGCATACGCCGGTGGCGGGGCCGGTGACCGGCAGCTGCCAGGTCTGCCGGGGCCGGGGAGGGAGACTCGACCCGAGATCGAGGTACATCCGCCACATGCCCGGCCCGTCACGGCCGCGTTGTTCTGGGCGCTGCGGCCGTGTACACGGCGCTGAATTCCACTCCGGTCGCGCGGCTACGGTGAGCCGTTCGTCAGGAGCAGACAGAAGACCGGCCCTCGGTGGAAGAGCGTGGCGGTATCGCTCTCGGACCCGTCGAAGTACACGGGACGCAGCGGGGGCTCCTGCGTGTAGTACTCCGACGAGCGCAGGAAGTCGGGCTCCACGGAGGCGAACGCCCACCCCCACTCGGCGGGACCGCCGTCGCGGCCCGCGGGAGCCAGAACCTCGCGGAGGAAGTCCTGCACCACCTGGTCGGCCTCGGCCGTGGGCAGGCGGCGGCTGTACGGGGAGGGTGCCCGGCTGAGCATCCAGTGCAACCGCTGCGCGAACTCCCCTTCTCCGAGAGGCGTGACTGCTGCCTGGAAGCCTTCGCGCAGCAACCTGACGGGGCCGCCCCCGGGTGCCGCATCGCCGCTCTCTCCCGGCTCGGCGATGAAGCCGCTCAGGTTGTACCACTCGCGCTGGCGGTCGGCTTCGAGCATCATCTGCTCGAACAGGTCGCTCCGCAGGTACGCCTCCAGCACACCCTGCCGGTTGCCGACGGTCAGCGGTTGATCGGCCTCGACCTTCAGCAGCAAGGTGTTGCTGTTCATCACCGAGTCGACTGCCGACAGGAAACGGTCGATCGCGGCCCGGTCCACCTCGGCGAGCAACGACTGCACGGTCGCTCCCATATGTCAGGCCCTTGGTCCACGGGGGCTGGTCGTCACGTGATCATCCAGGTGGATGCCCGTCCGTACAACAGGTACACCAGTCGCCCTCGTACTGATCACAGTGGTCCACCCACCGCAGGAGGTCCTAGTGGCGGCCGGTCACCACCAGATTGCCGTCCGGGGTGCGCCGCGCGAGGTCGCCGGTGCGGAAGTAGCCGTCGGGGGTGAAGGCGCGTGCATTGTCGTCGGGCGCCCGGTAGTAGCCCCGCACGGTGTACGGGCCGCGGGCGAGGAGTTCGCCGGGCTCCCCGTCGGGCACGTCCTTGCCGTCGACGTCGACGATGCGGATCTCGTCGTCGGATGAGAGGGGGCGGCCCTGCGTGGTGAGCACGGTCTCGTCCGGATCGGCGGGCCGGGTGAGGGTGAGCAGCCCCGCCGCCGTGCCGAAGACCTGCTGCAGGCGACAGCCCCATTCGGGACCGATCCTTTCGGCTGTCTCCCGGTACGGGGGCGCGCCGCCGATCTGCACGAGACGCAAGCTGCTCAGGTCGGCCCGGGCCGTGGGGAGTGCGTCGAGCCAGAGCCGGGCGACGGCGGGCACCACCGACGTGATGGTGACCCGCTCCCGTCCGATGACCGGGAGGCATTGCGCGGGTTCCGGGTCCTCGGCCAGGACGACGGTGCCGCCGACGGAGAGGGTGCCCACGATGCCGGGGCAGCCGAACGCGAAGTTGGACTCGGCGGGCAGCGCGGCGAGATACACGTCGTTCTCGGTGAGCGACACCAGCTCGGCGGCGGCCCGCGCCTGGTAGGCGTAGTCGTTGTGGGTGCGCGGAACGAGCCCGGGCGCCGCGGTGGTACCGCCGGAGAAGAGGAACGCCACCTGGTCGGCGCTCTGCGTGAGGGCCGGCCCCGGCGGGGCGTCGATGGAGCCCAGCGGGCAGTACTGACAGCCCGACGGGTCGGTCGTCAGACCGCCGTAGGGGGACGGGGCGTCCGGCGCCTCAAGGGTGAACACCCGCCGCAGAAAGGGACCTTCGGCCGCGATGTCCGCGGCCATCGCCGTGTGGTCGAAGCCCTGGTACGTCGAGGGACCGACGTAGCCGGCGGCCTGGGTGACCCGCACGAGGGGGGACATCTCGGACTCGCGGTGCGAGACGGGGCACAACACGGGGACCACGCCGGCGCGCATCAGCGCGAACACGGTGATGACGAACTCGGGGACGTTCGGCAGCTGCACGACGACCCGTTGCCCGGGCCGGAGGCCGCGCAGCCGGAATCCGGCGGCCATCCGGTCCACGCGCCGGTTCAGGGCGGCGTACGTGATGCGGGTGCCGCCGTGTACGAGCGCGGTCCGCGCGCCGTTCTGCAGGGCCCAGCCGCGCAGCAGGTTGTCGAGCGTGTTGCCACGCCAGTGCCCGGCCGCCCAGTAGCGGTCGACGAACACCTCGGGCCAGGGAGTACAGCCGTCGAGCATGGGACGCGACCCCATTTCGCCCCCCTCCTCACCCCAGGGGAGCAACCCCGCCGTCTTGACCTTGTTTTTCAATCCAAACCCTCAACACCCCGATGCACAATGCGCCTTCCCCACCATGAACGCCGAATCCCCTCAGCAGAAAGACCAATGAGCACCCCTGACCAGGAGGAATGCTCAAGCCTGGTCCGACTCGACCGCACGCCACGGCGGAACCCCGTGACGCCGCGTCCCCGGCCCGGGCCCTGTCCGGGCGATCTCAGCGGGCCCGGAGCGGGCCCAGTGGGTCTTGCCCCGGTGATCCGGGATCGCTAGCCTCGCGCACCGAGCGCCTTCCGGGCGGGTTCGGCAGGGGAAAGCGGGACGGATGCCCTCTGGAATCACACTTGCCGTCGTCGGTGCCGGGGACCGCGGGACCGGGTACGCCCGCTGGGCGCTCGCCCATCCGGAGCGGGCTTCGGTCGTCGCGGTGGCCGAGCCGCGGAAGGTCCGGCGGGACCGGTTCGCGGCCGTCCACGCCCTGGAGGCCGGGGCCGCGGTGGACGACTGGCGGGCGCTGGCGGCGCGTGGCCGGGTCGCGGACGCGGTATTGGTCTGCACGCTGGACCGTGAACACCTGGAGCCGGTACTGGCGTTCGCCGCGCTCGGGTACCACGTCCTGCTCGAAAAGCCGATGGCACTGACGGAGGACGAGTGCCGGCGCATCGTGGACGCGGTGGAGCAGGCCGGAGTGATCCTCGCCGTCGGCCACGTCCTGCGGTACACCCCGTACACGCGGGCACTGAAGCGCGTCCTCGGCTCCGGCCGCATCGGCGACGTCGTCAGTGTCCAGCACCTGGAGCCGGTCGGTTTCTGGCACCAGGCCCACTCGTTCGTACGCGGCAACTGGCGGCGTGAGGACGAGGCGACCTCCATGCTGATGGCGAAGTCCTGCCACGATCTGGACTGGCTGCAGTACGTGCTCGGCCACCCCCCGGCGCGCGTCTCCAGCTTCGGGCGGCTGTCGCACTTCCGGCCCGGGAACGAGCCCACCGGCGCCGCAGGCCGTTGCCTGGACTGCGACCGCGCGGTCGAGGCCTCGTGCCCGTACTCCGCCAAGCGCGACTACGGCGACCGGCTCGCGCAGGGCAGGCACGGCTGGCCGTTGAGCGTGCTGATCGACGAGTTCACCCCGCAGGCCCTGGAGACCGCGCTGCGGGAAGGCCCGTACGGGCGGTGCGTGTACGCCTGCGACAACGACGTGGTCGACCACCAGGTGGTGGCCATGGAGTTCGCCTCCGGGGCGACGGCCACCTTCACCATGACGGCGTTCACCGAGCAGGCGGACCGCCAGACCCGGATCTTCGGCACGCGCGGCGAACTCCGCGGGGACGGACGGCAATTGCGGGTCTACGACTTCCTGACCCGCACGGAGGAGGTCATCGGCCTCGGCGGAGGAACGATGGACACCGCGGGCGGCCACGGGGGCGGCGACGCCGGCCTGATGGACGCCTTCGTCGGGGCCGTCGCGACCGGGAACCCCGGGCTGGTGAAATCAGGCCCGCGCGAATCCCTCACCAGCCACCTGACCGTGCTCGCCGCCGAACGCGCCCGGCGTGCCGGGACCGTTGAGACCATCCAGTCGTGAACGGGACGCGATCGATCAATCGATCAACACGGTTAACGTACGCCAACGGCCAGTACACCGACGGCTTCCGGCCCACCGTCGACCCGTACCGGCTGCCGGGGACGACCGTCTCCGGCAAGGTGCTCGCCGATGCCGAGGGCGGTGCCTGGGGCCTGCCGAGGCCGGACGTCCGCTGGGTGGGAGGCGCCACGGACGGGGAGTACGCCTCCCTGGGGCAGTTCCTGCGCGGGCTGTCCAGCTCCCTGTACGCGAAGAAGTCCTGGTTTTCTGCCTGGCCGACGCGGTCGTCTGCCTGGCGGGTGCCGTGCGCAGCACCGACGGCGTCGCGGTCGAGGCCGTGGTCGAGAACCGAAACCTCGGCGCCACCGGCACCCACGCCCTCACCGTGAACGGCCCCGCCCAGTCCCCCGCCCTCGGCTGGTCCGCCACCTTCAGCGGAGCCACGTGGGCGCGGATCGCCGGACACGGCGGGTACGTGTTCCCCGGCGGGGCCACGCTCAAGGCGCCGCCGTCAACTTCTTGTTCGGCGGGACGGTCGGCACCCTCAGCGCCGACAACCCCGCCTGCGTCCTGGTCCGGGAACACGGCGACGGCACGGCCACCGTCTGCGTATCGGACCCGATGCGGATGCGGACGGACCTCACGGTGACATGGAACCGTCCCGTCACCTCGGTGATCTCCGAACCGGCCACGGTCACCTCCGCCACCACCGGCTCCGCCCTCTCCCTCACGTTCGGGGACCTCACCGGCCGGGCGGGGGCCACCCAGCGGATCAGGGTCGCCCTGGGCTGAGCCGCCTCAGCCGGACTTGCGCTGCTCGTGACTGTCCTGGCGGAGCCGGTCCGTCTGCCGGGTCACCGCGTCGATGCGGGCGGCGAGTTCGGGGTGGCCGGGCTGGAGGTGGGGCCGGGCGGCGACGAGCGGGCCGACCATGCCGGCGGCGTCGTTCGCGCCGAGGGCCTCGTCCAGGCGGGCGATGGATTCGCGGGCGGCGCCGGGCAGGCCCGTCGCCGCGGTGATCGCCGCGGCGAGCCGGCGCAGGTCGGCCGCATTGGCGCGGGCCCAGGCCGTGACGGTCCGCTCGGCCGCGCGGTGGTCGCGCGTGGCCCGTACCCGCTGGTCGCCGGTGCTCCCGGCGGCCCCTGGACGCAGGCGGAGGTAGCGGCGCTCGGCGGCCTGCCGGCTGGCGACGCCGAGGGGGTGGGCGAGGTCGGCCCAGCTCGCTCCCGCGTCCCGGGCCGCCTCGATGAGCCCGCTCTCCCAGCCGGCCAGCCGCTCGCGGACCTGCCGCAGGAGCAGCAGGGCGGCCAGGGCCTGGCTGGGGTCCGGGGCTTCGCCGCCGCCGTCGGCGGGGTGCGGTCCGCCGACCCGGGACCGGGGCGGCGCGGTGTTCAGGGCGTTCTCGATGGCCCCCAGGGCGGCGGCCGCCGCAGGGGCAGGAGGGGGGTCGTGCCAGGTGTCCGGGGCCACGGGGATCTCCTTGGTACTCAGCGTCATCCATCAGGCGACTTTGCGCTTGTCATCGTTTCGACGACATGTTACAACGGTGTCGCGTTGCAGCGCATTGGCAGTGACTGACCGAACCGACTGGAGGTGTTTCGCGATGTTGATGCGCACCGACCCGTTCCGCGAGCTCGACCGGATCAGCCGGGATGTGCTGAGCCCCCGCGCGTGGTCCGCGCCGACGGTGATGCCGATGGACGCCTACCGCGAAGGCGACGAGTACGTCGTGGCCTTCGACCTGCCCGGCGTCACCCCCGGGGCGATCGACATCGACGTGGAACGGAACATGCTGACCGTGAAGGCCGAGCGGCGCCCCGCCGAGCATGCCGGCACCGTGCAGAGGGAACTCTCGGAGCGCCCGCTGGGTGTCTTCTCCCGCCAGATCATGCTGGCCGACTCCCTCGACACCGAGCACATCAGTGCGGACTACGACGCGGGGGTCCTGACCCTGCGCATCCCGATCGCCGAGCGCGCGAAGCCGCGCAAGATCAGCATCGGCCGCGTCGGCGACCGCAAGCAGATCGACGCCTGAACCGGCCGCGGAGGACGGGTGCCCGCAACCCCTCCGGCACGCCCCGTCCTCCGCGCTCCCTCCCGCGCCGCGAGACGAAGGAACGTTGTGATGAGCGAGGAATCCACCATCGGCGCCCTGCCCGTCACCGTCGATGTCGGGCCGGATGTGATCACGGTCCGTCCCACCGGCGCGATGGACATCGAGCACGCCGAAGATCTGCGCGTGGCCCTGCTCACCGCCCTCACGCACGTGAGCGGCCCCACGGACGTCGTCGTGGACCTCAGTGGTCTCACGTTCTGCGATTCCGCCGGACTGAACGCCCTCCTCAGGGGGCGGCTCATTGCCGACGCATCCGGCCGGACGCTGCGGCTGGCCGCTCCGACCCGGCAGATCCGCCGCCTGCTGGAGCTCACCGGGTCCGATCACCTCTTCCGGATCGACCCCTCGGCTCCTGCCTGACGTCGCGGCTTTGCGGGAAGACGGGTTTGTCCGGCGGCAGCGCGGGCAGCCGCGTGAGCACACACGCAAAGGCCCCGGAACGGAGGCCGGACATGTCGACAAACACCCTCATAACCGTGATCGTCGTGGCGGCGGTCGTGGTGCTCGCGCTCTCCCTGATGTTGTGGATGCTGGCGAGACGACGGCACCTGCGCGGTCAGTTCGGGCCCGAGTACGAGCGCACGGTCGAGGAAAAGGGCGGGAAGCTGGCCGCCGAGCGCGACCTGCGCGCCCGCGAGGAACGGCACGACCAGCTCGACATCAAGGAACTGCCGCCCGAACGCCGACGCCACTACACCGAGGAGTGGAGCGGCGTCCAGGAGCACTTCGTGGACCGCCCGGAGGGTGCCGTCGCCGAGGCCGACCAGCTGGTGACCCGGCTGATGCGCGAGCGCGGCTACCCCACCGACGGCTACAGCGGGCAGCTCCGCGACCTGTCGGTCGAGCACGGACGCACGCTGGAGCACTACCGCGCCGCCCACGACGTCCAGGTGCGCAGCGACGGGGGACAGGCGACGACAGAGGAGCTCCGCGGGGCGATGGTGCACTACCGCGCCCTGTTCGAGGAGATGCTCACCGATCAGAGGAGCAGGTGACATGCAGACCCACGACGACAGGGAGGACCCGGCCCGTGAGCCCGGCCTGACCACGGAGGACCTCGCCCACCCGGACACGGCCGGCGAACGCGGTGCGGCCGTCTACCCGGGGGAGGCCGTCGCCACGGAGGAAGACGACGCGTTCGGACGAGGCGCGGGTGAAGCCGGCGACGTCGAAGGCGGTACGGCCGAGGACACCACGGCCGGCGAAAATGCCACGGCGGAAGGCCGCGCCGCAGCAGGCGGCACGACCGGAGCCGGCACGGCCGAGGCCGACACGGCAGAGCCCGGCACAGTGGAAGGCCGCACCGCGGAAGGCGACGCGGAAGGCGGCGCCGAACCGCTCCTCGGCAGCGGAGAGGCGGAGGAGTACCGGACGAAGTGGAGCGAGATCCAGGGCCGGTTCGTCGACGACCCGCAGGACGCGGTCAGGTCGGCGGACTCGCTCGTGGCAGAGGTCATGCAGAACCTCGCCGGCACCTTCGCCACGCACAAGCAGGGGCTGGAGGGCCAGTGGGACCGCGGTGAGCAGGTGGCCACCGAGGACCTGCGGCTGGCGCTGCAGCACTACCGCTCGTTCTTCAACCGGCTGCTCAAGACGTGAGCAGCACCCCGGACGGGCGGACCCGGCGGAGCCGGGCCGGCCCGGACGGCCGGACCCGGCGGAGCCACGAGGCGAGCGGGAGACGAGCCCGGGCCTGACCGTCGCGACGGCCCCGGCGAGGCTCTTCGTCCCGCCCGCCGCCCCCGGGCGGACATCAGGCCGTTCCCGCGCCCGTATGGCCGGGCCAGGGCGGGCATGGCTGGTGTCCGCCCGGGGGCGGCCCGGGACCACGACCGATCCGTCCCGCGCACTCCCCCGGCCCGGACGGACTAGGCCTCGCCGTCCGCCGCCTGCCAGATCGTGGTGATGTTGCAGAACTCCCGGATGCCGTGGCCGGACAGTTCGCGCCCGAATCCGGAGCGCTTGACGCCGCCGAAGGGCAGGGCCGGGTGCGACGCGGTCATGCCGTTGACGAAGATGCCGCCGGCCTCCAGGTCGCGCGCGACGTGCGCGATGTCGTCCTCGCTGCGCGTCCAGACGTTCGAGCTGAGCCCGAAGGGGGTGTCGTTCGCGCGTTCGACGGCCTCCCCCAGGCTCCCGACCCGGTAAAGGGTGGCGACGGGCCCGAACGCCTCCTCCTGGTCGATGCGCATGGCCGGGGTGACGTCGGCCAGGACCGTCGGCTCGTAGAACCAGCCGTTCTCGCGGCGGGGCGGGCGCCGGCCGCCGCACAGGACCGTGGCACCGTGCCGTACGGCGTCGTCGACGAGCTGCTCCAGGTCCTCGCGCCCGGCTTCGGTGGCCAGTGGGCCGACGTCGGTGGACTCTTCCATCGGATCGCCCACCGTGAGCGCCGCCATACCGGCCGTGAAGCGCTCGGCGAATTCGTCGTGGACGTCGGTGTGCACGATGAAGCGCTTGGCGGCGATGCAGGACTGCCCGTTGTTCTGCACACGGGCGGTCACGGCGGTACGGGCGGCCTTGTCGATGTCGGCCGAGGGCATCACGATGTACGGATCGCTGCCGCCGAGTTCCAGGACGGTCTTCTTGACCTCGTCCCCGGCGACGGACGCGACCGCGCGCCCGGCGGGCTCGCTGCCCGTCAAGGTGGCCGCGGCCACCCTCGGGTCGCGCAGTACGTCCTCCACGGCCGCCGAGCCGATGAGCAGGGTCTGGAAGCAGCCGCGGGGGAACCCGGCGCGGTGGAAGAGTTCGCCCAGGTAGAGCGCGGTCTGGGGGACGTTCGAGGCGTGCTTGAGCAGGCCCACGTTGCCGGCCATGAGCGCCGGTGCGGCGAACCGTACGACCTGCCAGAGCGGGAAGTTCCACGGCATGACCGCGAGGATGACCCCGAGCGGCCGGTAGGACACCCGGACGGCCGAGGCGCCCGCGTCGCGCACGTCGGCGGCTGCGGGATGCTCGTCGGCGAGGAGCGATTCCGCGCGGTCGGCGTACCAGCGCATGGCCTTGGCGCATTTGGCGGCCTCGGCCCGGGCCGCCGCCAGCGGCTTGCCCATCTCCGTGGTCATGGTCCGCGCGATGTCCTCCGTCTCCGCCTCCAGGAGCGCGGCCGCGCGGGTCAGCAGGGCGCTCCGTTCCGCGAAGCCGGTACGGCGGTACGTGGACGCCGTCCGGGCGGCGTCCGCCAGGCAGCGCTCGATGCCCGCGGCGTCGAGCTCGTCGAAGGTGCGCAGCGTCTGGCCGGTCGTGGGGTTCACGGTGGCGATGGGCATCGTCGGACCTTCCTGCAGGGGGCCGCCTCCCCCCGACCCTGCCCCGCGCGCCGGACCCGCGCAACGCGAGGGCGCCCGGCGGCTCAGCCGCCGCCCACCACGTCCTCGCAGGCGGCGCAGACCCGGTCCCCGTACTGCGCGGGGTACCAGGCGGAACCGGGGTCTCCGGAAGGCGTCCACGAGGCCGTTTCCATGGCGAACGTGTCCTTGCCGCAGAAGGTCCTCGGCCCGGGGACCGTGGTGGTCCCGGGGGCGGCCGGCGCCGCGTGCACGCGTCGGACGGACGCCTCCGGCTGGTCGACCTCGTACACGACGACATTCCCGCTCATACCTCGACGGTAGGCGGCGGGGCGCCGGGGCGCGCGTTCTGACGATTCATCAGGTCAGTTGTCCCGGACTCTTGACTCCGCATGCGACAGTCGGGATTCTCATCCCCACGCTTGGGCGGGCCATGACAAGTCAGGCGCCGTTCCGCCGACCACGAAGACGTGAGTGATGACCATGACTGCACACCCGCACCACAGGCACAGGTACCGGCCCCTCGCGGTGCTGTCGCTGCTCCTCGCCGTGGTGGCCACGGTGCTCGGCCCCGCGGCCAGTTCCTCGGCCGACCCCGGCTGGTGGAACCCGGCCGCGCGGCCCGCGCCGGACTCCGGGATCAACGTGACGGGCGAGCCCTTCCAGGGGACCGACGCCCAGGGGCGGGTCCGCGGCTTCGTCGACGCGCACGACCACCTGATGTCCAACGAGGGCTTCGGGGGCCGGCTGATCTGCGGCAAGCCGTTCTCCGAGCTGGGGATCGCCGACGCGCTCAAGGACTGCCCCGAGCACTACCCCGACGGCTCGCTCGCGATCTTCGACTTCATCACCAAGGGCGGCGACGGCAAGCACGACCCGAACGGCTGGCCCACATTCAAGGACTGGCCCGCCCACGACTCGCTGACCCACCAGCAGAACTACTACGCCTGGGTCGAACGGGCCTGGCGCGGCGGCCAGCGCGTGCTCGTCAACGACCTCGTCACCAACGGGGTGATCTGCTCGGTCTACTTCTTCAAGGACCGCGGCTGCGACGAGATGACCGCCATCCGCCTGGAGGCGCAGAAGTCGTACGACATGCAGGCCTACGTCGACAAGATGTACGGCGGCCCGGGCAAGGGCTGGTTCCGGATCGTCACCGACTCCGCGCAGGCCCGCGAGGTCATCCGGCAGGGCAAGCTGGCCGTCGTCCTCGGGGTCGAGACCTCCGAGCCGTTCGGCTGCAAGCAGATCCTGGACATCGCGCAGTGCAGCAAGGCCGACATCGACCGCGGCCTCGACGAGCTGCACAAGCTGGGCGTGCGCAGCATGTTCCTGTGCCACAAGTTCGACAACGCGCTGTGCGGGGTCCGCTTCGACCAGGGCGCCCTCGGCACGGCGATCAACGTGGGGCAGTTCCTGTCGACCGGCACGTTCTGGAAGACCGAGAAGTGCACCGGCCCGCAGCACGACAACCCCATCGGCCTCGCCGCGGCCCCCTCGGCCCAGAAGGAACTCCCGGCAGGGGTGACGGTCCCCTCGTACGCGGCGGACGCGCAGTGCAACAGCCGCGGTCTGACCGAGCTCGGCGAGTACGCGGTGCGCGGAATGATGAAACGCAAGATGATGCTGGAGATCGACCACATGGGCGTGAAGGCCGCGGGACAGGCCTTCGACATCCTGGAATCCGAGTCGTACCCGGGTGTGATCTCCTCGCACAGCTGGATGGACCTGGACTGGACCGAGCGGGTGTACCGCCTCGGCGGGTTCGTCGCCCAGTACATGAGCGGCGCCGAGGCGTTCAGCGCCGAGGCCAAGCGCACGGACGCCCTGCGCGACAAGTACGACGTCGGCTACGGCTACGGGACCGACATGAACGGCGTGGGCGGCTGGCCCGGCCCGCGCGGCGCCGACACCCCGAACCCCGTGCGCTACCCCTTCCGCAGCACCGACGGCGGCTCCGTCATCGACAAGCAGACCACCGGCACGCGCACCTGGGACCTCAACACGGACGGCGCCGCGCACTACGGCCTGGTCCCCGACTGGATCGAGGACATCCGCATCGTCGGCGGCCAGGGCGTGGTGGACGACCTGTTCAAGGGCGCCGAGTCCTACCTGACCACCTGGGGCGCGTCCGAGAAGCACAAGGCGGGCGTGAACCTCGCGGCCGGCTCCGCCGCCTCGGCCTCCTCCGCGGAGTGGAACCCGTTCACCAGCTACGCACCCGACCGGGCCGTGGACGGCAGTACGGGCACCCGCTGGGCCAGCGACTGGAGCGACGACCAGTGGCTCCGGATCGACCTCGGGACGGCGAGCCTGGTCAAGCGCGTCACCCTCGACTGGGAGCGCGCGTACGGGAAGTCGTACCGCATCGAACTCTCGGCCGACGGCGCGAACTGGCAGACCGCGTGGTCCACGACCACCGGTGACGGCGGCCTGGACACGGCGCTGTTCGCCGGCACCCCCGCGCGCTACGTACGCGTCCACGGGCTGCAGCGCGGCACCCAGTGGGGCTACTCCCTGCACGAGGTCGGCGTGTACAGCAGCTGACGGCACGGAACCGGAGGAAACCCATGGCACGGATGGCCTCGGCCGAGCGGCGCCGGCAGCTGACCGAAGCGGCGATCCGTGCCATGACCCGGGACGGCGTCGCCCGGACGACGACGCGGTCCATCGCCGCCGAGGCCGGCGTGTCGCTGAGCGTCTTCCACTACTGCTTCGACTCCAAGCAGGTCCTGCTCGAATCGGTCATCGAGACGATCACCGCCCACTACATCGCCGTGGTGAAGGAGGCGATCCAGCCGAAGGCCACCCTCCGGGAGACCGTGCGGGCCGGGTTCCAGGCGTACTGGGACCACGTGGCCGCTCACCCGGGCGAGCACATGCTCACGTACGAACTCACCCAGTACGCCTTGCGCCAGCCGGGCTTCGAGCACCTGGCCCGGCGGCAGTACGAGCTGTACGCGCAGACCTACACCGATCTCCTCGAAGAACTGCGCCGCGCGACGGGCTTCGAACTGCGCGTACCGGTCCCCGCGCTGGCCCGCTACCTGGCGGCCATGACCGACGGGCTGACGCTGAGCCTCCTGGTCCTCGGCCATGACGCGGCCGCGGCGGCCGTCCTCGACTCGATCACCGACCACGTCGCCGGCCTGGCCGGCGACGACGCCCTCCCCTAAACCCTGTCGGGAACGTGGATGTCCAGGGCGCAGATGTCGTCCCGGTGCCCCTGGCGCTGGGCGGCCAGGGTGCGGGCGAGGCTTTCGCCCCGGCCTTCCTCCAGGAGCCGCCGCGCGGTTACGGCGAACCGGGCGAGTCCCGCGTCGAGGTCCTCCCCCGGTTCCTCGACGAGCCCGTCGGTGTAGAGCACCAGGTGGTCGCCGGGTTCCAGGTCGAGGGTGTCCTGGGCGTAGACGGAGTCGAAGCCGGCCCCGAGGAGGCTGCCCGTCGGCAGGGGGAGGAACCGTGCCTCGCCGCCGCGGATCAGCAGGGGCGGCAGGTGTCCGGCCCGCACCCAGGTCAGGCGGCGGTCCCAGGGCTGGTAGCGGCCCATGATCATGGTGGCGGTGGCCCCGTGCGTGTCCGAACCGGTGTGCAGCAGGAGGGTGTTGAGCCTGCTCAGTACGTCGGGCAGGGCCGAGCCGGTGATGGTCATGCCCTTGGTGGTGAACCGGAGCTGGGCCATGGTGGCGACCGCGTCGAGGCCGTGGCCGGCGACGTCGCCGACGACGAAGAGCGCGCTCTTGTCAGGGAGTTCGATGGCGCTGTACCAGTCACCGCCGACGTTGAGCCCGCTCTCCGAGGGTACGTAGGCGACGTCGATGGAGAGCCCGGCGAGTTCCAGGGACTGCTCGGGGATGGGCAGCAGCGCGTGCTGGAGCCGGGCGGCGAGGGTGCGTTCGGCCTGGAGCATGCCCCGCTCCACGAGCACGGCCCGCTCGCTCTCGTGCAGGGCGAGTTCGGCGTCCCGCTGCGCGGTGACGTCCTGGAAGAAGCCGTGTACCTCGACGGGGGTGCCGTCCACGTCGGACTGCGCCTCGGCGACGATCCGCAGGTGCCGTACCCCGTCGGCGGTGGTGACGCGGAAGGACCTGTCTATCGCGGTTCCGTCGCACAGCAGCCGCCGCACGGCCGTGCCCAGCCCCGGGAGGTCGTCGGGGACGACGTGCCGGGGCAGTTCCTCCAGCCCGATGGGGCCCAGCGCGGGGTCACGGCCGAAGATGGCGAAGACCTGCTCGGACCAGGTGATGGTGTTCGTCGCCAGGTCCCAGCCGGCCCACCCCAGATTGCCCAGGCGCTGCATGTCGTCCAGTCGGCGCGCCTCGCGCTCGCTGGAGTCGTGGCGGACCCAGGACACGATCAGGCGGTCCCCCAGCCGGGTGGCCCGCACGGAGTAGGTGGACTGCCGGGGAACTCCGGCAGTGACCTCCTCGTAGACGAAGGGCTCGCCCTCGTAGACGGTTCCGGTGGTCAGCGTGTCCAGGTAGCCCTCCCACAGGGCAGTTCCCGCCACGGTGGGGTAGGTCTCCAGGATGCAGCGGCCCACGAGCTCCTTGCCCCGGCGCCCGGCCACGTCGACCGATGCCGGCGCCGCCGCGTCGATCCGGTAGTCCTCCACCTCCCCCGTCTCGGAGCGCAGCGGGGTGAGCAGTATCGCGGTTCCGGACAGTGCGTCCAGGATCCGCTGGACGGCTTCGACCTCGCCCGGCTCCTCGGGGTCCGGCAAGTGCCCGAGGTGGCGCAGGGGGGCCGCGCACAGCCGTACGGCACGGAGCAGCAGGATCCGGGTGTCGGCGTCGAAGGGGGTGTGCCGGGACCGGAAGAATCCGATGGCGGCCGGCACCGGCCGGCGGCCGGGTACCGGGAGCCAGGCGCGCGTGGGCCACCGCTCGGGCGGATCCCCGATGAGGTGGTAACGGATGCCGTCCCCCGCCGGATCCTCCAGCCAGAGCGGCTGTCCCCCGTCGATGGCCTCCAGGGCGGCCAGCCCGCTCAGCGGCGGGACATGGCGCCACTGCGCGGCCAGTTCCTCGCCGACGCCGGCGTGCCCGGCCAGTTCCAGGCTCCCGGCGGGCGCCACGGCGTAGATCATCACGCCTTCCACGCCCGCGGGGTCGCCGAGCGCGGACCGCAGCAGTTCGGCGACGTCGTCCGGACCGTGCGCGCCGGCCAGTGCGCCGGCCAGCCGGGCCAGGATCGGCCGGTGTCCGGCGCCGCCCAAGCCCGCGGCGGGATGGCGATCGGCGCCGAAGGCCGACAGGTCCGTCAGGCCCGGCTGCTGGGGCGGGCAGGCCTGCGCGGCGGGGCCGGGGGGTGACGCAGGACGTGCGGCGACCCGGCCCAGCGTGATCCAGCACTCCTCCATGAGCGTCCGCTCGCGCTGGTTGGCGCGCCGCAGCAGCGTCTCGTACGCCACGTCCTCCGACAGGCCCTCCTGGGCCATCAGCACACCCTTGGCCCGCTCCAGGACTGCCGTGGTCGAAGCGAGGCCTTCCAGGCCCACGACTTCCGCACGCAGCTTGGCCACGACCTTGGCCAATGCGAGCACCTCAGGTGCGGTGCCCTCGCCGGGAAGCGCGGAATCGCTCGTCATCCTTTGAGCATGTCACGGGTCGGGGCGCGTCACGGCTCGGGCCGCGAGATCAGTGGGCGAGCGGGGCGGCGGCGGTGGCCGTGGACACGGCGAGGCTGTCGACGACTCCCCGCAGGCTGCCCGTGCGCTCCAGGGCCGCCCGCTGACGGCTCGCGCCCGTGCCCTGGCGGCGCAGCCCGTCCCACAGGGAGTGCACGGCGTACAGGTCGCCTGCCGCGTCCAGACCGGGTGCGGCGCGATCCAGCAGCCGCTCGACGAGCAGGACGGCGGGGTGCTCCAGGCCGCTGACCGGGTCGAGGCCCGGTCCGTCGATGCCGTGCGCCGCGGCCAGCTCGTGGGCCTTGCGCAGCATGGCCGTCGCCGGTTGGGGCGGCGGCACGCCGGCGTCGGCTTCGGCCAGGAGCGTCCCCGCAAGGCCTCGTATGAGCGCGGCCAGCAGGACGACCGTGTCCAGGTCGGCGTTGACGTCGGAGACCCGGAACTCCAGCGTCGGCACGTGCTCGGAGGGCCGGGCGTACCAATAGAGCATGCGGCGGTCGAGCAGCACTCCGGAGCCGATCAGGCCGTCGACGTATTCGAGGTACCCGGGCTCGTCGAGCAGCGGGGGCGGTCCCACGGTGGGCCAGCAGGAGAAGGCGACCGACCGCCAGCTGTCGAAACCCGTGTCCCGGCCGCAGGAGAAGGGCGAATTCCCGGTCAGCGACTGGAACACCGGCAGCCACGGGCGTATGTGGTTCGAGAGGTTCAGCGCCCGCCTCCGGTCCAGGGTGCCGACGTGGACGTGGCATCCGCAGACCAGGCGGGAGGGGCCGACGAGTGAGGAGAACCGGCGGGCCATGCGACGGTAGCGTTCACAGTCGGTGACCGTCAGCGGCTCCTGCGGTGCGATCACCGGGACCGCCGAGGCCACCAGCAGGCAGCCCGCGTCGCTCGCGCTCCGCGCGACGGTTCCGCGCAGTCGTGCCAGCTGTTCGCGCAGGTCGGCGCGGTCGGCGGTCGGCTGCGTACAGACCTCGACCTGCGCGTTGTAGAACTCCGCCTGGACCTGGTCGCCCAGCTGGCCCGTGACGGCGCCGATCACCTCGGGTGCCCGGTTCACCGGCGTCCTGCCGACCCGGTCGACCAGCAGGTACTCCTCCTCGACACCCATGGTCAGAACGTCCATCGGCTCTCCTCTTCAGAAGGTGCCCGGCGCCTACCCGCCCGTCCCACCAGTACACCGTCCGGTCGGCCTCCGCGCACATGAGCCGCCCGGGGACGGGCAGGAGCAGGGGGTACCGCAGCCGCCGTACGGGCAGCACGTACGGCCTGAATCCCGAGGAAACCCGAGGTGAGCCGCATGGACTGGTCGAGCGAACCGGATCCCGAGGGCCCCGGTCCCACCCCCGGAAGCCCCGATCCGGTCCCCCGCGATCCGGAGCCGCCGGGCGACCCGGTACCGAAGCCCGGCGGACCGCGTCCGGCTCCCGCCCACCCGGCTCCCGGCGAGCCGCCCGCAGTGCCGGAGCCCCCGGACTGAACGGTCCCCCCGCATTACCGGAACCCCCCGACCGAAGGAGATGAACCCGGTGCGCATCGCCTTTCTCATGGCGCCCGAAGGCGTCGAGGAGATCGAACTCACCGAGCCCTGGAAGGCCGTACTGACGGCGGGCTGGAACCCCCAGCTGGTCTCGACGAAGGCCGGCCGGATCCGCGCCTACCACCATCTCGAAAAGGCGGGCACCTACCCCGTCGACCACGTCCTCGCCGGTGACACGGCGGACGCCTTCGACGCGCTCGTGCTCCCCGGCGGGGTCGCCAACCCGGACGCCCTGCGGCTGAACGAGCGGGCCGTCGCCTTCACGCGGAGCTTCTTCGAGGCCGGCAAGCCCGTCGCGGCGATCTGTCACGCCCCCTGGACCCTGGTGGAGGCCGACGTCGTACGGGGCCGCACGCTGACCTCGTGGCCGAGCCTGGCGACCGACATCCGCAACGCCGGAGGCACCTGGGTGGACGAGGAGGTGCACGTCTGCCGCGAGGCACTGGCCACGCTGGTCACCAGTCGCAAGCCGGGCGACCTGAACGCCTTCTGCGGCACGTTCGTCAAGGAGTTCGGCGCCGGCTGACCGGCCGTCGCGCTGTCCGGCGTTCGCGGACGGGACCGCGTAGCGCGCCGGGAAGGGGTCGACCCTGGTACACGACGCCGGGCCGGCGAAAAAGGAGACCGGCCCTCCGCGGCGCCGGGGGGCGGTGCGGAGGGCCGGATGCCGGTCGGTCAGGACAGGTACAGCAGCGCGCTCAGGACCTCGTGGAGGACGGCTTCCGGATCGGCCACGGCTTCCGCCGAGCGCCAGGCCACGAAGCCGTCCGGGCGGACGACGACCGCACCGGTCTTCGTCGTACCGTGCAATTCGGCCCAGTCGGCGCCCTCCTCCGTGGCCAGATCGGCCTCCGGACTGGTGCCGATCGCGTACGCGTCCAGGCCGACGCCCAACTGCGCGGCGACGGAGCGCGCCGCCGCCCGCCAGGGGGTGCCCTCGGAGCTGAGCAGCACGAAGGACCGCTCGTAGAGGTCCACCGTGGACGTCCGCCCGCCGGGCCCCCGCAGCCACATGTGCGGCGCGCGCGTACCCGGCTCGCCGTTCAGCCGCATCCGTTCGGGCACGACGGGCAGTTCCGGATCGGTGCCCAGGACGGCGCCCAGGTTGTAGCGGTAGCCCATGGCGACGGAGAGGACCCCGCCCGGCCGGCCGGCACCGGCCGGCGCGCGGCCGGGCTCGGGCTCGTACCCCGGGTGACTGTGTTCCGCCGAGCGGGCCGAGGCGCGCTCGCTCGTCGCCCGCGCGACGGGCAGCCGCTCGGCCTCGTAGGTCTGCAGCAGTCGCGGACCCGCCGCGCCGTTCAGCACGGCGGCGAGCTTCCAGGCGAGGTTGTGCGCGTCCTGGATACCGGTGTTCGAACCGAACGCCCCGGTGGGGGACATCTCGTGGGCGGAGTCACCGGCGAGGAAGACCCGTCCGGTCCCGTACCGTTCGGCGACGCGCTCGGCGGCGTGCCAGGGGGCCTTACCGGTGATCTCGACGTCCAGGTCGGGCGCGCCGACGGCCCGCCGGATGTGCTCCACGCAGCGCTCGTCGGTGAAGTCGTCCATCGTCTCGCCCCGCTCGGGGTGCCACGGCGCGTGGAAGACCCACCGCTCGCGGTTGTCGACGGGGAGCAGGGCCCCGTCCGCGCCGGGCTTGGTCAGATAGCACACGATGAAGCGCCGGTCGCCGACCACGTCCGCGAGTCCGCGGGACCGGAAGGTGACGCTCACGTTGTGGAACAGGTCGCCGTGGCCGCTCTGGCCGATGCCGAGCTGCTCCCTGACGGGGCTGCGCGGCCCGTCCGCGGCGACGAGGTAGTCGGCGCGCACGGTGCTGTGCTCCCCGGTGTCCCGGTTCTTCACGATCGCGGTCACACCGGTGTCGTCGGGGTCGAAGGAGAGGAGTTCGGTGGAGAACCGCAGGTCCGCGCCGAGCTCGGGGGTCACCGACATCAGTACCGGCTCGATGTCGTTCTGGCTGCACAGGCACCACGCCGCCGGGCTGAAGCGGGCGAGCGCACCCCCGGGGTCGATCTCCTCGAACAGCCACTCCAGGTCGTCGCCGGTCAGTGAACCGCCCTGCATGATGCCGTGATTGTCCGCCAGGACCGAGGCGGCCTCACGAATCCGGTCCTCCACGCCGGCTACTCGGAAAAGCTCCATGGTCCGTACGTTGATTCCGCGTCCGCGCGGGTGCATCGAGGTACCCGCATGCTTCTCGACCAGCATGTGCCTGATGCCGTGCCGGCCCAGGAAGAGCGAGGTGCACAGGCCCACCAGCGAGCCGCCCACGATGAGGACCGGGACGCGGTGGTCGACGTTTTCCTTCATGGCTCTTCACATGCCCTGTGCGAGGGGCGTTCCCTCGCCCGTTCACCCGCTTGCTTCTCTCCTGTCGCGCCGATGGCAGTACCGGACCACGATCGGTTCGGGTGGCGCCGCCCCGTGGCGACCGCGATGTCTCGAAGGAGTGTGAACGATGACGACCTTGTCGGAACGGATATCCCAGTCCGCCTTCGACGGCGCGAGGCTTCGCGTCGTGCTGCTGCTGGACCTGTACGACGGGGCTCAGAATCAGTTCCTCGAGGTCTACGAGCACATGCGCCGGCAGGTGTCGTCCGTCCCCGGACACATCAGCGACGAGTTGTGCCAGTCCATCGAGAATCCCTCGCAGTGGCTCATCACCAGCGAATGGGAGAGCGCACCGCGCTTCCTGTCCTGGCTGAACAGCGAGGAGCACGTCGCGACGGTCAAGCCGCTGCACGACTGCGTACGCGACACCCGCTCGCTGAGGTTCAGCGTGATGCGGGAGACCGTCAGGTCCGCCGCAGCGGGCAGACCCGCCGAGCCCGGCCCGATCGCCTCCGCTCCCCGGCGGGGGGACGGCGTCGTACGCCATGCCCTCACCTTCACCGTCAAGCCGGGCAGCGAGGCCGTCGTCGCGGAGCTGCTGGCCGGGTACACCTCCCCACAGGCCCGGGTGGACGAGAGGACCCGGCTGCGCCGCACCTCCCTCTTCATGCACGGCAACCGGGTCGTACGGGCCGTCGAGGTGGAGGGCGACCTGTTGGCGGCCCTGCGCCATGTGGCCGAGCAGCCCGAGGTCAGGGCCCTGGAAGCAGCGCTCAATCCGTACCTGGAGCAGGACCGGGACCTCAGCGACCCCGGTTCCGCCCGGATGTTCTTCACCCGGGCGGCGCTCCCCGCCGTGCACCACGTGGCGTCCGGCGGGCCCGAGCCCGAAGGCGTCCGGCGGCACGCGCTGTTCTATCCCGCCAAGGACGGGTGCGGCATGGCGCTCGCGCGGCTGCTGGCGGGCCAGGACGAGGCCGCCGTGGGCGACCCGGCGAGCCCGATCGTGAGCAGCACCGTCTTCCAGCGCGATGACTTCGTCGTCCGGCTCCTCGACCTGCAAGGCAAGCTCGACGCCCGGCCCGCTCTGGCGCTCGGTGTCGAGGGCGACCACAAGGCGGCCGTGCTCGCCCGGCTGCTCGACAGCGCCAAGGACGGCGTCCCGACGACCGACGAGGAGATCTCCCAATTCCTGCGACGCTCCGAAATGCGTCTGATCACCGACCGGCATCCGCCGGCGCGAGCCTGAGGAGAGGTCCGCAATGACCGCTCGACTGACGATGGAAGAACTGGCCGCCCTGATGCACAAGGGTGCGGGGATCACCGTCGACCCCGCCGCGATGGCGAGCCGTCCCGAGGCTGCCTTCGACGAGTGGGGGCTCGATTCCCTGGGGCTGCTCGGCATCGTCGGGGAGCTGGAGAACCGGCACGGCCGGCCCCTGCCCCCCGACGCCGACCGGTGCAAGTCGCCGCGGGAGTTCCTGGATCTCGTCAACAACGCGCTGATGACCGACGCGTGACGCGGGAGCCCCGCGCGATCAGAGGTACCCACGCCCCCGGGGCCGGCTCCGTGCCGGTCCCGGGGGCGTCGACGCGACGGTCACCGTCCCCCGGGGACGGTGCACTCGAACGCGTGCAGGTACGGGTTGACCGGCCGGATCTCGCCGATCTCCAGGCCCGCGTCCGTCATCCGTGTGACGAGGCTGTTCTTGGTGTGCTTCGCGCCGCCCACGTTGAGCAGCAGCATCAGGTCCATCGCGGTGGTGAACTTCATCGACGGGGTGTCGTCCACCAGGTTCTCGATGATGACGACCCTGGCTCCGGGGCGGGCCGCCGCGATGACGTTCCGCAGGGTCCTGCGGGTGCTGTCGTCGTCCCACTCCAGGATGTTCTTGATGATGTACAGGTCGGCCTGCACCGGGATCGCCTCGCGGCAGTCCCCGGGGAGGATGGCGGCCCGCTCGGCGAGCGCACCGCCCTCGCGCAGCCGGGGATCCGCCTTCGCCGCCACTCCGGGCAGGTCGAACAGGACACCTCGTACCGACGGGTGCTTCTCCAGCAGGCTCGCCAGTACGTGGCCCTGGCCGCCGCCGATGTCCGCCACCACCGAGACGCCGGTGAGGTCGAGGAGTTCCGCGACGTCCAGCGCCGACTGCATGCTGGAGGTGGTCATGGCCCGGTTGAACACGTGGGCCGACTCGTGCGCGTCCTGGTGCAGGTAGTCGAAGAACCCCTTGCCGAACAGGTCGTGGAAGACGCTCCCGCCGGAGCGCACCGCCTCGTCGAGCAGCGGCCAGGCCTGCCAGGTCCAGGGCTCCGTGCACCACAGGGAGATGTAGCGCAGGCTGTGCGGATCGTCCTCGCGCAGCAGGCGTGACATCTCCGTGTGGACGAACTTCCCGTCCGGCGTCTCCGCGAAGACGCCGTAGCAGGAGAGGGCGCGGAGCAGCCGGTGCATCGGCTTGGCTTCGCAGTCCACCGCCGACGCGAGTTCGGCAGCGGTGGCGGGCGATTCCCCGAGTGCGTCGGCGACGCCGAGGCGGGCCGCCGCGCGCACGGCGGCGGCGACCGCCGCGCCGAAGACGAGCTCGCGCAGCCGCATGGCCGACTGGAGGGCGGGGGCGGCTGCGGGGGTGGGGGCGGCTGTGGGGGTGGTGCTTACCGTGGTCATACGGCCTCGATTCCGCTGTTGAGGGGGATCACGGTCAGCACATCCCCGCTGGCTGGGAGGTCCCGCACCGGTTGCCGACGAACCTGTTGCCGGACCCCGTCCCCTGGTTGGCCAGGTCCGCCGGCTGGTTGCCCCGCACGTCGTTGTCCTTGATGACGTTGTCGGTGTTCTGGGCGCCCACGAAGCTCTTGAACAGGAGGATGCCGCCGGACAGCGGCGAGGAGCCCACGTTGCCCCGGATGGAGTTCGAACGGACGACCGTCTCCTCGGCCCCGGTGAGGACGATGCCCACGCCCTGGATGTCGGGGAGGCGGGTGTTGCCCTTGCAGAACTTGTTGTTCTCGAAGATCCAGTTGCCTCGGATGGTCATGTCGCCGGCGCCCGGTTCGCCCTCGTCGCCGACGACGAAGATCCCGCCGCAGTTGCCCGTGAGGATGTTGTCCTTGACGGAGAGGTTCCGGACCCGCCTGACCGTGACCCCGATCCGGTTCCCGGTGAGCGTGTTGTTGCGGATCACGGCACCGCCGGTGTCGGTGGCGCCGCCCTCGCGGTCGATGGTGTTGGCGACGAAGATGCCGGACTCCGCGTTGTCGCGTGCGATGTTGTTCCGGAACACTCCCCGGGTGGAACGTTCCTGGGCGATGCCCCAGGTGCCGTTCCGCTCGGCGATCACCCGCTCGACCTTCAACCGGTCGGTGCGGGTGGCCCAGATGCCGCTCTTCTTGAACCCCGTCAGCGTCAGCGACCGGATGCTCACCCGGTCCACGCTCTTCTCCGCGGCTCCTATGACGCAGATACCGTTGCCGCTCTGCGCGCAGGGGTTCTCGGCGCGCGCGGGCGCGACCGGCGGCGTGATCACGGTCTTCGGCCCCGACCCGCGCAGGCTCAGGGGCTTCGTGATGTTCACGCTCTCGTGGTAGATGCCGGGGAGCACGCGGACGCGGTCTCCCGGCCGTGCGGCATCCACCGCTTCCTGGATCGATTCGCCCGGATGCACCACGTGCGTGGCCGCCTCGGCGGGCGGCGCCGCCACGCCGAGGCCTGCGGCCATGACGACTGAGATGCATGCGAGGACCGTGAGCTGTCGATTCGTCACAAATCCGAAGTTATGGGCGATCCGGGCAAATCTCCACACTGGACAAGCGGAAGCACACAACCCGTGGGCAAACGGCCTCATTTTGAGGTCCGGACGAGTGGACGCCCGCGCGTCGCCTTGGTGGCCCGCGACCCGCCCGCGGAACGCCCCGTCACGACCACCCGTACGCGGGCGTGGTGACCTCCGGCGCGCGGCACGACCAGTACGCCGGTGCGACCGCAAACCTGTGCACCGGCATCAACGGAGGCGGCTGCGGCAGTCCGATCGCCGCCGAGGCCGGTGTCCACGCCGACCTGACGGCCATCCACTCGATCCGCCGCAACCGGCCGCAATCGGTCCGACCCCGGCTGTAGCCTGGGCGGTGTCATCTCACTGCCCGGGCACGCCATGGGGGGTGTCTTGGGGGATCCGGACCGCCGACGGAAATCCGATCACCAGCACGAATCATCCGAGGACGACACCACACCGCCGTTTCCCGCGCAGCTGAGGCGTCTGCGTGCGCAACGCGGACTGTCCCTCGCCGACCTGGCTCGTCGGACGCACTACAGCAAGGGCTATCTGAGCAAGATCGAGACCGGCTCGAAGCGGGTGACCACCGACGTGGCACGCCGCTGTGACGAGGTACTGGGGGCGGGGGGCGAACTGCTGCGGATGGTACGGGAGACGGGTCCGCCCGGTACCGCCGTCGATGCGGACGCCGGGACCGGGCCGGGAACCGGGCAGCAGTCGGACGGCGAGTGTCCCTACCGCGGCCTGTCGGCCTTCACCGCGCGGGACGCGGGGTGGTTCTTCGGCCGGGAGCGGGCGACGGCCGAGCTGGCCGAGCGCGTCTTCGAACGCGTCGGGAGCGGGCCGCTGATGCTGGTCGCCCCGTCGGGCGCCGGCAAGTCGTCCCTGCTGAACGCCGGTCTCGTACCGGCTCTGCGGCGCCGGGGAGGCTTCCCGATGCCGGGCGCCGCCGCGTGGCCGGTGGTGCGGTTCACTCCCACCGCGCATCCGCTGGAGGAGCTGCTGGACCGCACCGCGAAGGTCCTGGACAGCGATCCCGGCATCACCGCGCGGGAAGTGCGGGACCGGCCCCAGGTACTGCTCGAGGCCGTCCGCCGGCTCTCGGACCAAGGCCACCGGTCTCCGCCCGTACGGCCCGTGCTGATCATCGATCAGTTCGAGGAGCTTTTCACCCTCTGCTCCGACGAGGAGGAGCGGCGCGCCTTCGTAGGCGTGCTGTCTGCCCTGTCCGCCTCCGGGCCCGCCGCGGGCGGGCCGGACCCCGCCGTGGTGGTGCTCGGCGTACGGGCCGACTTCTCCGGGAGCTGCCTGGACCTGCCGGAGCTGGCCCCGGTCTTCACCGCGGGGCTGTTCGTCCTGCCCCCGATGACCCTGGCGGAGCTCCGGGAGTCGATCACGCGTCCGGCGGAGCTGGCCGGGGTCACCCTCGAACCGGGCCTGGTCCCCCTGCTGCTGCGCGATGCCGGCCTGCGCGAGGAGAGCGAGGGCGCCCCCGGCCACACCCCCTCCGGCGCGCTGCCCCTGGTCTCCCACGCGCTGATGGCCACCTGGCAGCAGCGCCGGGGAGCCACCCTGACCGTCTCCGGGTACGAGCGGACCGGCGGCATCCAGGGCGCGATCGCGCGGACCGCCGAGACCGCATTCGCCCGCCTGTACCCGGCCGAGCAGCGGACGATCCGCCGCGTCCTGGTGCGTCTGGTCCACGTCGCCGACGGCGCGGGCGCGACCCGCCGCCGGATGAGCCGTACCGCCCTGATGGAACAGCTCGTCGACGCGGACCGGGCCGGGGCGGCGCTCGACGCCTTCGTCCGGGCCCGGCTGATCACCATGGACCGCGACACCGTCGAGATCACCCACGAGGCGCTGCTGCACGCCTGGCCGCGGCTGCGCGGCTGGATCCAGGACGACCGGGCGGGCCTGCTGATCCACCAGCAACTGGCGCACGCCGCGGCCGAATGGGAGCGCGAGGGCCGAGATCCGTCGGCGCTCTACCGCGGGACCCGGCTGGACACCGCCCGCGCGTGGGCCGACGAGCCCGACGGCCGGGGCCGGCTCGGGCCGCTGGAGGAGGCGTTCCTGCGGGCGAGTCGGGCCGCGCAGGACGGCCGGGAGCGGCAGGCCCTGCGTCAGGTGCGCCTGCGGCAGTGGATGCTGGCCACGCTCGTGGTCCTGCTGGTCCTCGCCGTGGGCGCCGGCGGGCTGGCGTACCAGCAGCGTGCGGGGGCGCTCGGCCAGGAGCGGGTCGCACGGTCACGGGCGCTCGCCCTGCAGTCCGCGTCGCTGGCCGCCGGCCAGCCGGAGGCGTCGATGCGGCTCGCCGGGGAGGCGTACCGTACGGCGGCGACCACCGAGGCGCGCGGGGCCCTGTTGAGCACCCAGGCGCAGCCGTTCGTCGCCCGGCTCGGCGGGCACGGCGGGCCGGTGAACGCGGTGGCCTTCGCCCCGGGCAACGGCACGCTGGCGACGGCCGGTTCGGACGGGACGGTGACGCTGCGGCGGGTGGCCGACCGCCGCACTACGGCGGCTTTCACCATGCCCGGGCGGGTCCGCGCCGTCGCTTTCAGCCCCGACGGCCGGACGCTCGCGGCCGCCTCCACGGACGGCCCCGCACGGCTGTGGGACATCGCGGGCGGGCGTACGGCGGCGGTCCTCGCGGCGAGCACCACCGGCGCCCGGACCGTGGCCTTCGCACCGGACGGCCGGACGCTGGCCGTCGGGTGCGCCGACGGGAGCGTGCGGCTGTGGGAGGCCGCCGGGGAGCACCGGGCCGTGGCCTCCCTCGACGGCCACGCCGGCCGGGTCAACGCCCTGGCGTACGCGCCGGACGGCCGGACGCTGGTCTCGGCCGGCTCGGACCGGACCGTACGGCTGTGGGATCCGGTGGAGGGCCTCCCGCTGGCCGTCTTCGCCGGGCACACGGACGAGGTCCTGGGGGCGGCGTTCGCTCCGGACGGGCAGTCCGTCGCCACCGGGGGCGTCGACCGGACCGTACGGCTGTGGGACGTGGCCGGGCGCCGGCTCACCGCGACGCTGACCGGGCACAGCGACGACGTCAACGGCGTGGTCTACACGCCGGACGGGACGACGGTCGTCAGCGCGGGCGGCGACGGGACGACCCGGCTGTGGGACGTGCGCGGCGGCCGTCTGACGGCGACGCTCGCCGGGCACACCGATTACGTGCTCGGGGTGGCGGTGGACTCCGCCGGCGCGGTGCTGGCCACCGCCGGGTTCGACCAGTCGGTGGTGCTGTGGGACCTGCGCGGCCCGGTGCTGGCGTCGCGGCCGTTCACGGAGGTCTGGCACGCCGCGTACAGCCCCGACGGGAGACTGCTGGCCACCGCTGAGGCGGATCACGCGGTGCGCGTGTGGGACGTGGCGGGGCGACGGGTCGTGGCCACGTTCGAGGGGCACACCGAGACCGTTTTCTCGGTGGCCTTCGCCCCCGACGGGCGGACGCTGGCCTCGGCGGGCTCCGACGGCACGGTCCGGCTGTGGGACGTGGCGGCCCGCGCACCGGCGGCCACCCTCACCGGCCGGGGCGGGACGGTGTTCTCGGTGGCCTTCTCCTCCGACGGGCGGATGCTCGCCGCCGCCGGCGCGGACGGCACGGTCCGGCTGTGGGACGTCCCGGCACGCCGCCAACTGGCCGTTCTCACCGGTCACACGGACTTCGCCAACGACGTGGTGTTCAGCCCCGACGGGCGCACCCTGGCGAGCGCCGGCGACGATCTGACCGTACGGCTGTGGGACGTCTCGGCGGCGCGCGCTGGGGGTGAAGCCCGTCAACTGGCCGTACTCACCGGCCATACGGGTGCGGTCCGGGGGGTGGCCTTCAGTCCGGACGGGCGGACCCTCGCCAGCAGCGGCAACGACGGGACCGTCCGTCTGTGGGACGTCCGCCGCCGGCGCTTCGAGGCGGCGCTCACCGGGCACACCGGCTCCGCGCGGGGCATCGCCTTCTCCCCCGACGGCCGGACCCTGGCCAGCAGCGGCAACGACCGTACCGTGCGGCTGTGGGACGTGGCCGGGCGCCGTCCGGTGGCCGCGCTGACCGGTCACGCCAGCGCCGTGTGGGGGGTCTCCTTCTCCCCCGACGGGCGGACCGTGGCCAGCAGCAGCACGGACGGAACCGTACGGCTGTGGAATCTGGACGTCGGGGCCCGGCTCGCGGAGATCGCCGAGCTCCCCCGACGGTGACGAGGCGGGTGCGGGTGGCCGGCGCCGCCTGCCCTCGTGCGGAGCCGGCCGCACGGGTCGCGTGCCGGCCGGCTCCAGCAGGCGGGGTCAGCCGCCGTCGCGGACCGCGACGATGCCGTTGAATACGCCGACGTACGCCGTGCCGTCGGGGCCCAGGGTGATCGGCGCCCAGTTGTTGTCGTACAGCGCGCCGGTGCCCGTCAGCTGCCGCCAGCGGCGCTCGCCGGTGCGGAAGTCCACCGCGGTGAGGTACCAGGCGTCGATGCCCCAGGAGTTGGGCTCCTTCTCGTAGAAGTAGAGCAGCCCGTTCGCGGTGGAGAGCTTCGGGACGACGGAGGGCGAGCGGACCGCGCTCTCCCACACCGTGTCGCAGCCGCTGCCGTCGGCACGGACGTCGATGCGGGCCACGCCGCCGACGACGGATTTGCCCAGCAGCAGCGTGGTGGGATTCTCGTATCCGTAGTTGTTCTCGACGACGATGCTGTTGCCCCAGGTGATCAGGGAGTTGTCGGTGGTCGAGGCGCCCGGGCCGAACACCGGCACCTTGCAGACCGGCCGACGGTCCGCGGGAACGTCCACGCCCCGCTTGTAGACCAGGACGTTCATCCGGTCGTCGGCGTTGTCGGTGATGGCGACGTAGCCGTTGCCGAAGAGGTCCGGGGTGGTGCCCGAGCCCTGGTTCACGGAGCCGGGCTTGGTCCCGGTGCCGCGGTCGTACGTCTGGCGCCACTGCGCCACGGGCGTGCCGTCGGCGGCGGCGCGGAAGCTGTAGAGCGCGTGGTCGGTGACGATGGAGACACCGTCCTCGGCTACCGAGAACGAGTTCTGGATCTCCTCGCCGTCGAGCCGGACGGAGCGGATCTCCGAGGTCACCGGATCCACCGTGCCGACGCGGCCCTGGCGGGTCACCCACCAGATGCGGCCGCCCCAGTCGGGCATGACGGAGGTGACGGGGTCGCACGTGCCGCTGGGCCACAGATTGGTCCAGCTGACGCAGTCGTGCGGGACCTGGCCCGTGAGGTCCCAGTCGTCGTCGACGGTGAACTTCCAGCTGCCGTCGGGGTTCTGCGCATGGGCGAGCCGCAGGATGTGCTGACGGGAGTCGGCCAGCACCGCCCGGTCCTGGTCGTCCAGGTAGAAGTAGGCACCGCCCGAGGTGTCCTTGAATATCTTCGAGAAGTCGAGCGAGGTGATCGCCTCGACCGTCGAGGAACGCTGCGGCAGCTGGTACTCCGCGAGCGTGGCGAGCGTACGGGGCTCCAGGAGCTTGACCTTGAAACCCGAGAAGGTGCCGCAGACCGTGACGAGGCGGCCGCCCGCGTCGAAAGTGGCGGTGGCGCATTCCCCGCCGAGGGCGGCGATCTTCTCGCTGGTCACTCGCGGGTTCCTGCCGAGCGGCCCGGACCACGGGGACGTGGCGCTGCCGGCCGCATCGGAGTGCATGCCGCTGCGGCCATTGGGCGCGAGGAAGGGGTGCTGCGGCGCCTCGCCGGGCAGCGGCGCGGCGGCCGCGGGGTTGCCGTCGTAGTGGCTGATCAGGCGGTGCCCGGGGGCCTTGGGTATCCCGTCGGCCTGGGCCGACGGGACTCCGTACATCACCGTGAACGCGGCGACGACCGGGACCACAGCGCAGTTCAGCGCTCTTCGGAACATCCGGACTCCTCCGTTTCTCTTCAGTTCTGTTGACATCACGTCCGACATCGCGCCGCCGCCAGACGCTAGATCGCAGTGCCCGAGGAGTCCATGGAAGAGCCGGATGATTCACGAAGGCGCAACAGTCGATCAAGGATTGAGGCTGGAGACCACGTTCGCGGTGGCCGTCAGACCGTTGTGGATGGTCGCGGCCATGCTGCTGCTCGCGAGGTAGAAGCCGAGCAGCACACAGATGACGGCGTGCGAGAACTTGAGGCCGCCGCTGCGCACGAAGATCCAGGCGAGGATGAGGAGCAGGACGACCACGGAGAGGGAAATCACCATCGAAACCTCCTTACTTCGGCGCCATGGTGGCGCAGTCAGGGGTGCCGATGGGCGAAACACGTGTCCGCCGTACGGGTGTTGACCGTCCGTGACGACTGGTCAGTCCTTGACGACCCCGTCCCGGCGGGTCGCACGGTCGCGCGATGCCGGCCACGGCGGAGCCCGCGACGAAGAGGAACCGGGTACGGCACGGGTCTTGCAGGGCCTCGGACCTTCGTGCCATATATGTCTAGACCTTTCCGAGGAAGCGGAGGATGGCGCCCGTGCGACGCACCGCCCCGACCCTCGGTCCGTTCCTCGGCCTGTGCCTCGCCCTCGCCGTCCTGGGGGCCTGCACCGCGCCCGACACCGAGCCTCCGCCCGCGCCCGGGGGGCTCACCGCGCAGCCCGGCAGCGCCACGACCGTGCACGTCATGTGGGAGGCGGCCGCAGAGCGCGACGGGGTGACCGGCTACCAGGTCTTCGAAGCGGGCCGCCTGGTACGCGAACTCCCGGCCGGCAAAACCATGGTGGACATCACCGGTCTCACCCCGCAGACCGCCTACGCCTTCACCGTCCGCGCCGAGGACGCCGCCGGGAACCTCTCCGGGACGGGTCCGGCCGCCTCGGCGACCACCCCGGCCGCCACCGCCGAGGACCGCCGGGCGCCCACTGCCCCGGCCGCCACCACAGGCCGGGCCACCGGACCCCGGGCGGCCGTGGTGTCCTGGTCCGCCGCCACGGACGACACGGGCGTGACCGCGTACGACGTCTACCAGGGCGGTGTCCGGATCCACACCGCCGGCCCCGGGGAGACCTCGACCACCCTCAGCGGCCTCCAGCCGGACACCGTCTACACGTTCACCGTGCGGGCCCGCGACGGGGCCGACAACTCCTCGCCCGACGGCCCGGCGGTGGACGTGACCACCCCACCCGCCTCGGGCGACGGACCGGGTACCGCACCCGCCGGGTTCACGGCGACGGCCTCCCCCGGCACGGTCACCCTCACCTGGACCGCCCCGGACACCGGCCGCGAGACCAGCGAGTACGAGCTGTACGTCAACGGACGGCCCACCACCGTCATCCAGTTCGGCGCCGGTGGGGTGCCCAGCGGACGGGCGGAGCACCGGATCACGGTGACCGAGCCGGCCGGTACGGTGTGGGCGGTGAAACTGCGGGCCCGGCTGCCCGACGGCAACTGGGGCGCGTTCTCGGCGGAGCGGAGAGTCACCCTCAAAGCGTGAATTCAGGCAGCGATCTGGCCTGAACGGCATTGCCACGAAAGAAGATCACGCACAATACTTCCGTGTTCGGTGAGTACTCGGTCAACAACAATCAGGCAGATTCCGCTGGCGGCGGCGCTGCGCCAGACTCCGCCCCCGTGCCGGGGAACCTCCCGCCGGAATCGGCGAGCTTCGTCGGCCGGGACCGTGAACTCCGCCTCCTCTGCGGCCTGTTGCGCGAGCGCAGGCTGGTCACGCTCACCGGGGTGGGCGGCGTCGGCAAGTCCCGGCTCGCCCTGCGGGCCGTCACCACGGCCAACGGGGCGCGGCGCGACGGCGTCTGGTGGGTGGAGCTGTCGCCGCTGCGCGACCCCGCCCTGCTCGCCACGACCGTGGCCCACGCCGTCGGCCTCGCCGACCACTCCGCACGTTCCCTCGACGAGGAGTTGTGCGCGTGGATGGCCGACAAGGAACTCCTCCTCGTTCTGGACACCTGCGAGCACCTGGTGACCGACTGCCGGCACCTGGTGGGTGAACTCCTCCAGTCCGCACCCGGGCTGACGGTCCTGATCACTTCCCGCGAGCCGCTCGGCTCCCCGTGCGAGGAGGTCGTCGAGATCCGCCCGCTGCCCTGCGAAGGGCCCGACAGCGACGCCCTCGCCCTCTTCCGCGCCCGTGCTCTCGCGGCCACCCCGCAGGCGTCGGCCGCCTTCGAGGACGCCGGCCGGAGCGCGGTCGCGGCCGAGCTGTGCCGCCGCCTGGACGGTATCCCGCTCGCCCTGGAACTGGCCGGGGCCCGGATGCGGTTGTGGACGCTGGAACAGATGGCCGCCCGGATCGGCGAGCGCTTCGACGTGCTCGCCGACACCCGGGCCGTCCTGCTGCCCCGGCACCAGACGATGCGGACCACGATCGGCTGGAGCCACGAGTTGTGCGAGCCGCTGGAACGGCTGCTGTGGGCCCGGCTCTCGGTCTTCACCGGGGACTTCGACGTCGCCGCCGCCCGCGCCGTGTGTGCGGGCGGCCCGCTGCCCGCCTCCCGGGTCGAGCGGGTACTGGCGGGCCTGGTCGCCAAGTCCGTCGTCCGGCGCCCCGAGGAGCGGGGTACCGGATCCCGCTACCGGATGCTGGACACGATCCGCGAGTACGGTCACGACTGGCTGGAGGAGCTCGGCGAGACGCGGATCGTCGCCGACCGGCACGCCCACTGGTACGGGTCGCTCTCCCAGGCCGCCGACCGGGGCTGGCTGGGCCCCGGGCAGGTGGACTGGTACCGCAGGATGACCGCCGAGCACGCGCAGCTGCGTACGGCCCTGGAGCATCTGCTGGGCTCCGACCCGGCGGCGGCGCTGGAGATGGCCGGGGCGCTGTGGTTCTTCTGGTTCGCGTGCGGGCACGTGCACGAGGGCCGCGGCTTCCTGGAACGGGCGCTGTACGCCGCCCCGGCCACGGGAGCCGCTCACCACCAGGCCCTGTGGGCCCTCGGGCTCACCGCCCTGCTCCAGGGCGACATGGACACGGCACGTCGGACCGGTGAGGAGTGCACCCGGGCCGCGGCCCTGCTCGCGGACCCCGAGCGGGAGCTGCGCGCTGCCTACCTGCACGCGGTGTCGCTGCTGATGCCGGGCGCCCCCGTACGGGCCCTCGCGCTGGCCGGTCCCCGGGCGCGGGCAGGCCACGGCGGGCGGACGAGCGGCCCGGGCTGGCTCCTGTGCAAGCTGGTCACCAGCTACGCCCTGTGCGATCTGCGGCGCTTCGAGGAGGCCACAGAAGAGGCGGGGGACCTGCGGGAGTCCTGCACGGAGCTGGGCGAGCGCTGGCTGCGGGCGTACGCGGACTACGTTCTGGCGGTGGCCGCGCTGGGCCTGGGTGACCACGCGGAGGCGGCCCGGCACGTGCGGGCCATGCTGTCCGGCAAACGGCTGCTGGGCGACCGCTTCGGCATCGCGCTGGGCCTGGACCTGCTGGCCGCGGCGGTGGCGGGACTGGGCGACGGGGAGCTGGCGGCGCGGCTGCTGGGCACCGGGCACGTCTGGTGGCGCACGGTCGGCCGGCCGCAGATGGGCGGCTCGCCCTCCCTGATGGCCCTGAGGGACCAGGGCGAGCGGCAGGCCAGGGCGTCGATCGGTGACGCCGCGTTCGAGGCGGCGTTCCGGGGCGGCGCCGCGGCGTCCACCGGCTGACCGGCAGCCGGTGAACGCCCTCGTAAGTCCTGGGCTCCCGTCAGTACGGGAGGGGCCTGCCCGACGGTGTGCGCAGGTCCAGGTCTCGGGGGGCGGGCTTGGGGACGGGCTTGCGGATCAGCTGCTGGCGCATGCTGCCTCCTCGCTCAGACCAGGGCCGGGCGGCGGGGTTCCACCGCACGGCCGTCGGGGAGCAGTTCACCGGTGTCGTCGAAGACGACGGCGCCGTTGCACAGCAGGCTCCAGCCCTGTTCGGGGTGGAAGGCCACGGTACGGGCGGCATCGTGGTCTGCGCTGTCTACGGCAGGGCAGGGGGGCTGGTGGGAGCACATCGGCGCACCTCCTCGCAAAGTGGGGCGGGAGGGCCGGTGGTCACCCGGTCGAATCCGCGATCCACGGTGGCGGTGAGTATTGCTGATCGCCACCCCCGGACGGAACCCATATCCGCAGTCCAGTTCAGGGTGTGTATGCCCGATTACCATGCGCTCATGCCCGCTATCCGGTTCGTTCACCGTACGCACTTGCCGGCCTTCGAGGCCTGGCTGCGCCTGACGGACTGGGAGCGCCACGGCGCGCAGGTGCCCTTCACGCAGACGATCATCAGGACGGAGCCGCCGACGCGTGTCGGAACGCTCTTCACGGCGCGCACGGGCGTGGGCAGGATCACATTCGACGATCCGATGGAGGTCGTGGCCTGGCGGCCGCCCGACGGGGTATCGGAGGGGCTCGTGAAGGTCGTCAAACACGGCCGCGTGGTCCTGGGGTGGGCGGAGATCGCGGTCCGTCCCCTTCCGGCGGGCGGCTCGGAGATCGTCTGGACCGAGGAACTGCGTCTGCGCGGGCTCCCCCGACTGCTCGACCCGGTGGTCGCGGCGGCCGGCCGGTTCGTCTTCTCCCGCGCCCTGCACGGGATTCTGCGCGCGTAGGGGCCGGGGTTAGGGTTCGACCCGTCACCACGACCGGTGATCGCCGCGAGCACGAGGGGGATCTCCCGTGGCCACCCCGCCACCGCCGCAGCACCACGGCCCGCACTCCTGGCAGCATCAGCCGCCCTGGCACACCGGCCCGTACGTGCCGCACCAGCCCCCGGGCCCGTACACCTCTCTCACGCCGGAGCAGGGCGCGTACGGCTGCCGGGTCTGCGGGGCGCTGCCCGTCGCGGACACGACGGTCCACGGCCATCAGGGGATGATCGTGCTGATGCGGTTCCTCAGCCGCAAGGGGCCGTTCTGCCGGGACTGCGGGCTCGCCGTGGTCCGCGACATGTCCGCGAAGACCCTGTGGCAGGGCTGGTGGGGCCCGCTGTCGTTGTTCATCACGCCCGTCACGCTGCTGACCAACCTCGGCCCGTGGGGCAGGCTGCGCAGGCTCGGTCCGCCGGCGGGCGGCGCGATGCCCCCGCTCGACCCGGGCAAGCCGCTGTGGCGGCGCCCGCCGGCGCTGGCCGGCCTCGTCCCGTTGCTCGCCGTGCTCCTCGCGTTCCCGGCCCTGCTCCTGACCGGCCTGCTGGCGGGCGTCGACAGCGGGCCGAGGGAGCTGGCCGTGGGCACGTGTGTGCAGGACGCGGACCGCTTCCGCACCGAGAAGCTGGTCGTCGAGGGCTGCGATTCCGCTCTGGCCAAGTACCGGATCACCAAGCGGCTGGACACCCCCGGCGCGACCTGCGCGGAGGGCGAACTGATCAGCGTCTCCGAGCGCAGCCTGGAGGCCGCGCCCCTGTGCCTCGCCCCGTGGCGCTGAGGCCCGTATCCGGGCCTCCGCACCACGGGCGGATGCACGGCGCCTAGCGGATCGGCATGTCGGAAATCGTGCGGGCGATCACCAGTCGCTGGATCTCGCTGGTCCCCTCGAAGATCGTGTAGATGGCGCTGTCGCGGTGCATGCGCTCCACCGGGTACTCGCGGGTGAAGCCGTTGCCGCCGAGGATCTGGAGCGCCTGGGCGGTGACCTTCTTCGCGACCTCGCTCGCGTAGAGCTTCGACATCGAGCCCTCCGCCGAGGTGAACGGCCGGCCCGCTACGGCCATCCAGGACGCCCGCCACACCAGCAGCCGGGCCGCGTCGATCTGCGTCCGCATGTCGGCGAGCTGGAAGGCCACGCCCTGGTTGTCGATGATGGGGCGGCCGAACTGCGTGCGCGTCCTGGCGTAGTCGAGGGCGACCTCGTACGCGGCCCGCGCCGTGCCGACCGCCATGGCGCCGACCGCCGGACGGGACGCCTCGAAGGTCGCCATGGCCGCGTTCTTCACGCGCTCGCCCGCACCGCCGCTGCGCGCCCGCTCACGGGCCCGCGCGAGCCGCTCGTCGAGCTTCTCCTTGCCGCCGAGCAAGCAGGAACCGGGCACCCGTACGTCCTCCAGCACCACCTCGGCGGTGTGCGAGGCGCGGATGCCGTGCTTCTTGAACTTCTGGCCCTGGGAGAGGCCGGGGGTGTGGGGCGGCACGATGAAGGAGGCGTGTCCCTTGGTGCCGAGCTCCGGGTCGACGACGGCGACGACGATGTGGACGTTGGCTATGCCGCCGTTGGTCGCCCAGGTCTTGGTGCCGTTGAGCACCCACTCGTCCTTGGCCTGGTCGTAGACGGCCCGGGTGCGCATGGCGCCGACGTCGGAGCCCGCGTCCGGCTCGGAGGAGCAGAAGGCGGCGACCTTCACGTCGTTCTGGTCGCCGTACATCTGCGGGATCCAGGTGCCGATCTGCTCTTCGGTGCCGTTGGCGAGGACGCCGATGGCCGCGAGCCCGGTGCCGACGATCGACAGGGCGATGCCCGCGTCTCCCCAGAAGAGCTCCTCCATGGCCATCGGGACGCCGAGGCCGGTCGGGTCGAAGAACTGCTGGGCGTAGAAGTCCAGCGAGTAGATGCCGACCTTCGCGGCCTCCTGGATGACGGGCCAGGGAGTCTCTTCGCGCTCGTCCCATTCCGCGGCCGCGGGCCGGATCACGTCGGCGGCGAAGCCGTGGATCCAGTCCCGTACCTGCTTCTGGTCGTCGTTGAGCTCCATGGTGAACTCCGCCATGTCCCCTCCACCTGTCTGTACTGGTCCATGCGCAGGTTACTAGCGGTAACCAACACGGGGCCACAGTCTGTTACCGGTCAGTAAGCAGTGTCAAGCGCGGACGGTCGCGCCGCTGGGCCACCGCCTCTTCGATCACCCGGGTGTGCGGGGTGTTACGTTGCGTGGGCGTCACGCACATCGCAAGGGCGGGGAGAGAAGAACACATCATGGAGACCACGCAGCAGGCAGGCGAGCCGGGAGCGGCCGAGCGACGGCGCCGGGAACTGCTCGAAGCCGCCGACCGGGTCGTGCTCAGGGACGGCCCCAAGGCCTCCATGAACGCCATCGCGGCGGAGGCCGGCATCACGAAGCCGATCCTCTACCGGCACTTCGGCGACAAGGCGGGCCTGTACCAGGCGCTCGCCGTCCGGCACACCGACGCCCTGCTCGACTCGCTGCGGGCGGCGCTCGACGCCCCCGCCGAGCGGCGCCGCCGGGTGGAGGCCACCCTCGACACCTACCTCGCCGCCATCGAGGCCCGCCCGCAGGTCTACCGCTTCCTGATGCACCCGGCCGAAGACTCCCAGAGCGCGGAGCGCGGCTTCGACGTCGGCCTGCACTCGGCCCCGCTGCTGCGCCGCCTCGGCGAGGAACTGGCAGAGGTCATCGGCGAGCGCGTGGACCTGGGCCCGGGCGGCGAACGCCTGGCCCGCGTCTGGGGACACGGCATCGTCGGCATGATGCACGCGGCCGGCGACTGGTGGCTCGGCGAACGCCCCTGCGAACGCGCGGAACTCGTCACCGGCCTCACCGACCTCCTCTGGGGCCGCCTTGGCACTGCGGGCAACCGCGCGGACGGCCCCGGCTTCTGACCCCATCCGGAGCCGGACGCGGCCCCGCCGGCGGGGCCGGTTTCCGCCTCGGCGAAGCTGAACGGCTAGCCGCGCGGCGCCCCGGCTCCCCACGGGGTCTTGCGGATCGCCCGGCGAAGCCTGCGGGCACGGAGCCCCGTCACCCGGTCCGCATAGACGGTGCCGTCGAGGTGATCGCACTCGTGCTGCAGGCACCGCGCGAAGAACCCGGTCCCCTCGATCCGTACGTCCGCGCCGTCGGAGGTGACGCCTTCGACGACCGCCCGGTCGAAGCGGGCGGTTCCCGCCTCCAGCCCCGGCAGGGACAGACAGCCCTCGGGGCCGACGAACTCGTCCCCGTCGGCGGAGACCAGCCGCGGGTTGACGATGTGCCCGACGTGCCGGACGTCCTCGTCGTCGGGGCAGTCGTAGACGAACACCCGCTGCCCGACGCCGATCTGGTTCGCGGCGAGACCGACGCCGTCGGCGGCGTACATCGTCGCGAACATGTCCTCGATGAGCCGGTCGAGGGCCGGACCGAAGTCGGTGACCTCCGCGCAAGCGGAATGGAGCACCGGATCGCCCAGCAGGCTCATGGTGCGGACGAGGCCGGTGGTACCGGGGATGGGGCGCTGTCGCATGGGCGTAAGCGTACGACGGGCGAATATATGAGGAGATCTGCCGTGGCGTGGGGGCGCCGCGGTCAAGGCCCCGGCCGGTACTGGATAGGCTGGGGCCGACCGACGCAAGGAGGACAAGGGACGATGGCAGGCAACACGGAGCCGCTTTCGCCGCGGGCCAAGCTGGCCGTGACGGCGGGCAAGGCCGCGGCGGCGGTGTCGCGGGCCGCGGGACGCGGAAGCGGATCGGTGATCGGTGGAAAGGTCGCACTCAAACTCGACCCCGATCTCCTCGGAGCGCTCGCGCAGCATCTCGATGTCGTCCTCGTCTCCGCGACGAACGGCAAGACCACGACGACCCGGCTGATCGCGGAGGCCCTGCGGGCCAGCGGTCCGGTCGTCTCCAACGCCCTCGGCGCGAACATGCCCGCGGGCATCACCTCGGCTCTGGCGGGCGGCTCGGACGCCAAGTACGGCGTCATCGAGGTCGACGAGAAGTACCTGGCCGGGGTGGCCAGGGACGTCACCCCCAAGGTGATCGCCCTGCTGAACCTCTCCCGCGACCAACTGGACCGCGCCGCCGAGACCCGCATGCTCGCGGAGAAGTGGCGCGAGGGCCTGTCGGGCTCCAAGGCGGTCATCGTCGCCAACTGCGACGACCCCCTGATCGTCTGGTCCGCCTCCTCCTCCCAGAACGTGGTGTGGGTCGCGGCCGGCCAGGAGTGGAAGGACGACGCCTGGTCGTGCCCCTCCTGCGGCGGTGTCATGCAGCGCCCGGGTGACGACTGGTTCTGCGGCGAGTGCGGTTTCCGCCGGCCCACCCCCAGCTGGGTCCTCTCCGGCGACCACGTCCTGGACCCGCACGGGTCGGCCTGGCCGATCCACCTCCAGCTGCCGGGCCGCGCCAACAAGGCCAACGCCGCCACCTCGGCCGCCGTGGCCGCCGTCTTCGGGGTCCCGCCGCAGGTCGCCCTGGAGCGGATGTACCAGGTGCAGGCCGTCGCCGGCCGCTACGACGTGGTGAACTTCCAGGGCCGTGAACTGCGGCTGCTGCTCGCGAAGAACCCGGCGGGCTGGCTCGAAACGTTTTCGCTGATCGACCCGCCGCCCACCCCGGTGATCCTCTCGGTGAACGCACGCGGCGCCGACGGCACCGACACCTCCTGGCTGTGGGACGTCGACTACCCGCGCCTGGCCGGCCACCCGATCTTCGTGATCGGTGACCGCAAGCTGGACCTTGCCGTCCGCCTGGAGGTCGCCGGCCTGGACTTCCGGGTGTGCGAGACCCTCGACGAGGCCGTGCAGCTCGCGCCGCCCGGCCAGATCGAGCTGATCGCGAACTACACCGCCTTCCAGGACGTGCGCCGCCGCGTCGGCAACTAGCCCCCGTCAGAACCGCAGAGGACAAGAGCATGAGCGACAACAGCCTGCGTCTGGTGTGGGTCTACCCCGACCTGCTCAGCACGTACGGAGACCAGGGCAACGCCCTCGTGGTGGAGCGCCGGGCGCGCCAGCGCGGCCTGGACGTGCAGCGCGTGGACGTGCGCAGCGACCAGCCGATCCCCACCTCGGGCGACATCTACCTGATCGGCGGCGGTGAGGACCGGCCGCAGCGGCTGGCAGCCGAGCGCCTGCTGCGCGACGGCGGTCTGGAGCGGGCCGTCTCGAACGGGGCGATCGTCTTCTCCGTCTGCGCCGGGTACCAGATCCTCGGCCAGGAGTTCGTCAACGACATGGGCCAGCGCCAGGAGGGCCTGGGCCTGCTGGACGTCGTCACCCTGCGCGGTGAGGGCGAGCGGTGCGTCGGCGACGTCCTCGCCGACATCGACCCGCGCCTCGGCCTGCCGCAGCTGACGGGCTTCGAGAACCACCAGGGCGTCACCCACCTCGGTCCGACGGCCCGGCCGTTCGCCCGGGTCAGCATGGGCCGCGGCAACGGCACCGGCGACGGCACCGAAGGCGCGTACAACGACACGGTGTTCGGCACCTACATGCACGGCCCCGTGATGGCCCGCAACCCGCAGATCGCGGACCTGCTGCTGAAGCTGGCCCTCGACGTCAACGCGCTGCCGGCCATAGACGACCGGTGGTACGAAGCGCTGCGCGCCGAGCGCATCGCGGCGGCGACGCAGCCCGCGTAGCGCCCTGCGGGCCGCTCATCGGGGCGGCCTCGCCATCATGTGTTCGGCCCGGTTTTCCCTAGGGGGAACCGGGCCGAGGCTGTTTCGTACGACGAGTGCGACCAGCAGGTGGAGGATGGTTCAGTCCACCGCTCCACCGCTTGTAGGGTGGCCGTAGTTCCAACCGGACGACGTGGTCCGGTCGTCGGCCCACGTTGCAAAGGTCTCTCCTGCCATGCGCATAGGTGTGCTCACTTCCGGTGGCGACTGCCCCGGCCTGAATGCCGTCATCCGCTCCGTCGTGCACCGCGCCGTCGTCGACCACGGCGACGAGGTGATCGGCTTCCACGACGGCTGGAAGGGCCTGCTGGAGGCGGACTACCGCAAGCTCGACCTCGACGCCGTCGGCGGCATCCTCGCCCGCGGCGGCACCATCCTCGGCTCCTCACGGGTCCAGCCCGCGCATCTGCGCGACGGTGTGGAGCGCGCCCGCGGCCACGTCGCGGACCTCGGTCTCGACGCGATCATCCCGATCGGCGGCGAGGGCACCCTGAAGGCGGCGAACCTGCTCTCGCAGGCCGGTCTGCCGATCGTCGGTGTCCCCAAGACCATCGACAACGACATCGCCTCCACCGACGTCACCTTCGGCTTCGACACCGCCGTCGGGGTCGCCACCGAGGCGCTGGACCGGCTGAAGACCACCGCCGAGTCCCACCAGCGCGTGATGGTCGTGGAGGTCATGGGCCGCCACACCGGGTGGATCGCCCTGCACTCGGGCATGGCGGCCGGCGCGCACGCGATCGTCGTGCCGGAGCGTCCCTTCGACATCGACGAGCTGACGGCGATCGTCGGCGAGCGCTTCTCCGCGGGCAAGCGGTTCGCGATCGTCGTGGTCGCCGAGGGCGCCAAGCCCCGTCCCGGCTCGATGGACTTCCAGGAGGGCGGCACCGACATGTACGGCCACGAGCGGTTCGCCGGCATCGGCAACACGCTCGCCGTGGAGCTGGAGAACCGCCTGGGCAAGGAAGCCCGGCCGGTGATCCTGGGCCACGTCCAGCGCGGCGGCACGCCCACCGCGTACGACCGGGTCCTGGCCACCCGCTTCGGCTGGCACGCCGTGGAGGCCGCCCACCGGGGCGAGTTCGGCATGCTGACCGCGCTGCGCGGCACGGACATCGTGATGGTGCCGCTCGCCGAGGCGACCTCGACCCTCAAGACGGTCCCGGCCGAGCGCTACGACGAGGCCCAGACGGTTCTGTAGCCGTATGCCCGTTACGGCCGCCCCCGCGCGCAGGAGCGAGCGGGGGCGGCACTACTGTGGTGGGGCACCACAGGCAAGGGAGTGAACAGATGGATCACAGCGGGCACGGCATGGACATGAACATGGACCTGCCGCCGTTCACTCTCGGGCGCGGGCTGGAGTTCTCCTTCGACGCCTTCTTCCTCTTCGGCCCCCTGCTGGGGCTCGCCCTGTACGGGTGGGGCGTGCTGCGGCTGCGGCGGCGCGGGGACGCCTGGCCGCTGGGCCGGACCGTCGCCTTCACGGCGGGCGTGCTGACCGTGGTCCTGGTGATGTGCACCAAGCTGAACGACTACGGCATGGTCATGTTCAGCGTGCACATGGTCCAGCACATGGTGATCAGCATGATCACTCCTATCCTGCTGCTCCTCGGCGCCCCGGTGACCCTGGCGCTGCGCGCGCTGCCGCCCGCCGCGCGCGGCCACAAGGGGCCGCGCGAGCTGCTGCTGATGCTGCTGCAGAGCCGCTACATGCGCATCGTCACCCACCCGGCCTTCACGATCCCGATGTTCATCGCCAGCCTCTACGGCCTGTACTTCACCCCGCTCTTCGACTTCCTCATGGAGTCCGGGGCCGGACACATCGCGATGATGGTGCACTTCCTCGCCGTCGGCCTGATCTTCTTCTGGCCGATCATGGGCGTGGACCCGGGCCCGCACCGCCCCGGCTACGTGATGCGGATGCTGGAGCTCTTCGCCGGCATGCCCTTCCACGCCTTCTTCGGCATCGCCCTGATGATGGCCAGCGAGCCGATGATCAAGACGTACGAGAACCCGCCGGCCTCCCTCGGCATCGACGCGCTGCTCGACCAGCAGTGGGGCGGCGGCATCGCCTGGGCCTTCAGCGAGATCCCGTCGGTGCTGGTGCTGATCGCCCTCGTCTACCAGTGGTACCACTCCGAGCAGCGCGCGGCGAAGCGCTCGGACCGGGCCGAGGACCGCAACGGCGACCAGGAGCTGGCGGCGTACAACTCGTATCTCGCCTCACTCCGAGCGCGTGGCCAGTAGCGGAGCACCGCCTTCGCGCGCCACCATGGGGCATGACCGGATCCGTTAAGGCGATGGCAGTGATGACCTTCGCCGCCCTCGTGGCCGTCGCCACGTATTCCGTGGTCCTCGGCAGCAACGGCTGGCTGTGGTTCGGCTGGGTCGTGCTGGGGCTGCTGACCGCCGGGATGGCCGCCTCCCGCAGTTCCTGACCGGGACAGGCGTTCGATCAAGCCAGTGTGTGATCAAGGGCGTCCTCGATCTGCCGGACCCCCCTGACTGTCCGTACGATGGCCGTGACAACGGGACATCGACGGGAGCGGCCTGGTGTTCTACCACTTGCTCAAGCACGTATTGCTCGGTCCGCTGCTCAGGCTGCTGTTCAGGCCGCGGATCGAGGGTCTGGAGAACATCCCGGCGGAGGGGGCCGCGATCATCGCGGGCAACCACCTCTCCTTCTCCGACCACTTCCTGATGCCCGCGATCCTCAAGCGGCGGATCACCTTCCTCGCGAAGGCCGAGTACTTCACCGGCCCAGGTCTCAAGGGCCGGCTCACCGCCGCCTTCTTCCGCAGCGCGGGGCAGATCCCCGTGGACCGCTCCGGGAAGAACGCCGGCCAGGCGGCCCTGCGCGAGGGGCTGGGGGTACTCGCCAAGGACGAGCTGCTGGGCATCTACCCGGAGGGCACGCGCTCGCACGACGGGCGGTTGTACAAGGGAAAGGTGGGCGTGGCCGCGATGGCCCTGGGGGCCGGGGTGCCCGTCGTACCGTGCGCGATGGTCGGCACGTTCGAGATCCAGCCTCCCGGGAAGAAGATCCCGAAGATCCGGCGGGTGACGATCCGCTTCGGCGAACCGATGGACTTCTCCCGGTACGCGGGCCTGGAGGGCGAGCGGGCCGTGCTGCGGGCCGTCACCGACGAGATCATGTACGCGATCCTCGGGCTGTCCGGCCAGGAGTACGTCGACCGGTACGCGGCCGAGGTGAAGGCAGAGGAAGAGGAGGAACGGAAGAAGGCCCGGCGCCGGTCGCGCTGAGCCTCCTCCCGTCACGTCCCGGGGGTTCGCGACCTTGTCTAGCGAACGGCCGGGAGCTCCTCAAGGGCCGGGAGCCCGGTGCCCGGGGTCTCGGCGAGGGACTTCGCCGCGACCGGGGCGGGGGCGACCGGAGTGGCGTGCGGTGCGCACTTCACGTCCTTGGCGTCGACCTTGCCGGTCAGCAGGTAGGTGTCGACCCGCGTGTTGATGCAGGGGTTCACCAGGCTGGTGACACCGTGCGAGCCGGCGTTCTGCTCGGTGATCAGACGCGAACCGGCGAGACGCCGGTGCAGCTCGACCGCGCCGTCGTACGGCGTGGCCGCGTCCCGCTCGGACTGGACGATCAGCACCGGGGCCAGACCGCGCTTGGCACCGACCTCGATCGGGGTGCTCTGCTTGGACTTCCAGGTCGCGCAGGGCAGGTTCATCCATGCGTTGGACCAGGTCAGGAACGGGTACTTCTGGTGCAGCTTGGTGTTGTCCCGGTCCCACTTGGCCCAGCTGGTGGGCCACTTGGCGTCGGCGCACTCGACCGCGGTGTAGACGGCGTTGCCGTTCTCGGACGCCGCGTTGCCCGCGGTGTCCGACATGTCCGGGGCGATGGCGTCGACGAGCGCCTGCTCGTCACCGGCCGCCCAGGCGGCGAAGGTCTGGGCGACGGGCACCCACGAGGAGTCGTAGTACGGAGCGCCCTGGAAGAAGCCGATGAGCTCGGCCGGGCCGACGACCCCGCCGATCGGGTTGGCCTTGGCCTTGGCGCGCAGCTCCTGGTACTTGGCCTCGACCTTGGCGCGGGTGTCGCCGAGGTGGAAGACCGCGTCGTTCTTGGCGACCCAGTCCTGCCAGTCGTTCCAGCGGGTCTGGAAGGCGACGTCCTGACCGAGGTTGGCCTCGTACCAGATGTTGTCCTGCGCCGGGTTGACCACGCTGTCGACGATCATGCGGCGCACGTGGGTCGGGAACAGGGTCGCGTAGACCCCGCCGATGTAGGTGCCGTAGGAGACGCCGAGGAAGTTCAGCTTCTGCTCGCCGAGGGCGGCGCGGATGACGTCGAGGTCGCGTGCGGTGTTCGGCGTGGTCATGTGCGGCAGCATCTCGCCGCTGCGCTCCTTGCAGCCGTCCGCGTACTCGGCGGCGAGCTTGCGCTGGGCGCGCTTGTCGGCCTCGGTGTCCGGGACCGGGTCGGCCTTGGGGGCCTTCACGAACTCCTGCGGGTCGATGCAGGAGATGGGCGCGGAGTGGCCGACGCCGCGGGGGTCGAAGCCCACGAAGTCGTACGCCTTGGAGGCGTTGACCCACAGCGGGCTCTTGGTGGTGACCCGGCGCGGGAAGCGCATGCCGGAGCCGCCGGGGCCGCCGGGGTTGTAGACGAGCGCACCCTGGCGCTCCTCCTTGGTGCCCGTGCTGCCGATGCGGTCGACGGCGAGCTCGATGGTCTTGCCGAACGGCTTGGTGTAGTCGAGCGGGACCTTCACCCAGCCGCACTGGATGGGCTTTTCGAAGCCCCAGTCCGCGGGACAGTCCTTCCACTCGATCCCGGTGCGGGCGGCGCGGGCGGCGGCGATCTGGACGCCCACCGCCTCCGCGGCCCCGTTGTCACGGCCGGCCGAGGCCGCCGAGGCGGACGGCGCGAGCATAAGGCCCGCCGCCAGCGTGCCGGTGATCAGTGTGGCGGCGCTCCCCAGCGCCGCGTTGCGTATCACGTGGTTGTTCCCCCTGCGTCAGTCGCCGCCGTGGGCGGCCGGATCCGGTCCGATGTCGGTCGTCGGCGTGCAGGGGGATCCTTGCGCCTGACCCGGACCGGGCGACAGAGCGGGGTCGACTTCTTTGCCAACCCGATAACCGGAGAAGTGAGTACCGCTGAGCGGTGTCTGATTCGTCCCGGAACTACCCTTGCGACGACGGGCCGTAGGTACGGGCCGCCGCGTCCAGCAGCTCCCGCAGCCGCAGAGCGTCCGGGGCCAGGGCCGTCACCAGGACGCCCGGGCCGGCCAGTGGCGTGACCACGGCGAACTCTCCCAGCACCGTCGCCGGGGGCGGGGCCTGGGCGAAGGCCGGGTCGACGACCAGGAGTTGGCCGATCGCCCGGTGCCCCGCGAGTCCCGCCGGGCCGTCCCAGCCGCCGGGCGCCCCGGGTCCGCAGGCCAGCTCCTGGTCCAGGAGCGGGCGCCCGCCACGGGTGGCGGTGAGCCGGCTGCGGAGCAGGCCCGGGGCCTCCCCGCAGCGCCCCAGTACCTGTTCCTCGCGCAACACCAGCCGTGCCGTCGGCGCCAGTTGGACCTTTGTGCGCACCCGCAGGTCGCTGCCGCGCACGGAGACCAGCGGCTCCGGCAGCCACCGCACCGACGCGCCGTCCTCCAGGGCCAGGTGTACGTCGTACCGCGCGGGCTCACCGCCCCGGCCGGGCAGGGCCAGGGTCGCCGCCGCCGACGCGAGGGCGAGGTGCGCGCCGGGTCCGGCGGCGGCCTCGACGGTGAGGTGGTCCCCGCCCAGCGGGGCGCTCATGGCGCCGACCAGCATGACTCCGGCCTCGGCGGCGGTCCCCCGCGTACGGCGCAGGGCGAGCGGCCCTTCCCCGGCGAGCAGCGGCAGCGCGGTACCGCCCCGCCCGTCGGCCTCGGCGCGGATGCGGGCGGTGGCCCGCAGGCCCGCCGGGGGCAGGGTGACGGGGGCCGCGTGGATCACCGTACGACCCAGGCGGCGACCCGCTCGCGCACCCAGGCGGCCACCGGGGCCACGCCCTCGGGACTGCGCAGCGACTGGAACACGACGGGCAGTTCACCGCGCTGCGCGGCGGCGTCGCGGGCCATCCGGCCGAGGTCGGAGCCGACGTGGGGCGCGAGGTCGGTCTTGTTCACGACGAGGAGGTCGGCGGTGGTGACGCCGGGACCGCCCTTGCGCGGGATGTCGTCCCCGCCGGCCACGTCGATGACGAAGACCTGCGCGTCGACGAGCCCCCGGGAGAAGGTGGCGGTGAGGTTGTCGCCGCCGGACTCGACCAGGATCAGGTCGAGCGGGCCGCTCTGCCGGAAGGCGTCCTCCAGGTCCTCGACGGCCTCCAGGTTGGCGGAGATGTCGTCGCGGATGGCGGTGTGCGGACATGCCCCGGTCTCGACGGCGGCGATCCGCTCGGGCGGCAGGACGGCCTCACGGAGCAGGAACTCGGCGTCCTCGCGCGTGTAGATGTCGTTGGTGACGACGGCCATGGAGAGTTCGGCGCGCAGGGCGCGGCACAGGGCGGCGACGGTGGCGGTCTTGCCGGAGCCGACGGGTCCGCCGAGTCCGATGCGCAGGGCGCGCCGGGTGCCGTCGGCACGGACCGGGTCGGCGCCGTGGGTGTGCCGGTGGGGGTAGGTCACGCCGTGGTCGAGATGCATGGGGTTCTCCTTGGGGGTGCTCTGGATGGCCGGTCGGGGCGCTCAGGAGGCGAAGAGGCGTACCGGCCAGTCGGCATGGACCTCGGCCGCGATCTCCAGCAGGGGCGAGGAGGCCGCGGGCAGGGCGTCCACACCCTCCGCCAGAGCCCGCTGCGCGGCCTCGGCAGCCCGGGCCGCGACGGCGTCGAGTTCGGGGGCGAGGCGGGCCAGGACCCCGCTCGCCTCGAAGGGGTCCAGGCCCAGCAGCCGCACGGTCGCGGTGGCCGGGCCGCCGACTGCCTCGTACGCCGCCACGTGCGCGGCGTCCATCGGCCCGAGCCCGGCCGCCCGGGCGGTGAGGCCGAGCACCACGGGCTGGTGGGCGCCGCGCGGGAACGCGGCGGCCAGTGCCTCCAGTTCGGAGGCGGGCCAGGTGGCCCGGGCGGCCCGCAGCAGCTGGCGGCCCAGGCGCCGGCCTGCGGTGCGCAGGGCGGGCGAGGGGGTGCGGGCGTCGGCCGCGGCGTCGAGCTCCGCCGGGTCGAGCCCGAGCGCGGCGGCCGCGGCGAGGGCGGCGGCGGTGAGTCCGGCGGTGTGCAGCCGGCCCCGGCAGAAGTCCTCCAGGGTGGCGGCGTCGTGGATCCGGCCCGCTTTGCAGGCGGCCTCGGCCCCGCCGGAGTGCGCATGGCCCCCGGCGGGGAAGCGGCCGTCGGCGAGGACGAGCAGCGCGGCGAGGCTCATCGGGAGAGACCTCTCATCAGAAGAGGAAGTATCTCTGCGCCATGGGCAGCTCGGCCGCGGGCGCCGGTTCCACGGCCTCGCCGTCGATGGTGACCGTGAAGGTGTCGGCGTCCACCTCGACCCTCGGCATGGCGTCGTTGTTGCGCATGTCCGCCTTGCCGACCTTGCGCGTGTTCTCGATGGCCACGAAGGCCTTGCCGAGGCCGAGCCGGTCGGGCAGTCCGTCGTCGAGCGCGGCCTGCGCGGTGAAGTTCAGCGAGTTCAGGGCGGGCGCGCGGCCGTGGCTGCCGAACATCGGGCGGGGCAGCACCGGCTGCGGGGTGGGGATGGAGGCGTTGGCGTCGCCCATCTGCGCGTAGGCGATCTGGCCGCCCTTGATGACCAGTTCGGGCCTGACCCCGAAGAAGGCGGGGTTCCACAGCACCAGGTCGGCGAGTTTGCCGGTCTCGACCGAGCCGATCTCGCGGGCGAGGCCCTGGGCGACCGCGGGGTTGATCGTGTACTTGGCGACGTAGCGGCGGGCCCGATGGTTGTCGGCGGGCCCGTCGCCGGGGAGGAAGCCGCGCCGCTTCTTCATCACGTGGGCGGTCTGCCAGGTGCGCAGGACGACCTCGCCGACCCGGCCCATGGCCTGGGAGTCGGAGGAGATGATCGAGATGGCGCCGAGGTCGTGCAGGACGTCCTCGGCGGCGATGGTCGAGGGCCGGATCCGGGACTCGGCGAAGGCGAGGTCCTCGGGGACGGCCGGGTTGAGGTGGTGGCAGACCATCAGCATGTCGAGGTGTTCCTCGACGGTGTTGACGGTGTGCGGCCGGGTCGGGTTGGTGGAGCTGGGCAGGATGTTGGGCTCGGAGACCACGGTGATGATGTCGGGGGCGTGGCCGCCGCCCGCGCCTTCGGTGTGGTACGAGTGGATGGTCCGCCCGGCGATGGCGGCGAGGGTGTCGCCGACGAATCCGGCCTCGTTGAGGGTGTCGGTGTGTATGGCGACCTGGGCGCCGGTCTCGTCACAGACGCTCAGGCATGCGTCGATGACGGCGGGGGTGGACCCCCAGTCCTCGTGGATCTTGAAGCCGAGGGCGCCGCCGCGCAGTTGGGAGTACATGGCCTCGCGGGACATGGTGTTGCCCTTGCCGAGCAGGCCGATGTTGACGGGGTAGGCCTCCAGCGACGCGAACATCCGGGCCAGGTGCCAGGGTCCGGGGGTGACGGTGGTGGCCTTCGTGCCCTCGGCGGGACCGGTGCCGCCTCCGACGAGGGTGGTGATGCCTGAGGCCAGAGCCTCGTCGATGACCGTCGGCGAGATGAAGTGCACGTGGGCGTCTATGGCGCCGGCCGTGACGATCTTCCCGTTGCCCGCGATGATCTCGGTCTCGGGACCGATGACCAGGGTGGGCTCCACCCCGTCCATGGTGTCGGGGTTGCCGGCCTTGCCGATGCCGCAGATCCGGCCGTCGCGGATGCCGACGTCGGCCTTGACGATGCCCCAGTGGTCGAGGACGACGACCCCGGTGATCACGGTGTCGGGAGCTCCCTCGGCCCGGGTGGTGCGGGCCTGCCCCATGGATTCGCGGATCACCTTGCCGCCGCCGAAAACGGCCTCGTCGCCCGCCCGGCCGGGGCCGCCGCTGAGGTCCTGCTCGATCTCGACGAAGAGGTCGGTGTCGGCCAGCCGGATCCGGTCACCCGTCGTTGGCCCGAACAGGTCGGCGTACGTCTGGCGGGAGAGCTCAGCCATCGAGGGGGCCTCCGGTCTCCCCGCGCAGTCCCGGTACGGTGCGCGAGCCCCCCAGCGGTACGAGTTCCACCGCGACCGGGATGCCCGGCTCGAAGCGCACGGCGGTGCCGGCGGCGATGTTGAGCCGCAGGCCGCGGGCGGCGGAGCGGTCGAAGTCGAGGCCGGGGTTGGCCTCGGCGAAGTGGTAGTGGGAGCCGACCTGGACGGGCCGGTCGGCGGCGTTGAGCACGGTGAGGCGGGTGACGGGGCGGCCCTGGTTGAGGAGCACCGGGCCGTCCCCGTAGGCGATTTCGCCGGGGATCATGCGGGTACTCCCCTTCAGACGATCGGGTCGTGGACGGTGACGAGCTTGGTGCCGTCCGGGAAGGTGGCCTCGACCTGGACGTCGTGGATCATCTCGGGGATCCCCTCCATGACGTCCTGGCGGCCCAGTACGGTCCGGCCGGAGGCCATGAGCTCGGCCACCGTCCGCCCGTCGCGGGCGCCTTCGAGGATGTGCGAGGTGATCAGGGCGATCGCCTCGGGGTGGTTGAGGCGTACCCCGCGCGCCTTTCGCTTCTCGGCCACGTCGGCCGCCACGTGGATGAGCAGTCTCTCCTGCTCGTGCGGTGTCAGTTGCACAGGTATCACCAAGCTTCCGGGACAAGATCAACAGCGCGCCGGGGCGACCCTACTGGCCGTCAACACTTTGTTGACCTGCACATATCCGAGCCAAGCGTGTCTTGCCCAACGCAGAGAAAGGCTTTCCGTCCCGACCACCGCCGCTTTACCGGATCATGGGTGATCATTGGCGGACGAACGTGGCGCCACGCTAGGCGTCGCGCTTTTCCGTCGCGTTAACCCACGTTTCGGGAAAGCACCCGGTTCAACTCACCGGCCCCGGAATCGTGCTCCCGTATACGGTCAGCAGCCGGTGGCGCTCCTGGCCGGGGCGCCGACCGTCCAGGGCAGTGCGATCCAGACCGTCTTGCCCCCCTCCTCGGTGGGGGTGACCGAGAGCCTGCCGCCCGCTTCGGCGGTGAGCCAGCGGATGATGACCATGCCGCGGCCGTTGTCCTGCTGGACCGCCGCCGGGAGCCGCTTGGGCCAGCGCGGGTGGCTGTCGGTCACGCCGATGCGCAGCCACTCCTCGCGCTCCAGACGGACGTCGACGGTGAAGGTGGGCGACTGGCCGAACGTGTGCTGTACGGCGTTGGTGGCGAGTTCCGACACGATCAGCCGGACGCTGTCGGCGGTGTCGGCGTCGTCGGGCAGTCCCCATTCGCCCAGCACCTCCGCCACGTAGCGACGGGCGGTGGCGACCGAGGCGGGATCGCTCGGCAGAGTGACGGATGCTTCCTGGTGGTCTGCCATGGCGACGGTCCCTTTCCCACCGGGGTCGAGCCGCCCCGGATCTGTGCTGGACGCCAGAGTGCCACCCATCGTCCAGCCGTTTGTGCCGATCCCCCAAGATATGCATATATCTGTCGCTCAATGCGGTGAACTCTGCTACGGAAGAGCCTATTTGGACGGCAGACTGGTGCGAGCTGTGCCGGTGGAAGGAGGCGGGTGTGCAGCACGGTCCCGCGGTGCGTCGGCGCAAGCTCGGCGAGGAACTGCGTGCCCTGCGCGACCGGAGCGGTCTCACCAGTGGTGAGGCCGCCAGGATCGTGGGATGGCACCAGTCGAAGATCAGCCGCATAGAAACGGGGCGCAGCGGGGTCAAGCCGGAGGACATCCGGCTGCTCCTCGACGCCTACGGAGAGATCGTGAGCTCCGAGCAGCGCGCGCTGCTGGAGGCGCTGTCGGCCTCGGCGGCCGGACCGGGTCCGGGGGGCGACACCGGGCGGGGCCGCCAGTGGTGGCACGACTACCGGGGGCTGCTGCCGCAGGAGTACCGGGACTTCATCAGCCTGGAGGCGGGCGCCCGGGCGGCGCGCACGGTGGAGCTTTCCGTGGTTCCCGGACTGTTGCAGACGGCGGAGTACGCGCGCGCGGTGACGCGGGCCGCGCTGGGCGGGCTGCCGGAGCCGAAGGTGGACGCGCTGGTCGACGTACGGCTGGCACGGCAGGCGGTGCTGCGGGCCGATCCGCCGCTGGAGCTGAGCGCCGTACTGGACGAGGCGGTGCTGCGCCGGCAGATCGGCGGGCCCGGGGTGATGGCGGAGCAGCTGCGGCACCTGGTGCGGGTGGGGCGGTTGCCTCAAGTACGGCTGCAGGTACTGCCGTTCAGCGTGGGGGGCCATCTCGGCCTCACCGGACCGTTCGTCATCTTCTCATTTCCGAACATCGCCGATCTGGATGTGGTGGTACTCGACCATTTGACGAGTAGCCTCTATCTGGAGCGGAAGGAAGACCTTGAGGCGTACAGCGCCGCGTTCCGCACCATTCAGGCGCACGCCCTCCCGCCCCAGGACTCGTCGGATCTCATCAGCTCACTTGCTGACGACGCGTAAGGAGGCACCCCCGTGTCCGCAACCCCCTTATCCACCAGCGGACTTCTGATCAGCGCGCGGTGGCGGCGGAGCAGCCGCAGTACCGGAATGAACAACTGTGTGGAAGCGGCCGTGCTCGGTGGCGGCCTGCTGGCCGTCCGCGACTCCAAGCGGACGGACGGCCCGGCCGTGCTCTTCACCGGGCCGGCCTGGGACGGCTTCCTCGTCTCCGTCCGGGCGGACCTGCTCCCGTAACTCCGCCTACCGGTCCGTGGCTCCGGCGGGTGCGGTCGCAAGGATCGTCCCGACAGCCCGGTTGATCTCGTCCCCCGTGAGATCGGCCCGTGCGGTCAGCCGCAGCCGGGAGATGCCGTCCGGCACGGACGGCGGCCGGAAGCACCCCACGGACAGACCTGCCTCGCGGCAGTCGGCGGCCCAGCGCAGTGCCGCCGAAGCCGACGGGGCCCGTACCGACACCACGGCCGCGTCCGGCCGGGCCGCGGTCAGGCCGGACGCGGTGAGCCGCTCGTACAGCTGGGCGGCCACCTCGCGGGCGCGGGCGGCGCGTTCCGGTTCCCGCTGGAGCAGGCGCAGGCTCGCCAGCGCCGCACCCGCGGCGGCCGGGGCCAGCCCGGTGTCGAAGATGAAGGTCCGCGCGGTGTTGATCAGGTGCCGGATAACCTTGGCCGGGCCGAGCACGGCGCCGCCCTGGCTGCCCATCGACTTCGAGAGGGTGAGGGTGGCGACCACGCCGGGCGCGCCCGCGAGTCCGGCGGCGTGCAGCGCGCCGCGGCCGCCCTCCCCCAGCACGCCCAGACCGTGTGCGTCGTCCACGACCAGGGCCGCGCCCTCGTCCCGGCAGGCTGCGGCATAGCCGGCGAGCGGCGCGGCGTCGCCGTCCACCGAGAACACCGAGTCGGTGACCAGCAGCGCCCGGCCCTCGTGCGTGGCGAGCGTCTTGCGCGCGGTGGCCGGGTCGGAGTGCGGGACAACGGCGGTCTCGGCGCGCGAGAGGCGGCAGCCGTCGACGATCGAGGCGTGGTTCCCGGCGTCGGAGACGACCAGGGTGCCCCGGCCGCTGAGCGCGGTGACCGCGGCGAGGTTGGCCGCGTAGCCGGAGGACAGGACGAGCGCGGCCTCGAATCCGCAGAAGGCGGCGAGCTCCCGCTCGAGCTCCGCGTGAAGCTCGGTCGTGCCCGTCACGAGGCGGGAACCGGTGGCTCCGCCTCCCCATCGCTCGGCCGCCTCCCGTGCGCCGCGGATCGTCTCGGGGTGCCGGGTCAGACCGAGGTAGTCGTTGCTCGCGAGGTCCAGCAACGGCGAGGACGCCGGCCGCGGGCGCAGCGTACGGACCAGTCCGGCCTGTTCACGGGCGCTTTCCGCGGCATCGATCCAGGAGAAGACGTCCACGGGATCGGGAGTGTGCTGGGGCATCGGCAGGTCCTCGTGTTTTGTCGGCAGTCCACAGACCTGCCCGACCCTAGTCGCCGTGACTTGTGCGCCAGGTGTGGCGATACACACACACCCATCCGGCCATGTTGTGCGATCTCTCCTTGGCCGGGAGTGGTCGTGTGGGACAGGATCGGATTCATGGACCTGCTGAACACCCTGGTGGACAAGGGGCTGCGGCGCGAGCTGCCGACCCGCGAAGAGGCGCTCGCCGTACTGGCGACTTCTGACGACGAACTGCTCGACGTGGTGGCCGCGGCCGGCAAGGTGCGCCGCCAGTGGTTCGGGCGTCGAGTCAAGCTGAACTACCTGGTCAACCTGAAGTCGGGCCTGTGCCCGGAGGACTGCTCGTACTGTTCCCAGCGCCTGGGTTCCAAGGCCGAGATCCTCAAGTACACCTGGCTGAAGCCGGAGGAGGCCTCCCAGGCCGCGGCCGCCGGTGTCGCGGGCGGCGCGAAGCGGGTCTGCCTGGTCGCGAGCGGCCGCGGGCCGACGGACCGGGACGTGGAGCGCGTCGGCAAGACGATCGCCGCGATCAAGGAGCAGAACGAGGGCGTGGAGGTCTGCGCCTGCCTGGGTCTGCTCTCGGACGGCCAGGCGGAGCGGCTGCGCGACGCGGGCGCGGACGCGTACAACCACAACCTCAACACCTCCGAGGCCACGTACGGGCAGATCACCAAGACCCACACCTACGCGGACCGGGTCGACACGGTGCAAAAGGCGCACGCCGCCGGCCTGTCGGCCTGCTCCGGTCTGATCGCGGGCATGGGCGAGAGCGACGAGGACCTCGTCGACGTCGTCTACTCGCTGCGCGAGCTGGACTCGGACTCGGTGCCGGTCAACTTCCTGATCCCGTTCGAGGGCACCCCGCTCGCCAAGGAGTGGAACCTCACCCCGCAGCGCGCCCTGCGGATCCTCGCGATGGTGCGCTTCGTCTGCCCCGACGTCGAGGTCCGCCTCGCGGGCGGCCGCGAGGTGCACCTGCGCTCGATGCAGCCGCTGGCCCTGCACATCGTCAACTCGATCTTCCTCGGCGACTACCTCACCAGTGAGGGCCAGGCCGGCCAGGTCGACCTCGACATGATCGCGGACGCCGGTTTCGAGGTGGAGGGCGCCGGTACGACGACCCTGCCCGCGCACCGCTCCGACGTGGCGGCCGCGGCCACCGGCGGCGGCTGCGGTTCGCACGCCGGCGCCGGCTCGGTCTGCGGTTCCGCGGGCTCCGGCGACACCGTCGGCGACGCCGGCTGCGGCTCTGCCTGCGGCGGTTGCTCCGGCCACGGGGAGGCCGCACCCCTCCCGGCGCAGGCGGATGCCGGTGAGGTCCGCTCGGACCTGGTGGCGGTCCGCCGCCGTGGGGCGGGAACGGACGTCGCCCCCAATGCCTGAGCAGCTCCGCCCCCTGTCGGCCGGCGCGGAACTGCTCGCGCTGGACCGGCAGCACGTGTGGCACCCGTACGGCCCGATGCCCGGGCGCCAGGATCCGCTGGTCATCGCCTCCGCCTCGGGGGTGCGGCTGCGGCTCGCCGAACCGTCCCAGGGGCAGGGCCACGACGAGCTGGTCGACGGCATGTCCTCCTGGTGGTCGGCGATCCACGGCTACAACCACCCGGTGCTGAACGAGGCCGCGACCGCGCAGCTTGGCCGCATGTCACACGTGATGTTCGGCGGGCTCACCCATGAGCCCGCCGTCCGGCTCGCCGCGAAGCTCGTCGAGATCACACCGCCGGGCCTGGAGCACGTCTTCCTCTGCGACTCGGGCTCGGTGTCCGTCGAGGTCGCGGTCAAGATGTGCCTGCAGTACTGGCGTTCGCTGGGCAGGACGGGCAAGACCCGGCTGCTGACCTGGCGCGGCGGCTACCACGGGGACACCTGGCAGCCGATGGCCGTCTGCGACCCCGAGGGCGGCATGCACGAGCTGTGGCAGGGTCACCTGCCGCGGCAGGTCTTCGCGGACGCGCCGCCCGGCGGCTTCGACACCCCGGTGGACCCGGCGTACGCCGACCACCTGCGCTCCCTGATCGCCGCGCACGCCGACGAGCTGGCCGCCGTCATCGTGGAGCCGGTCGTACAGGGCGCGGGCGGCATGCGCTTCCACAACCCGGCCTACCTGCGGGTGCTGCGCGACCTGTGCGACGAGTACGACGTCCTCCTCATCCTGGACGAGATCGCGACGGGCTTCGGCCGCACCGGCGCCCTCTTCGCCGCGGACCACGCGGCGATCACCCCGGACGTGATCTGCCTGGGCAAATCCCTGACGGGCGGTTACCTCACCCTCGCCGCGACCCTCTGCACGGCGCGGGTCGCCGACGGGATCTCACAGGGCGACGTCCCGGTGCTGGCGCACGGGCCGACCTTCATGGGCAACCCCCTCGCCACCGCCGTGGCGCTCGCCTCGATCGACCTCCTCCTGGGCCAGGACTGGGCGACCGAGGTCAAGCGGATCGAGGCGGACCTGCGCGAAGGTCTCGCGGAGGCCGCCTCGATCCCGGGCGTACGGGACGTACGCGTCCTGGGCGCGATCGGCGTGGTCCAGCTGGACCACGAGGTCGACCTCGCGGCGGCCACCCGGGCGGCGGTCCGCGCGGGTGTGTGGCTGCGCCCGTTCCGCGACCTGATCTACACCATGCCGCCGTTCGTCACGGGCGACGCCGATGTGGCCCGCATCTGCCGCGCGGTGACCGCGGCGGCGCAGGAAGGCTGAGAAGACGACATGTCCGTACTGATCGTGTCCGGCACGGGCACGGAGATCGGCAAGACGGTGGTCACGGCGGCGATCGCGGCCGCCGCGGTCGCGGCCGGCCGCTCGGTCGCGGTGCTCAAGCCCGCCCAGACGGGCGTCGGCCCGGCCGAGCCGGGGGACGCCGCCGAGGTGGTCCGGCTGGCCGGCCCCTCCGTCACGGCGGTGGAACTGGCCCGCTACCCGGAGCCGTTGGCCCCGGACACGGCCGCCCGTCGCGCGGGCCTGCCCACGGTCTCCCCGGCCGCCGTCGCGGAGGCCGCGGACCGGCTCGCCCTGTCCCACGACCTGGTCCTGGTGGAGGGCGCGGGCGGGCTGCTGGTCCGCTTCGACGAGGCCGGCCACACCCTGGCCGACGCGGCCCGCCTGCTCGACGCCCCGACCCTGCTCGTCGCCCCGGCGGGGCTGGGAACCCTCAACTCCACCGTCCTGTCGGCGGAGGCCCTCCGGGCCCGGGACCTGACGGCGCTCGGGGTGGTGGTCGGCAGCTGGCCGGCCACCCCGGACCTGGCCTCCCGCTGCAACCTGGCGGACCTCCCGAAGTCCTCGGGCCTCCCCCTCCTGGGCGCGATCCCGGCCGGCTCGGGCACCCTCCCCCCGCCTCGCTTCCGCACCACGTCCCCCACCTGGCTCACCCCCACCCTCGCGGGCACCTGGTCCCCGGACGCCTTCCTGACCACTTGGTCCCCACCGCCCTTCATCCCCACCGCACCACCCAGCCCCGCCGACGCTTGAGGCACCGGGGCCCAACCCGGGCCCCGACCTCTCATCCCCACGGGCACACGACCCAGCCCTGCCCGGCACGATCCCGTCGCCGAGCACATCCCAGTCCCCGCAGGTCTTCGAGGCACGCGGGCCGGGGCGGAGCCCCGACCTCTCTCTCCCCCCGGGGCACGACCCAGCCCGGCCCGGCACGATCCCGTCGCCGGGCACGGTCCAGCCCCCGCCGAACTTTGCGGCACGCGGTTCGGGGCGGAGCCCCGACTTTCGGCGCCGCCGGGCACATTCCAGCCCCGCCGGCGTTTGAGGCGCGGTCCGCGGCGGAGCCAGCGGCGGCCCCGCACCCGTACGGCCAGGGATGAGCGCCGGCGATCCGGGCACGCTGGAGGGTACGGCTCCGTACGCCGCCCCCGCCCCGGAGGTCCGCCATGCTGCCGCGCCGCCGCACCGCCCTGCCCCACGACCCCGTCCACCACCCCTTCTTCGCCCGCGTCTACGCCCGCGCCAGCGAAACCGCCGAGACCCGCGGCGGCATCGCCGCCCTCCGCACCGAGCTCCTCCATGGAGTGTCCGGCCGCGTCATCGAGATCGGCGCCGGGAACGGCCTGAACTTCGCGCACTACCCCCGCGCCGTCTCCGAGGTCGTCGCCGTCGAACCGGAGCGCACCCTCCGCCGCCGCGCAGCGACGGCCGCCCTGCGCGCCGAGGTCCCCGTGGACATCGTGCCCGGCGCCGCCGAGGCCCTCCCGGTCAAGAGCGAGGCCTTCGACGCGGCCGTCACCTCGCTGGTGCTGTGCACCGTACGGGACCTGCCCCGCTCCCTCGCGGAGCTGCACCGCGTGCTCCGCCCCGACGCCGAGCTGCGCTTCTTCGAGCACAGCCTCGCCCCCGGCCCCGGCATGGCCGCCGTCCAGCGGGCCTTGGACCGTACCGTCTGGCCCTTCCTCTTCGGCGGCTGTCACACCGCCCGCGACCCGCTCGCCGCGGTCGAGGCGGCCGGCTTCCGGATCGTCTCGCAGCGCGGCTTCCGGCTGCCCGAGCGCGGCCCGGCCCTCCCGACCTCCTACTGCGTCATCGGGTCGGCCCGCCGAGTGGCTTGACCCAGCGCGTCCACTGGTCCTCGGGCCCGTACCCGGCCGCGTCCCACAGCAGGTGGGCCGGCTCGTTGCGGTCGAGCACCATCGCGTCCCCGCGCCGCCCGCCGAGGGCGACGAAGCGCTCCTCGGCGGCGGCCAGCAGTGCGCCGCCGATGCCCTGCCTGCGGTGCCCTGGGTGCACGGCGAGCCGGTACAGGTGGCAACGCCAGCCGTCGAAGCCGGCGATCACCGTGCCGACGAGCTCCCCGCCGCGCCGCGCGAGCAGCAGCGCCTGCGGGTCGCGCGCGTGGAGCCGCTCGACCCCCGCGAGATCGTCGCTGATACTCGTTCCCTCGGCGGCGGTCTTCCAGAAGTCCAGTACGGCGCCCAGATCGGCCGCCGACGCAGGACCGATGTGAAGATCGTTCATGTCCGGATCCCATCATCCGGCCACGCTCCGCCAAAAGAATGATCCGCTCTCTTTGCCCGTCCTTTACCCTGTGGGCAAAGGTTCCTCCTGATTGAAAGGTGTGAGCGTCCGCCCATGGGCGAGCCTCCCGGTCCACGACATTCCCGCTGTTCCCCCTCGCGACATCGCGCGATGCCCCGCCTCCTGGCCGATCATGGAACGGAGGTGATCGACCGATGACCGAGGTGATCCTGCTCGTCGTGGCACTGCTGCTCTGCATTGCCTGCGGAGCCTTCGTCGCGGCCGAGTTCTCGCTGACCACCGTCGAGCGCAGCGAGCTCGAACAGGCCGTCAACCGTGGCGAGGCCGGGGCCGAAAGTGCCCTGGCAGCCGTCCGGACGCTCACGTTCCAGCTCTCCGGCGCCCAGCTCGGCATCACCGTGACCGGCCTGGTCATCGGCATGATCTCGAAGCCGTCGATCGCCGCCCTGCTCCAGGGCCCGTTCGAGTCCCTGGGGATGTCCGCCGGCGCCGCCTCCTCCACCGCACTGGTCCTCGGCACCGTCCTGTCGACCGTCGCCCTGATGGTCATCGGCGAGCTGGTGCCCAAGAACTGGGCGATCTCCTCCCCGCTGGCGATCGCCAAGCGTGTGGCGACGATGCAGCGGGTCTTCAGCCGGGCCTTCAGGCCCCTGATCAGCCATCTCAACACCACCGCCAACCACATGGTCCGCCGCCTCGGCATGGAGCCGGCCGAGGAGCTGGCCTCCGCGCGCACTCCGCAGGAGCTGGTCGCCCTCGCACGGCACTCGGCGAAGGCGGGTGCGCTGGAGAAGGACACCGCCGAGCTGTTCGTACGGACCCTGAACCTCGCCGACCTGACCGCGGAGAACGTGATGACTCCGCGCGTCCAGGTCACCGCCCTCGACATACAGGCGACCGCCGAGGACGTGGCGAACGCGACGCTGGCCACCGGCCTGTCCCGCTTCCCGGTCTACCGGGGCAGCCTCGACTCCGTCGTCGGCACCGTCCACATCAAGGACGTACTGGCACTGGCGGCCGAGGAGCGGCGCCGGACGCCTGTGTCGCAGGTGCTGCGCGAGCCCCTCCTCGTACCGGAGTCCCTGACCGTGGACCGGCTCCTGGACCGGCTGTCCGGGAAGCAGACGATGGCCGTGGTCATCGACGAGTACGGCGGCACCGCCGGTGTGGCCACGCTGGAGGACATCGTCGAGGAAGTCGTCGGCGAGGTCCGCGACGAGCACGACCCGCACGAGACCCCGGACCTGGCTCCGGCCGGTACGGACGATGCCGGACGCCGTCTGTACTCGGCCGACGGCGCCGCGCGCACCGACCAGCTCCAGGGGATCGGACTGCGCGTGCCCGAGGGCCCGTACGAGACTCTGGCCGGTCTGATAGCGACCGAACTGGGCCGCATCCCGGCCGTCGGCGACCGCCTGGAGCTGGACGGCTGGCAGCTGGAGGTGGTGGACGCCGGCGGCCGGCGGGCCGCGCGCGTGCTGCTGCACGTGCCGGCAGAGCCGGGCGGCGACGGGCGCGGGGGCCTCCCCGGGGACGAGCACGGAAATGAGCCCGGGGACAGGCACAGGGACGGGCACAGGGACAGGCGCAAGCGCAAGCGCAGGGACGGGGAGGAGGGCCGATGACCGCGATCCAATTGCTGATCGGCCTGGCGACCCTGGTCGTCAACGCCGTCTTCGTCGGCGCGGAGTTCGCGCTGATCTCGGTCCGGCGCAGCCAGATCGAGCCGCACGCCGAACAGGGCGACCGGCGGGCCCGCGCGGTCCTGTGGGGCCTGGAGCACGTATCGGCCCTGATGGCGGCTGCCCAGCTCGGCATCACGCTGTGCACCCTGGTCCTGGGCGTGGTGGCCGAACCGGCGATCGCGCACCTGCTGACCCCCCTGTTCGACCTCCTCGGGGTGCCGGACGCCCTGACGCACGCGATCTCCTTCGCGGTGGCCCTGTCGCTGGCGACGTACCTGCACATGCTCTTCGGCGAGATGGTGCCGAAGAACGTGGCGCTGGCCGAACCGGTGCGCACGGCGCTGGCGCTGGGGCCCCCGCTGGTGACCCTGACGCGGGCGCTGCGTCCGGTCATCTTCGCCATCAACGCCTTCGCCAACTCCCTGCTGTTCCTGCTTCGGGTGGAGGTGAAGGACGAGGTCGCGGCGACCTTCTCGGACGACGAGCTGGCGCGGATGGTCAAGGACTCCAGCAACGCGGGGCTCCTCGACGACCGGGCGAGCGAGCGGCTGCACGACGCCCTGGAGCTGGGCCGGCGGCCGGTCACGGACGTGGTGCTGCCGGCGGACCGGGTGGTCTCGGCCCGGGAGGGGATCACTCCGGCCGGGCTGGAACGGCTGTCGGCGGAGACCCGGTACTCGCGGTTCCCGGTGATCGACGCCCAGCACCGGATCCTGGGCTACCTGCACGTCAAGGACGCCCTGGACGCGGAGGCGCGGGACGAGCCGTTCCCGGTTTCGGCGCTGCGGCTGATCGCCCAGGTCCGGGCGGAGACCCCGCTGGACGACGTGCTGACCGCCATGCGCCGCAGCCGTACGCATCTTGCCGCGGTGCTGGGGCCGGACGGCGCCATGACCGGCCTGGTGACGATGGAGGACGTGCTGCGCGAACTGTTCGGCCGGCCGGCCTCCGCGTAGCGCGTCGGCTAGCCCTGTCGTCAAAGCACGGCCGACCGGGACGTGGACGGCAGGGTCTGCGAACGTGTCGGTCCCCGGCCCTGCAGGGCCGGGTACCGCGCGGTAACATCACTCCCGCCATGGAGATGAATGCGTCTTACACCAGTTTTGTCGCGGTCGGCGACTCCTTCACCGAGGGCATGTCCGACCTGCTCCCGGACGGCTCCTACCGGGGCTGGGCGGACCTGCTGGCCGCCCGCCTCGCGGCGCGCGAGCCGGGCTTCCGCTACGCGAACCTCGCGGTCCGCGGAAAGCTCATCGGGCAGATCGCCGAGGAGCAGGCCCCGGCGGCCGCGGCCATGGGAGCCGACGTCGTGACCCTGGTCGGGGGGCTGAACGACGCGCTGCGCCCCAAGGTGGACATGGGCCGGGTCCGGGGCCACCTGGAGGCGGCCGTGGAGCTTCTGGCTCCCTCCTGCAAGCGCCTCGTCCTGATGCGCTCCCCGGGGCGCAACGGGCCGGTGATGGACCGTTTCCGGCCCCGGATGGAAGAGCTCTTCACGATCATCGAGGAGCTCGCCGCACGGCACGGCGCCCTGGTGGTGGACCTGTACGGGGCGCCGGCGCTCGCCGACCCCCGGATGTGGGACGTGGACCGGCTGCACCTCACCGCCGAAGGCCACCGCCGGGTGGCGGAGGCCGTCTGGCAGATGCTGGGGCTGCCCGCCGAACAGGACTGGCGCACCGAACTGCCCGCCGCGCTCCCCCCGGGCTGGGCGGTACGCCGGTCCCAGGACCTGAGCTTCGCCCGGCAGCACCTGCTCCCCTGGGTCGGCCGCCGCCTGACGGGCCGCTCCTCCGGGGACGGCCGTCCGGCCAAGCGCCCGGAGCTGCTCCCGTACGAGCCGGCCACGGGCGATCTTCTCTCGTAGCAAGGCACAATCGGAGCCGGGGTCCCTACCTGCGTAAACACACAGCGGCGGCCCAAGTAGAATCCCTCCACGTGACTGCCAAGCCCCGCATCCCCAATGTCCTGGCCGGCCGCTACGCCTCCGCGGAGCTCGCCGTCCTGTGGTCCCCCGAGTACAAGGTGACGCTGGAGCGGCGGCTGTGGCTCGCCGTGCTGCGCGCCCAGAAGGACCTCGGTATCGAGGTCCCCGACGCGGCCCTCGCCGACTACGAGCGCGTCCTCGAAACGGTCGACCTCGCCTCCATCGCGGAGCGCGAGAAGGTCACCCGGCACGACGTGAAGGCCCGGATCGAGGAGTTCAACGCCCTCGCCGGTCACGAGCACGTCCACAAGGGCATGACCTCCCGCGACCTCACCGAGAACGTCGAGCAGCTGCAGATCCGGCTCTCGCTGGAACTGGCCCGCGACCGTACGGTCGCCGTCCTGGCCCGCCTCGGCAAGCTGGCAGGCGAGCACGCCGAGCTGGTCATGGCCGGCCGCTCCCACAACGTCGCCGCGCAGGCGACGACGCTGGGCAAGCGCTTCGCGACCGCGGCCGACGAGCTGCTGGTCGCCTACGCCCGCCTCGAGGACCTCCTGGGCCGCTACCCGCTGCGCGGCATCAAGGGCCCCGTCGGCACCGCCCAGGACATGCTCGACCTGCTCGGCGGCGACGCGGCCAAGCTGGCCGACCTGGAGCAGCGGATCGCCGCCCACCTCGGCTTCGCCCAGGCCTTCACCTCGGTCGGCCAGGTCTACCCTCGCTCGCTCGACTACGACGTGGTCACCGCCCTGGTACAGCTGGCCGCCGCCCCGTCGTCGATCGCCAAGACGATCCGCCTGATGGCCGGCCACGAGCTGGTCACCGAGGGCTTCAAGCCCGGCCAGGTCGGTTCCTCCGCGATGCCGCACAAGATGAACACCCGGTCCTGCGAGCGCGTGAACGGCCTGATGGTCATTCTGCGCGGCTACGCCTCGATGACCGGCGAGCTGGCCGGCGACCAGTGGAACGAGGGCGACGTCTCCTGCTCCGTGGTCCGCCGCGTGGCCCTGCCGGACGCCTTCTTCGCCTTCGACGGCCTGCTGGAGACCTTCCTGACGGTCCTCGACGAGTTCGGCGCCTTCCCGGCGGTCGTCGCCCGCGAGCTGGACCGCTACCTGCCGTTCCTCGCGACCACCAAGGTCCTGATGGGCGCGGTGCGGGCAGGGGTGGGACGCGAGGCCGCCCACGAGGTCATCAAGGAGCACGCGGTGGCCTCCGCGCTCGCCATGCGCGAGCAGGGCGCCGAGCGCAACGAGCTGCTGGACAAGCTGGCCGCCGACGAGCGGATGCCGCTGGACCGTGCCCAGCTCGACGCCCTGATGGCCGACAAGCTGTCCTTCACCGGCGCCGCGGGTGACCAGGTCGCGGCGGTGGTCTCGCGCATCGAGGCGATCGCCAAGCAGCACCCGGAGGCCGCCGGGTACGCGCCGGGGTCGATCCTCTGACCCCCGACGAGCTGAACGCCGCCCGTGACCGCGTCCTCCCGGACGTGGTCGCGGGCGGTCTGCGTGTGCTCTTCTGCGGCATCAACCCGGGTCTCCTCTCCGCCGCGACGGGCCACCACTTCGCCCGCCCCGGCAACCGTTTCTGGCCCGTCCTGCACCTGTCGGGCTTCACCCCGCGGCGCCTGGCCCCCGCGGAGCAGGAAGAGCTGCTGACCTACCGCCTCGGCATCACCAACGTCGTGGCCCGGGCCACGGCCCGCGCCGACGAGCTGAGCGCCGAGGAGTTCCGCGAGGGCGGCCGCATCCTGACAGCCAAGGTGGAACTGCTCCGCCCCCGCTGGCTGGCCGTGGTCGGCGTCACGGCCTACCGCACCGCCTTCGGCGAGCGGAAGGCCCAGATCGGCCCCCAGGAGCGGACCATCGGCTCCACCCGGGTCTGGGCTCTCCCCAACCCCAGTGGCCTCAACGCCCACTGGACCGCCGAGTCCATGGCCCAGGAGTACGCCCGCCTCCGAGCGGCCGCCGAATCTCCCGAAGGCCCCTAAGTCCCTCAAAGTCCCGCCTGGCCTTCGGCGTTCGGCACCGCGCCTCGCCGCGTGGTCGGGGCGCCCGAGTGCGTCCAGCACTCGGGCGGCCCTCCGGCTGCGAGGCACGGAACCGGACGCCGCAGGCCTGACCGGCGCTACCTTGACTACAGGAGCTAGTGTTCTGAGTCTGGAGTTCTGTTCAGTTGTAGGCTTTCGGTATGGCGATGGGGCGGCCGAAGGCCGAGTTGGTGCTGACGGACGAGGAGCG
>NZ_JBEZLW010000022.1:0-110660 GCF_040652395.1 Streptomyces sp. NPDC048269
AGGCGAACGGCAGGTCGGGGCGGAGCTGTTGGGCAGCGTCGAGGACGGTCCGGTCCCGGGGGGCCGGGAACGTGGTGACCCGGCCGTCCAGGACGACGGTGACTTCGCTCGTGGTGAGGCCGATCGCCGAGACCTCGTGGCGGGCGGCGGGCGGCTCGTCATCGGCGTGGAACAGTTCCTGGTGGATTCGGTCGGCCGGGACGCCGAGCCCGGCCAGGATGGCGCTGGAGTCACGGACCATGCCGTGCGGACCGCACAGCCACCATTGGTCGACGCCGTCGGTGTCCACCAGGGCATCGAGCAGGGCGGTGAGCCGCGTCGCATCGAGGCGGCCCGTGAGCATTTCGGCCTCGCGCGGCTCGCGGGACAATACGTGAACGAGCTGGAATCGGGCCGGGTACTGGTCTTTCAGGTCCGCCAGTTCGTCCGCGAACATCACCGTATCGGTGCGCCGGTTGCCGTAGAGGAGGGTGATGCGGGATGAGCCGTCCGCGCCGAGTACGGAGGCGGCGATCGACAGCATCGGTGTGATGCCGGATCCGGCGGCGATCAGCACGTAGTGGCCGAGGCCACCGGGTTGACCGGAATCACCGGGTTGACCGGCTGCGCTGAGGTCGGGGGTGAAAGCACCGGCCGGTCCCATCACCTCAAGGGTGTCTCCCGGGCGCACACCGTGGACGAGCCAGGAAGAGAACAGCCCGCCGGGTACGACGCGGATGCCGATGCGCAGTGGTGCCCCGACGGGGGAGCAGATGGAGTAGGAGCGGCGCTCGTCGCGGCCGTCGATCTCCCGGCGCACGGTGAGGCACTGGCCGGGGAGAAACGCGAACTCCTCTGCCAGGCGGTCCGGTATCGCGAGGGTGAGCGCGGCGGCGTCGGAGCACAGCCCCTCGACCGCTGCGACGCGCACGGCGTGGAAGGCGGGACGCAGACGGGTCCGCGCCGTGCCGGGGGGACGGGAGGGGGTCGTCATCAAAGGTCCTTGAGGTGCTCGAAGGGCTCCAGGCAGGTGCCGCAGCGGCGGAGCGCCAGGCAGGCGGTTGCGGCGAACCGTGAGATCTCCTCGGTATCGACCGAGGCGCAGCGCGGGCAGGGCACATCTGAGGGGGTCGGCCCGAGGGACAGCCACACCGGCCCGGATTCGGTGAGGCGCCGGGGACCCGGTGGTGCGATGCCGTGCTCGGCGAGCTTGTGGCGGCCCTGGGATGTGATCCAGTCGGTGGTCCAGGGCGGGTCGAGCACGGTGACGACCCGGACGTCGGGAAAGCCGGCCGCCTGCAGCCGGGTGGCGGCTTCAGCCCGCATCTCGGCCACGGCGGGACAGCCGGAGTAGGTCGGGGTGAGCCGCACGACGACCGTACCGTCCTGCTCCACCTCGACGCCGCGGAGCACTCCGAGGTCGGCGAGGGTCAGCATGGGCAGTTCGGGATCGGGGATCTCGCAGGCGGTACGCCAGGCGCGGTGCGCCGCCTTTCGGCGGTGCTCGCCGGCATCCGCGAGCGTCACCATTGCGCCTGCGGGTGTGCGCGGGCGATGCTCTGGAGTTCGGTGAGGAGCGGCGCCAGGTGTTCGGTACGGTCACCGTCGCGGCCGGAGCCGGGTATGGCGGGGGCGGACGCCGGGCCGGGAGGCGGGACCTCGGAGGGGTCGAATCCCGCTCGCACCAGGACGTCCGCGAGGCGCCGCAGCGTCCGGTCGGCGACCACCGCGGACTCGGCACCCATACCAGCTGCGGTCCGGTCGGTCAGTGGTTCTCCCAGCCACGGTGCGATGTCGAGCAGGGCCGCTCCGAGGCGATTGCGGGACTCGTGGGTCCCGTCGCCGAAGCGCACGGTCCACACGGCGGCGTAGTGGCAATGGTAGGTGAGCTCCTTCACGCTCTTGGCGGCGATGGCGGCGAGCACCGGATCAGGAGCGGCGGTGAGCTCCTCGAAGACGGCCAGCCGCCAGGCGGACAACACGAGCAGCCGGGTGATCGTGAAGGCGAAGTCGCCGCCGGGCAGTTCGGCCAGCCGTAGGTTGCGGAAGTCGTCCGGACCACGGAAGTAGGCGTACGCGTCCTCGCCGCGGCCCGTACCGTCGGCCCGTCCCGTCCTGGCGTACAGCAGCCGGGCCTGGCCGAGCAGGTCGAGGCCGATGTTGGCCAGGGCGAGTTCCTCCTCCAGTTCCGGGGCGCGGGTGCACCACTCAGCGAGCCGCTGGGCGGACACCAGGGCGTCGTCGCCCAGGGCCAGACAGCAGGCGGCCAGTTCTCCGGCGTCGACGCCGTCCGGCACCCTCTGGTCGACGCCGTACAGGGGGTCGGTGAAACCGGTGCCGAACGCCCACTGCGCGTTGTCGTGGTCGACGTACAGGTCCTCGTCACTCATTGGTGGCCGCTCCTAGATGTGGGGTACGTCGTCGGGGATGTCGTAGAACGTCGGGTGCCGGTAGACCTTGTCGCCGCTGGGCGCGAAGAAGGGATCCTTCTCGGCGGGGGTGGAGGCGGCGATGGAGTCGGAGCGCACGGCCCAGACGCTCACGCCCTCGTTGCGCCGGGTGTACAGGTCGCGGGCGTGGACAAGGGCCATCGCGTCGTCGGACGCGCGCAGGGAGCCCACGTGGACATGGTTCAGGCCGCGCTTGCCCCGGACGAACACCTCGTACAGCGGCCACTCGTCCCGTATGCGGACGGGTCCGCCGGCGGGGGTCTGGTCGGTGCCGCTCATGCCGCCGCTCCTTCCCGCAGCCGGGTCGCCTGCTTGGCGGCATGGGCCGAGGCCGCCTCCCGCACCCAGGCGCCCTCCTCGTGGGCGGCCCGGCGCCGGGCGATCCGCTCGGCGTTGCAGGGACCGTCGCCGGAGACCACGCGCTTCAGCTCGTCCCAGTCGGGGGCGCCGAAGTCGTGGTGCCCGCGTTCCTCGTTCCACCGCAGGGCGGGGTCGGGCAGGGTGACGCCGAGCTTGTGGGCCTGCGGCACGGTCATGTCGACGAACCGCTGTCGCAGTTCGTCGTTGGAGTGGCGTTTGATCTTCCAGGCCATGGACCGCGCGGAGTTGGGCGAGTCGGCGTCCGGCGGGCCGAACATCATCAGCGACGGCCACCACCAGCGGTTCACCGCGTCCTGCACCATCTCCCGCTGCTCGTCGGTGCCGCGCATCATCGTCAGCAGGAGCTCGTACCCCTGCCGCTGGTGGAAGGACTCCTCCTTGCACACGCGCACCATGGCGCGCCCGTAGGGGCCGTACGACGTACGGCACAAGGGCACCTGGTTGCAGATCGCCGCGCCGTCCACCAACCAGCCGATCACGCCGACGTCGGCGAAGGTGTGGGTCGGGTAGTTGAAGATGGACGAGTACTTCTGGCGGCCGTCGATCAGACGCGCCGTCATGTCCGTGCGGTCCGCCCCGAGGGTCTCGGCCGCGGAGTAGAGGTACAGCCCGTGCCCGGCCTCGTCCTGCACCTTGGCGAAGAGGATGGCCTTGCGGCGCAGCGAGGGCGCCCGGGTGATCCACTCGCCCTCCGGCTGCATGCCGATGATCTCGGAGTGGGCATGCTGGGCGATCTGCCGGATCAGGGTGGTGCGGTAGCCGTCGGGCATCCAGTCCCGGGGCTCGATGCGCTGGTCGCGGGCGATGGTGTCCTCGAAGGTGGCCTCGGGGCCCTGGGGCCCGGATGGTGTGAGGGTGGGGGTGTTCATGGGGTGTGCGTGTCCCGTCGTACTCGGTGAGTGGGTCAGTGGCCGCGGAAGGCCGGGCTGCGGCGTTCGAGGAAGGCCGTGACGGCTTCGCGGTGGTCCTCGGTGGCGCCGAGCCGGCGCTGGATCACGGCTTCGCGCTCCAGCGCGGCCGGCAGGGGGGCGTTGGCCGCGGACCGCAGCAGTGCCTTGATCTCTCGGTGGGCGGCGGTGGGTCCGCCTGCGAGGGAGCGGGCGACGGCCAGCCCTTCAGCCGTGGCCGAGCCGTCCGCCACGACGCGGTGGACCAGGCCCCAGCGTTCGGCGTCCTGTGCGGAGAAGCGGTCTCCGAGGAGCATGAGTCCGGCGGTCCGCGAAGGGCCGAGCTGGCGGGCGAGGCCGCGGGCGACCCCCGAGTCGGAGGCCAGGCCGAGGCCGGTGAAGGCGGTCGCGAAGCGGGCTCCTTCGGCGGCGACGCGCAGATCCGCGCAGAGCGCGATGCCGAGCCCGGCTCCGACACACGCGCCCTCGACGGCCACGACGAGCGGGACCGGCAGCCCGTGCAGTTCCTTCAGCAGCGGGTTGTAGTCGTTGGGAAGGTTCGCGAAGGCCGCCTCGGGCGCGGTGTTCAGCAGCCGGGCGTGCTCCTTGAGGTCCTGGCCGACGCAGAAGTGGCTTCCACGGGCGGTGATCAGGGCCGCCCGTACACCGCGTGCGGTGTCCGTGGTCAGGCGGCGTGCCGCCATCAGGAGCGCGCTGCGCATGTGGGCGTCGAGGGCGTTGCCGCTCCCTGGGCCGCACAGTTCGATGACGGCTACGCCGTCGGTGACCTCGTAGGCGACCCCGTAAGGGGCGGGGCCGCCCGGCTCCTGGGCGTCGGTGGGCGCACCGCCGGTCACGGCCATGGATAGAACCCCTTCCCCGTCTTGCGGCCCAGCTCGCCGCGGGCGACCTTCTCCCGCAGCAATGCCGGTGGGGCGAACCGCTCCCCGAGCGTCCTGTGCAGGTGGTCGGCGATGGCCAGCCGGACGTCGAGACCCACCACGTCGGTGAGGCGCAGCGGCCCCATCGGGTGCCGGTATCCCAGGCGCATTGCCGTGTCGATGGCCTCCGGCTCGGCGACCCCCTCCTCGACCATGCGGACCGCCTCCAGGCCGAGGGCCAGGCCGAGACGGCTGCTGGCGAATCCCGGCGAGTCCTGGACGACGACCTTCTGCTTGCCCAGGGCGTGTGTCCAGCCGGCCGCCGCCGTCAGGGTCTCCCCGGTGGTGTCGGGAGTGAGGACCAGTTCGACGAGCGCGGAGACGGGCACCGGGTTGAAGAAGTGCATGCCCAGGAAGCGTCCCGGCCGCTTCAGGGCCGCCGCGAGTTCGGTGACCGGCAGCGAACTGGTGTTGGTGGCGAGTACGCACCGCTCCCCCACGGCCTGCTCGGCGGCGGCGAGCAGCCGGGCCTTGAGCGCGGCGTCCTCCGGTACCGCCTCGACGACGAGATCGGTGTCGGCGGGAAGGTCGGCGATCGAGGTCACGGCGGTGACCCGGTCCGGTACCTCACCGGTGGCGGATCCGCCGGGCCCCCCGCGCTCGGCGGCCCGCCTCAGCCCGGCGGCGATGCGGTTCAGCGCGACGGTCGCGGCCGCTTCGTCGTGTTCCACGACGACCACGGACGACCCTGCGGCCGCGAAGGACTGGGCGACACCGGTCCCCATCCGGCCGCCGCCGATCACCCCCACGACGGCGGGCGGTGCTGATGCCGAGGTCATGCCCGGCCTCCGTTCTTCTCGTTCTTCTCCAGGAATCGCGTCATGCGCTCCTCCTTGTCGCGGCCCTCGAACAGCACGGCCTGGGCGAGGTCGTCGGCCACCGGATGGGCACCCGGGGCGTCGGTGACGAGCTTGGTCAGCCGCAGGGCGAGCCCCGAGGAGCGGGCCATACGGTCCAGCAGGGCGTGTGCCTCGGTGATCAGCCGCTCGGCCGGTACGACGTCCGTGACCAGCCCACAGGCGAGCGCGGCCGGTGCGTCGAGGTTCCGCCCGGCGAGCAGGACCTGTTTGGCCACCGACTCGCCGAGCAGCTCCCGCAGCCGCCAGCAGGCCCCGGCGGCGGCGAGGATGCCCAGGCCCGGTTCGGGGTTGCCGAAGACGGCGTTCGGCCCGGCGATCCGGATGTCGCAGGCGTACGCCAGCTCGGCGCCGCCGCCCAGCGCCCAGCCGTCCACCGCGGCCACGGTGGGCATGGGCAGCCGGCGCACCCTCTCGAACAGACGGCTGTTGATTCCCTGCAGCGCCTCGTCCCGGCCACGCCTCCGCAGTTCGGCGATGTCGGCGCCGCCGGCGAAGACCCCGCCGTGCCCGGTGAGCAGCAGCAGCCTCGGCGCGCGCTCCAGGTCCTCGCACACGCGGTGCAGTTCGGCGATCATGCCGCTGCCGATGGCGTTGCGCGCCTCGGGCCGGTGCAGGGTCACGACGACCCGGTCCGGGCCCACCTCGACCCGCAGCGTCTCGTACGCCGTGTCCTCCCGCGTGCTCATACGCGCTCCACCAGCATCGCCACGCCCTGGCCGACCCCCACACACATGGTCGCCAGTCCCCGTCGAGCGTCCTCGCGTTCCATGCGTCCGAGCAGGGTGAGCAGGATGCGGGCGCCGGAGCAGCCGAGCGGGTGTCCGAGGGCGATGGCGCCGCCGTCGGCGTTGACGCGGTCCTCGTCGAGCTGCAGGCGGCGGACGACTGCCAGCGCTTGGGCGGCGAAGGCTTCGTTCACCTCGACGGCGTCCAGGTCGTCGGGCCGCCAGCCCGCCCGGCCGAGCGCCTTCAAGGTGGCCGGCACAGGCCCGAGTCCCATCAGGCGGGGCTCGACCCCGGCCGAGGCTGCTGTGACGATGCGTGCCCGGGGGGTGAGCCGGTATCGTTCGACCGCCGCCAAACTCGCGACCACGATGGCTGCGGCCCCGTCGGACAGCGGCGAGGAGTTGCCCGCGGTGATGATCCCGTCGCTGCGGAAGGACGTGCGCAGTCCGCCGAGCTTCTCCAGCGAGGTGGACGGCCGGGGCCCCTCGTCCTGGGTCACCTCGCCGTCCGCCACCCGAACCGTGACGATCTCCTCCTTGAAGCGGCCCGCCCTCTGGGCGGCCTCCGCCCGGCGGTGGCTGCGCAGCGCGAAGGTGTCCGCCTCGAGGCGGGTGATGCCGTCCAGGGCGGCGACCTCCTCGGCGGTCTCGCCCATGGACAGGGTGGTCGCGGCGGGGAAGCGCGGGTTGGTGAAGCGCCAGCCCAGGGAAGTGTCGTGGACCTCGCCGGGCCGGGCCCAGGGCGTGCCGGGCTTGGCCATCACCCAGGGGGCACGGGTCATTGACTCCACTCCGCCCGCGACGACCAGGTCGGCCTCCCCCGCACGAATCGCCTGGGCGGCCGAGGCGACGGCCGTCAGCCCGGACGCGCACAGCCGGTTGACGGTGTATCCGGGCACGGTGTCCGGCAGTCCGGCCAGCAGGACCGCCATCCGGGCCACGTCCCGGTTGTCCTCGCCCGCCTGGTTCGCGGCGCCGAGGATCACCTCGTCCACGGTGTCGGCCGGGATGCCCGAGCGCCGTACCGCCTCGCCGACCACGAGGGCGGCCAGGTCGTCGGGGCGTACGGAGGCCAGGGCGCCTCGGTGGCGGCCGAGCGGAGTGCGGGCCCCGTCGATCAGATAGACCTCGTCACGCATCGACGTGCTCCTCTGCGGGTGCGTGGCGCCGGGACTGGACGACCGAGAAGCGTCCGGTGACGAACGCCGGGTCGGTGAGGGCGGCATTGGCCGCGGGGTTGGCCGCGGTGCCGTGGAAGTCGCTGAAGGCGGCGGACTGGTTGACGAAGACCGCGCCGGTCAGGTTCTCCGACAGGTGCACGCCCGCCTCCAGCGCGGTTGCCCGTGCCGCCTCCAGCACACCCTCGTCGGTGGCGTACACGGAGGCGGTCAGCGCGCCGTGGCGCCGTACGGTGTCGTGCAGGAGACGCAGGCCGTGCGCGGTGGAGTCGGTACCGATGACGAAGGAGACCGGCCCGAACCACTCGCTGGTGTACGTCTCTTCGTCGGCCTCGGCCTCGAGCCGGGCCACCAGCGGGGAACGGACGGCCGCGTCCGGGAACTCCGGGTGGGCGAGTCGCCTCGACGGATGGGCGACACGGTCGAGTTCCGCCGCCTCCGCCACGCGATTGAGCACACCGTCGTTCACGATCGCGCCGAGGGTGGCGGCCGCACGGGCCGGGTCGCCGAGCAGCCTGTCCAGGGCGGCGCCCAGGTCGGCGGCGAACTCGTCGGCCGTACGCCGCCCCTGGTCGGTCGGGAAGCCGTCCCGGGGGACGAGGAAGTTCTGCGGGGTGGTACACATCTGGCCGCTGTAGAGCGACAGGGAGACGGCAAGGTTGCGCAGCAGCCCCGCGTAGTCGTCCGTGGAGTCCACGACGACGGTGTTGAGTCCGGACTTCTCGGTGTGGACGACGGCCTGGCGGGCGTTGGTCTCCAGCCAGTCGCCGAACTCGCTGGAGCCGGTGTAGTCCACGATGCGCACGTCGGGGTGGGTGGCCAGGGCGGGGGCGGTGCGCTCCTCGGGCTTCGACGCGGCGAGCAGTACCACATCCGGATCGAAGCCGGCCTTCGCCAGTACCTCACGGGCGATCCGCACGGTGATCGCCAGCGGCAGCACGGCACGTCGATGAGGCTTGACGACGACCGGGTTGCCGGTGACCAGACTCGCGAACAGTCCCGGATAGCCGTTCCAGGTGGGGAAGGTGTTGCAGGCGATCAGTACTCCCACACCGCGTCCCACGGTGGTGAAGGTCTTGTCCATGACGAGTGGGCCGCCCTTGCGCTGCGGCTTGCTCCAGCGGGCCGCGACCGGATGGCGGGTCTGCTCGTTCCATGCGTGGGCGACCGCTTCGAGGCCTCGGTCCTGGGCGTGCGGACCGCCGGCCTGGAACGCCATCATGAAGGGCTGGCCGGTGGTGTGCTGGACGGCGTGCGCGATCTCGAAGCTCGCCTCGTTGAGCCGGGCGAGGATCTCCGCGGCGACGCCGGCCCGGGTGTCCGGGCTCGCGGCGCGCCATGTCACCGCGGCTGACTTGGCCGTCGCAACGGCCACATCGGGCGCCAGGTACGGGTAACTGACGCCGAGCGGGAAGCCGTAGGGCGAAACCTCGGTGGCGGGGACGGTGCCGGTGGCCGGATGTCCTTCGATGAGGAAGGGGTGGCCGAGGAGGCCGCGGAAAGCGGCCTCGCCCAGCCCGGATGCCTCGGCTCCGTACGCAGAGGTGCTCGGGGTTTCCGGGTACGGCGTCCAGTAGGTGCGGTCGGCGGCACACTCCACCGCCTGGTCGAGCAGAGCCGCATGGCGGACGAAAAAGTCGGGATGCTGGTCGGTGGGCACTGAGAGCTCCTGGCCGAACGTTCGGTTGGTTGATGGGTGCGAGGCGCCCGGGCGGACGCCGGGGAAGCGGGGGAAGCGGAGGAAGCGGGGCGGGATCAGATGTCGGCGAGCAGGATCGCCGGGCGTTCCACGCAGTCGGCCACGAAGCGCAGGAACCCGCCGGCCACACCGCCGTCGCAGACCCGGTGGTCGAAGCTGAGGGAGAGCTGCATGACCTTGCGGACGGCCAGCTCGCCGTCCACCACCCACGGTTTGTCCACGAGGCGGCCCGCGCCGAGCAGTGCGGCCTCAGGGTGGTTGATGATGGGCGTGGATCCGTCGACCCCGAACACGCCGTAGTTGTTGAGGGTGAAGGTCCCGCCGGTCAGACGGTCGGGCGGCAGGGCCCCGTCACGGGCCAGCCCGGTCAACCGGGCCAGCTCGGCGGCCAGTTGCGCGGTCGTCATGCGCCGTGCGTCGCGGACGACGGGGACCACCAGGCCGCGTTCGGTCTGGGCGGCGAAGCCGAGGTGCACCTCGCTGAAGCGGACGATCTCCCGCCGTTCGGTGTCGACGGTGGAGTTCAGCTCCGGGAAGCGGTGCAGTCCGGCGACGCAGATACGGGCGAGCAGGGCCAGCAGCCCGATGCGGCGGCCGGGGTCCGCGGCCTGCATGGCCTTCCGGGCCTCAAGCAGGCCCGTCGCGTCCACGTCGACCCAGGTGGTGGCGTCGGGGATCTCGGTGCGGCTGCGGGAGAGCTTGTCCGCGACCGCGCGGCGGACGCCGCGCAGCGGGATGCGCTCGGGACCGGCCGGCGCCGGCCGGGCGTGCGGTGCGCGGTCCGCCGACGGCCGGCGATCCGGGGTGACCGGTGCGGCATCGGGGTCCGTCGCGGGCCGGCCGGCCCGCCCCACAGCCTGCTCGACATCTCGTCTGAGCACGACCCCTGCGGGACCCGAGGGCGTCAACCCGCCGAGGTCGACCCCGTGCTCCCGCGCCATCCGCCGTACGAGGGGCGATATGACCCGGGGAGCGTGCGGCCCGCCGTAGGGCGCCGCCTCGACAGCAGTGCCGCCTCCCCTCGCGGCGCCCGCGCCTCGGCGGCGGCGACGCGGTGCCGGACCGTGGCCGGTGCCGTAGCCGATCAGGACGTTGCCGGACCCCGCCTGCTCCTCCTCCCGGTATCGCTCAGCCGCAGGGTCGGCCGACGTCGAATCGACGGGAGGTGCGCCGGGAGGCGGGGCGCCCGGTCCCTCCCCCGCACCACCGGGCCGGCCGGAAGTCGGCGTACCCACCGTGATCAGCGGCTTCCCCACCTCCAGCGCCGTGCCCGCCTCCGCGTGCAGTTGTAGCACCGTCCCCGCGTACGGGACCGGTACCTCGACCGCGGCCTTGGCCGTCTCGACCTCGATGACGATCTGGTCGATCGTCACCGTGTCGCCGACCGCGACCTTCCACTCGACGATCTCGGCCTCGGTCAGCCCCTCGCCGAGATCGGGCAGCCGGAACAGCTGCTCCTGAAGCGCTGCGGTGCTCATGCGGCCGTTCCCTTCAGCAGATGCCGGGTGTCCGGCTCGTCGCCGAACTGAAGACGGTCGACGGCGTCGAGGATCCGGTCGACGCCCGGCAGATGCGCGTGCTCCAGCTTCGGCGGCGGGTACGGGATGTCGAAGCCGGCCACCCTCAGGACCGGCGCCGCCAGCGAGTGGAAACAGCGCTCCTGCACCCGTGCGGCGATCTCCGCCCCCACGCCGGCGAAGCCCTGGGCCTCCTGTACGACCAGGCAGCGCCCGGTCCGGCGTACCGATGCCGTGACCGTCTCGTCGTCGAAGGGCACCAGCGTGCGCAGGTCCACTACCTCCAGCTCGATGCCATCGGCCGCCGCCGCTTCGGCCGCGGCCAGGGCCACCGGAACCGAGGGCCCGTACGCGACGACCGTGGCGTCGCGGCCCTCCCGTCGGATCGCCGCCCGCCCGAACGGCAGTGCTCCGCGCCGCTCCAGGTCGGCTTCCTCCTTCGACCAGTACAGCTTCTTCGGCTCCAGGAAGACCACCGGGTCGGGGTCGGCCACGGCGTCCCGCAGCAGCCAGTACGCGTCCTCGGCCGTCGCCGGGGTGACGACTTTCAGGCCCGGGGTGTGTGCGTAGTACGCCTCGCTGGAGTCGCAGTGGTGCTCGACTCCCCCGATGCCGCCCGCGTAGGGGATACGGATCACCATCGGCAGCGCGAGCCGCCCCCGGGTCCGGTTGCGGAGCTTTGCGACGTGGGAGGCGATCTGTTCGAACGCCGGATAGGCGAAGGCGTCGAACTGCATCTCCACCACGGGCCGGAAGCCGCCCATCGCCATGCCGACGGCCAGTCCTACGATGCCGGCCTCGGCCAGCGGGGTGTCGAAGCATCGCTGCTCGCCGAAGTCGCGGGTCAGCCCGTCGGTGATCCGGAAGACGCCGCCGAGCGGACCGACGTCTTCGCCGAAGACGAGCACCCGCTCGTCCTCGCGCAGTGCGTCGCGCAGTGCGGTGTTCAGCGCCTGCGCCATCGTGACCTTGGCCATGGCCGTCAGTTCTCCTGGGTGTCGAGTGCGGGGGAAGCGGCGTCTTCGGCCAGCTCGGCCGCGAGCAGGGCGCGCTGTTCGCGCAGTTGCGGAGTCGGCTCGGCGTAGACGTGGTCGAAGAGCTCCAGCAGGTCGGGCACGGACTCCTCGTTCATGCCCGCGCGCAGCTCGGTCGCCAGCCTCTCCGCTTCCTCCCGCACCGCCGCGACGTCCTCGTCGGTGAGGGCGCCGCGGGCCCGCAGGTACGTCTCCAGACGGCTGACCGGGTCGGCGGCACTCCACCGTTCGACCTCCGCCTCGTCCCGGTAGCGGGTCGCGTCGTCGGCGTTGGTGTGTGCGTCCATGCGGTAGGTGTGCGCCTCGACCAGGACCGGTCCGTGCCCGGCACGGGCGTGCTCGACCGCCGCGGTCAGCACCGCCAGCACGGCGACCAGATCATTGCCGTCGACCTGTTCGGAACGCATCCCGTGTCCGATGCCCTTGTACGCGAGGGCGGGCGCCGCGGACTGCCGGGCCAGCGGCACGGAGATCGCGTACTTGTTGTTCTGGACGAAGAAGACGACTGGCGCGCGGAAGACGGCAGCGAAGTTCAGCGCCTCGTGGAAGTCCCCCTCACTGGTCGCCCCGTCCCCGACGAGGGCCATCGCCACACCGTCTCCGCCCGTGCGGCGCAACGACTCCGCCATGCCGGTGGCGTGCAGCACCTGGGTGGCCAGCGGGGTGCACTGGGGGGCGACGCGAGTGGCGACCGGGTCGTATCCGCAGTGCCAGTCGCCGCGCAGCAGCGTCAGCACCTCGAGCGGGTCGATGCCCCGGGAGACCAGGGCCACGGAGTCACGGTAGGTCGGGAACAGCCAGTCGTCCGGGCGCAGCGCGAGTACGGCTGCGATCTGGCAGGCCTCCTGGCCCCGGCTGGACGGGTAGACCGCGAGCCGCCCCTGCTTGGTGAGCGCGGTGGCCTGGGTGTCGAACCGGCGTCCCAGGACCATCCGCCGGTATGCCTCGCGCAGCGCCTCGGGCGGAGGCTCGGTGTAGTCGGCTGCGGGCTTGGCCACCGGCGTGCCGTCCTCGGCCACGAACTGCACCGGCATGAGGGACGGCAGGAGGCCCTGGACCGTCTGGCGGAGGCTCTTCACGGACATGTCGGGCACTCGCTTTCTCTGGACACTTGACGCGAGTATCGTCGCCAGTGCGGAATAAGTGTTCAAGGTTTCAGGCGAACCGGCGACGCACTGCCAAACCACGCGCTCCGGGAGGGCAAAGTGTCCGAGCAAATCTCACCGTCGGAGTCGATGGCCGGACGAACTGTCGTTCGGCTCGACGACACCGACCGGCACATCCTGGCCGGGCTCCTCGACGACGGCCGGGTGTCGATCAAGGCGCTCGCAGACAAGCTGCACATCTCACGCGCCAACGCGTACACGCGCATCAACAGGCTGATGGCCGAGGAGGTCATCACTGGCTTCAGCACGCAGCTGAATCCGCAGCGGGCCGGCCTCGGCACGAGTGCGTACGTGACGTTGACGATCGACCAGAATGCGTGGCGGGACATCTCCCGGGAACTGCGCGAGATTCCCTACGTCGAGCACGTCACCCTCGTTGCGGGTGACTTCGACGTCCTGGTGCTGGTCCGCACTCCGGACAACTCGGTGCTGCGCCAGGTCGTGCTGGAGCGCATCCAGGCGGTACCGGGAGTGCGCTCGACCCGCACCTGGCTGGTCTTCGACGAGGTGCGAGGACGCGGGACGCACTGGACCGCCTGACTGCCTGGTCACTCAGCCGTCGGCCGGGTCGGCAGCGGAACCGGCGCCCGGCGCCGGGGCCCGAGCCGACTCCGCAGCCCCGATGGAGGTCGGTGCCGGTGTCGGGGCCGCCTCCACGACAGGAGCCGGTGCCGTCCCCGCCGCATGCTGCCGAGACCGCACCACCCGGAACCGCCCGGTGACGAAATGGGCCCCCTCGGGGGGCAGGTCCGCGCCTGCCGAGGAAGGGTCCGCGGGGAAGTCGTCCGCGAGGTTCTGCACCAGATGCACCCCGGCGTCCAGTGCTGCCGTCTCGGCGACCGCCAGCACCAGCGGGTCGGTCGAATGCACCGCGGCGTACGACGCCCCGTGGCGGCCCACCGTGCGGCGGAAGAGAGCCAGACTGTGCGACGTCGAGTCGGTACCGACAAGGAACGAGACGGGCCCCGGCCACTCACGGGCGTAGATCCGTTCGTCCTGTGCCGCCAGCCGGACGAGCAGTGGGCTGCGCACATCGGCGCCCGGATGGTTCGGATGGCGCAGTGCCCCGGACGCATGGAGCACGGTGCCGCAGCGCGTGGCCTCCGCCAACCCCGCCCGCACCGTATCGCTGACGATCGCGCCCAGTAGCCTGCCTACACGTGCGGGATGCCCGAGCAGCCGGTCCACGGCCTCGCCGAGGTCGGCGCCGAAGTCCCCCAAGCTCTTGCGTCCCTCGTCGGTCGCGATGCCCGTCGTCGGCACCAGGATGTTCTGCGGTGTGGTGCGCACCGTGCCGCTGCACCGGCACAGCGAGTGGGCAAGGCCGCGCACGAGATCCCGGTAGTCGCCGGTGGAGTCGACGATCACCGTGTTCAGGCCGGTCCGGTCGACGAACGTGGCGGCCTGACGAGCGTATTCCTTCAGCCAGCCTGCGAACTGCGCCGAGCCGGTGAAGTCGACAATGCGCACCGCCGGGTCCGTGGCCAGCCTCTCGTGCAGCCGTTCCGCCGGTTTCGCCACCGCCAGGGTCACGATGTCCGGTGTGTGACCGGCCTCCGCCAGCACCTGCCGGGCAACGCGCACGGTGATGGCCATCGGCAGCACGGAACGCGGATGCGGGGCGACGATCACCGGATTGCCGGTCACCAGGCTGGCGAACAGGCCCGGGTAGCCGTTCCAGAGCGGATAGTCGGGGCAACCGATGAGCAGCGACACTCCCCGGGGCACCAGGTTGCTGGTGCCCCGCATCGCCAGCGGTTGCCCGCACCCTCGGGCACGCTCCCACCTCAGGTCCGCAGGAACGCGCTCCGACTCCGCGAAGGCAAGGGCCACAGCCCCCAGCGCACGGTCCTGGGCGCGCGGCCCGGCGGACCAGAACGCCGCCTGCGGAGGCTGCCCTGTGGTGTGATGCACCGCAAGGGCCAGCTCATGGCTGCGGGTGTTCAGCCGGCGCAGCATCTCCACGGCCAGCCCCGCGCGTCGCCGGGTCCCGGCGGCGCGCCACCCGGCCGTCGCCCGGGCGGCAGCCGCCACCAAGGCTGCGGGGTCGCATCGCGGGTACCCGATGCCCATGTCGATGCCGTACGGCGACGACTCGGTACGCACTCGGCCGAGCTCGCCGGGCTGGTCGAGATCGAAGGGCCGTCCCAGCAGGGAGCCGAAGACCTTCTTCGCTGTTCGGACCGATCGCATGCCCGCGTCGGCAGCATCCTGTCCCGTCGCCTCCGTGAACGGCCGTCTGTATTCACCGGCGGCGAGCGCCCGTACGGCTTCCTGAAGCAGTGCGCGATGCCGCTCGTAGGGATTGAAGCTCACTGCCTTCAGCCTCGCCAGGTGGCCGCGAGATCGAGGAAGGCCTCGTTCTCCTGCGGCAGTCCGATGGTCACCCGGACGCCTTCCCCGAGAAACGGGCGGACCACGACTTGCCCGCCCAGGCAGTGGACGGTGAAGTCCGCGCTCTCGTCCGCGAGCGGTAGCCAGACGAAATTGGCGTGGGAATCCAGGACTTCGAAGCCCAGGGCGCGCAACATCAGGGTTACACGCTCGCGTTCGGCGACCGTGAGGGCGGCCCGCCGGGCGACCTCCGCGCGCTCGCCGAGGGCGACGACGGCGGCCTCCTGGGCGAGTGCGCTGACGCTGAACGGTACCTGGGTCTTACGCACATGAGCGGCGATCCACGGCGGCGCCACGCAGTAGCCCACGCGCAGTCCCGCGAGTCCGTAGGCCTTGGAGAAGGTCCGCAGAACCACCACGTTCGGCCGGTCGCCGAGCAGGGCCAGAGCATCGGGGACCAGCGCCGGATCGGCGTACTCCCGATAGGCCTCGTCGACGACGATCAGCACGTCTTCCGGGACGCGGTCCGCGAAGTCGCGCAGCGCCCGCTCGCCGACTGCGGTGGAGGTGGGGTTGTTGGGGTTGCAGACGAAGACCAGCCGGGTCCGATCGGTGATAGCCGCGGCCATGGCTTCGAGGTCCAGCGCATGGTCGAGCAGTGGGACCCGTACCGCCGTACCGCCCGCGACCGCCGTGAGAATCGGGTACGCCTCGAAGGACCGCCAGCCGAAGACGACCTCGTCGCCGAAGCCGACGACCGAGTGCAGCAGCTGTCCGCAGACCTCGGAGGATCCGGCGCCCACCGCGATCCGCTCCGGCTCGACCTCGTGGTGCCCGGCTATGGCGTGTACGAGTGCAGTGGCGCTCAGGTCCGGGTACCGCGACACGCCGCCGGCCAGCTCCGTGAGCGTCGCGGCTACGCCGGGCAACAGCCCGTAGGGGGATTCGTTGCTGGCCAGCACTACCGCACCGGGCAACTTGCGGCCAGGAACATAGGCGGGCAACTGCACCAAGGATGAACGGACACGCACCATGCTCGACTCGCTTCTGAAGCGGTGGGGCCCGAGGCCGTACCTCTGGGCACTTGATAGGTAGAGCGTGAACAGCAGACGTCAAACGCTCAACTGTTTGGAGAAATCAGCAACAGATCGCCGCAAACCCACGGTGGGCACGGCAGGCCGTCTCCTCGCCCGCTCGTTCGGCCCCCTGCCACGAGACGGACGGGGCGCAGACCATCAGGCGTCGGGGACTACTCTCGGTTGCAGGTCGGACTCAATGGGTTGTCCCCGCATCGGTCCCCGACACGGTCCGTCAAAACTGGTCCCCCACACTCACGAGACCCGCACCCCGCCCGCTCCGGTGAGGAGGACCAAGTAGATCCCTTCTCTTGCCCGTCCACTCTGGGCTCCGGGCGCGAATCGGCCCCGGGCGCCGGCCTCTCTCGGCCGGCCGCACTCGTGTCCGCGCTGCATAGGCACCGCCTTGGATCAGGGCTGCTCGAGGACGCGCCACGACTTCGGGAACCACACCCAGTGCCCGTTGACATGGGCCATGCCGTCGTACGCCGTGCCGAGAACTCTGCCAGGCTCTACATACTTCCACCGGTAGATCGTCGTTCCCGATTTGAGGTAAGGGCCAATCTTCTCGTATCCACCGGGGAATTCTTCACTAACTCGCGCCGGCCATGCCTTGATGTCGTCAGTGGTTGCCTTCGTGACGGTGATGTCCGTCCTTTCAGGGGCGGCGTCGAGCGTGGCGGGGGGCTTGGCCCAGAGCCACTCGTCGTACATCCTCTCGGCTTTGGCCGCAAAATCTGGCCCTCGGAGGGTTGGGTTCCCTGACCATTTGCGGAACACGCACTCAAACTCAACAGACACACAACACAGAAAGGGACAAGGCGATTCTTCACTTGTTTCTTCCTTTTTCGACCGAGGCAGACAGGCTTCCTGTCTCATCGGAGGTTTTAACCTACTCGTCCCGCCGCGGGACTATCAGCCGCAGGCGGAGGCGGAGGCGGATTGAGACGGCGAGGTCGCGACCCCCGGGCCGGGCATCAGGGATGTCACTAGAGAGAGGGGCGTTCACGGTTGCTGCCACCCGCTGTCGCCCCTCGAGGGCCCGCCCCCGATGACGCACCTGAGGGCCGACGCCGCTGAAGCCCGGCAAACATAACACGGTCGTAAACAGTCATTTTTTTCCATCATTAATACTCGGAAACTCCCACTGGATCACCACACGATTCGTCGGCACAGTAGTCGCGGACTGATCGGTGGGGCCGTGCGTTTGGCGTCCCCCCAAGGAAGCTGCACCGACCGCGCCGAGAGCGCTGTCGGCAACCGAAGCGGTGGGGAATTGAAGACGCGATGAAACAGGTCTTGAATGCAGGCACTGCGCACCCGTGGGATAAGGACGTGGCGTTCACCAGGTCGACCACTCGAGGACGCGCCAATTGTGGACATCTGCCCGGCACTCTCGTCATTGGCGAGCACCCTGCGGGGACGGCATGACTGATTACGTCGCAGCATGGCGCATGGCCGGCGAGGCAGGGGATGCGCGCGCGGCAGTGGCCGCTATGTCCGAGGACGTTGAGCTCGTTTCACCACTGACCGACCGGTTCACCTTTCGGGGGCACCGTGAGCTCGAGGAACTCCTGACGAGTGTGTTCGAAGTGTTCACGGACATCCGCTACGAGGCGCAGTTCCAGGACGGACAGCACGCGGTTCTGCGCGCTGCGGGTCATGTCGGTCCCCTGCGGTTGGAGGAGACCCAGTATCTCGATCTCGACGATGAGGGCCGTATCCGACGCCTCACCCTCATGATGCGCCCGCTCACGGCCGCCACCCGTTTCCTGCGCGTGCTTGGGCCTCGGGTTGCGAGCCGGCAGGGACGGCCGGGCACGGCCGGAGTGCTCATCTTGGCGGGCGCGTGGCTCGACTCGGTCGTGGCCGGCGGAGATCGGGTCTTCACGCCCATGGCCAGTCCTGATCGGTCACGCCGACCAGTCCAGCTCGACCGCCCACCGGCGTGATCGACCAAATGGTGCACACGGCCTGCCACTCTGGCCCGACACATGGCGCAAGGCTCGGTGTTGTCGTCGGCGGCGACCGTTCACACCTCCTGGTCGCATCTCGCCGGTAGGCGCGACACCGACCGGCTCGATCAGACGCTCAATGCTGCGTCAAAAATCGTGTCAGATAAGCTCGTTCAGGCTCGGTGAGGCGCCGCGGGCACCTGCTCTCCAGGTCGTAGGGAACCATCGTGGAGGCGGCCCTCGCGTATAGCGTCCGTTCGTCCTTCACCTCGTAGGCAAGGCTGAAGGACGCCGCTCTTAGGCCGGTAACCCAGACCTCCACAGCGACTGTCGCTTCTCGCCACTCCAGGGGCGCCTTGTACTCGATCTCGTGCTTCGCGCTCACGCAGCCTGCTGCGAAGGTGCCCACCCCTGCGGTTGAGGCCTGGCGGCCGAGCATGTCGCCGCGTGCTTCCTCGAGGTAGGTCAGGAAGACGGAGTTGTTGACGTGCCCGTAGACGTCCATGTCCGACCAGCGGACGGAGCAGCGGTATTGATGGCGAATCATTCCAACCGTTTCTGTTTGTCGTTATTCCGTGCCCGGAATCGTTGACCAGATGACCGGGCCGTGGCTACTCCTGGTCGCCGACAGACCTCTCGAGGTGGTGGCGCACCCCCTGGTGATGAATGCCATCCGGGCACTGTTGAACTGGTGGCGGAAAGACGGTGCGGCTGTTGCCGTTGAAGGACCGAGTGTTGAACACATCGACGAGGAAGTAGTGCACGGAGCTAACGCTAATGATCTTCTTCTCCAGAAGGAACTGCCCAATTGCGAAGGGGTCATATAATCTGCGCTTATGACCTACGATCGCGATCTAGAGACGTCGTTGCTGCGGATGTTCGTCAGCTGCGCACGTTCTGGCAGCATCAGTCGCGCCGCAGCCGCGTTGGGATACAGCCAGCCAGCCGTCAGCCAGCAGCTGCGCAAGCTAGAACGCTCCGTTGAGCAGCCGCTGTTGAACCGCACGGCCACCGGAGTGAGCCTGACCAAGGCCGGCGAGGCGTTGCTGCCCTATGCCGAGCGGATCCTTGCTCTGTCTGCCCAGGCGCTCACCGCAACCAGGGACACCGTGACGGGTCATTGCGGTGTCGGATTGATCGAGGACCTCGCCGCAGGGCCGTTTCCCCAGGCACTTGCGGAGTTTGCCCGACTGAACCCCGAGGCGACGCTGGAAGTGATCAGCGCTCCTGGACCGTACATGAGAGAGGCATTTACCTCGGGACGCATCCATCTCGCTCTGTGCGACCCGTCCTACCTGCCCGCCCCGGCCCGCTGGACGATCCGGTTGCCGCTGAGATGGGCCGTCGGGCCTGGACTGGATCCAAGCGTTGACCCCCTCCCTCTCGTACTGTTCTCCCAGCCCTGCCGCTGGCGCACGCCGGTACTGGACACGCTGGAAGCCAACGGACGCAAGTGGCGTGTTGTTTTCGAAAGCACCAGCCTGGCCGCCGTGCAAGCCGCCGTCCGGGCCGGCCTCGGCGCTGCGGCTCTACTGCCCGCCTGCGTGGAACCCGGCACCGCCGCACATGGCAGCCTGCCCGAACTTCCTGACGTCGAACTAGGTCTCATACGGAGGACAGGCACTGAAGGCGATCCACTCATCGACGCGGTTGAAGACGTACTCAGACATCTGGCCTGACAAGAGCGGGACCCTCGCGGCTCCTGCGGTCACAGCATTACCTGCTCAACGGCCTGGAACAACCTGCCGGTGGAGTGCGCCGGCCGCCTCCGCAGCCGACCCCGGACCGCCGCACGAACCCATCCCTACACCGCGATCTGGCCCCTACGCTCCCAGTCCTGCGCAGTCTCCGCACCCTGCTCCCAGCGCCGGTACTGCATTCGCCGCTCTTCTGGAACCCGTACAGACATGTGGATCGGGGCCATGGTCGCGGCGGTGCCGCGTAGCCGCGTTGAGCGGCGAAGTCGCGGCGGTGCCGCGAGCACGCGACTACATCCTTTGGACTACTGCGTTTTCGGCCCTGTGGAGGACGATCTTGCGGCACCGCCGCGAGAGGGTTGATCCGTGCGAACAACCATCGGATACACCGTCGAAAGCATCGGCTACGTCGTAGGAGCCCAGGGGCTTGTCAGCTTCGCCTCGCAGACCTTCTTCGGCACGGAGTGGGGCTGGATGCACAAGATCGTCGACCTTCCGTCCCCCGCTTACCTCGGCATCGTCGTCGTGGGGCTGGCGCTCATCGTCGGCGGGGTGAAGACGCGGAAGGCGCCCCAGCGCCAGGAGGTCGCCTGACCGGCGGGCCTTTCATCCCGCGCCTGCCCTTTCCGTGTCGTAGCGGTCGAAGCCCGCAGGCCGCCCGCCGCGTGACCCGCGCTGTCGGCGTACTCGTTGAACACAGCGCCAAGATTCTGCACCAGGAACTCCTCGGCAAGGGCCACTTGGGCCACTGCCAGCGCGTGAAAGCGGCCCTGGCACCGCTGCGACGCGGGCCGCCCCTGGACGAGCCCCGCGAACGGCCGCCCTCTCCACGCGAAGCCACCCGCTGGATCATCGCCAGTCCGGTCCGGCACCGCCCGCAGCCGGCGGAGCGCCTGCGACGGCTGCTCGACCACTGCCCGGAACTTCACCGCACCCACGAACTGGTCCGCCAATTCGCCGGCATGCTCGACAACCGCGACGCCACACCGCTGCCGACCTGGCTCGATCACCTCACCCACAGCGGACTTCCGTCCCTCGCCGGCATCGCCACCGCCCTACGCGAAGACCGGCACGCGGTCGCCCAGGGGATCACCGGCCGCTACAACTCCGGAGTCGACGAGGGCCGCATCACCGACGTCCAGCTCCAGAAACGCATCATCGGCGGACGTGCCGGCGTCCCACTCCTCCGCGTCCAGGCCACAGGGGAGACTTCACGTTCGCGCGAGGCCAGCTGGCCTGGTCACGTGTGCAAGTCGCGGGCCTGGCGGGCGATACGGCGAGCCGCCCAGGCGATCACCACGGCCGACCGGGCGGCGAGCCACAGGATCGCGGAGGCGTCCGGACCGCCGGACGGTGCAGCCACCGTGTGCCAGAGCCAGGGGGCGGCCACGAACCCCGCGGCCAGAGCGGGTGCCAGTCGCCACAGCAGGAACGGCAGGGCGGCGTACCAGTCGAGCGAGAGCGCCAGCAGGTCGTACCGGGGCGCGCCCCGGTAGGCGCCGACCAGCGCTGTCGCCACCAGCGCCGGCCCCGCGAAGAGCAGCGTCAGCGCATAGGCGGTGAGCGTTGCGGTGGGGGTGCCCGGCAGGAGAGCGGCCGACCAGGCAGCCGCGGCCGCCGCCCAGAGCAGCAGGACGGGCACCACAAGGTGGCCGAGAGCCAGGGCTGCGGGAGAGAAGGGCAGCATCAGGGTCCGCCGCGGCCGGTCTGTGTCCTGGTAGGCCGGCTCGGCCAGGGCGACCGCGGCCAGATACGGGGGCACGACGAGGAACAGGCCCAGGGCGGTGGCGTGCAGCGGCCCGACCGGGCCGTGCGGAGTGTCGTGCATCCACTGGGCGACCAACCGGAGTTGGGCGACGCCGGCAGCCAGTACGGCGAGAGCCGTGACCGAGCGTCCGGGGTGGCGCAGGAAGACGACGGCGTCCCGCCACGGCCCGACCGCCCAGCGGGCTCTGGGCAGCGGCAGCCGCAGCCGCGGGCGCCGCAGCCCGGTGGGTGCGGCCGACTGCATCACCAGCGTCAGCGCTCGCAGGTCCAGCAGGGCCGCACCTTGCGCGGCTTCCCGGATCGTCCGGCCCCGGCTCAGCAGTTCGGTCGTCGGGATGCTCCCCGCCGCCGCGAATGCCGCCCGCAGTACGGCGGTAGCACACAGCAGGAGGGCACCGAGCGACGCAGTCGCCCAGGCGGGCAGGCCGTGGTGGGATGCCCCTGCCGTCGCCCAGCCCGCCCAGCCCCAGGGCCCACAGAACGCGGCCGCCGCTGTCAGCGCGGGCACGGACGGGCCCGCGGCGACGACCGCCCCGCCCACTGCGGCGAGGCAGACACCCAGGGCGCGGGCCCGTGGGAGGAGGACCGGGCGGGCCTCCACCAGCGCGCCTGCGGCCACCGCCAGCCAGGCCAGCGCCACATGGGCGCCGAGGGCCACAGGCAACACGGTGAGCCGCGACTGCCCTTCGAGCAGGAGCGCGAGAGCAGTCATCAGCGTGCCGATGAGCAGTCCCGCGAGGGAGGCAACCACCACGGCACGTGTCAGCCGGGGCCGCAGCAGTCTCCCGCGGTCACCGGGCAGCGACAACAGCCATGTGATCTCGGGTGCGCCGAGCAGCACCGGCCCGAGGCGTACGCACACCGCCAGTTCGCCCGCCCACAACAGCAGGCCCGCGCCGACCAGCACGGCACGGGCCGTCGCCCCGCCGGACCAGCCGAGGGAGTGTCCCAGCCCCGGCGCCGCCTGTATCAGTCCGGCCAGCATGAGGGCGATCGCGAAGGCGCCACACACCCAGGTCCATACGTCGTCGAACCGGGGTCGTCCCGAGCCACGTCGGCGCCGGGCCGTCGTCATCTCCGCGATCGCCTCGGCCGTGGCGGCCGCCGGATCGGCGGCCTTGCGCAGTTCGCCCGCCCGGCGTGCGGTCACCGCCATGGTCCGGCCGCCGATCCAGAGGTCACCTCGGCGGGTGTTCCGAATGCGGCCGTGCGGCCCCGCTCGAGCAGTAGTACCTCGTCGGCGACCTCATCCACGACTCCGCGGTCGTGGGAGGCCAGCAGGATGGCCGTGCCGTTCTCCTTCGCGGCCCGCAGCGCGGCCGCGAGCCTGCGCCGGGCCCGTACGTCCAGCCGCTGTTCGGGCTCGTCCACGACGATCAGACGGGCGGGACGCACCAGGACCGAGGCGAGCATCAGCATCTGCCGCTGTCCCGCCGACAAGGTGCCGGGGAAGGCGTCGAGGCGTCCGCCCAGACCCAGTTCCGCCAAGACCCGGGCCGCCGCCGCTCGCGCGTCCGCGCCCAGGCCGTGGGCGGTGGCGACCATGCCCACATGCTCGCCGACCGTCAGATCCGGGAAGCAGTCCGCCCCGTCGAGCAGCAGCGCGACCTCGCGGCGGAAGGTCGTGTCCACCTCACGCGGCGGGGCGCCGGCGAAGAGCACTTCGCCCCGGTCCGGCTGCTGCCGACCGACGCACACACGCAACAGCGTCGACTTCCCGGAGCCGTTGGCCCCCGCCAGGGCCAGGCAATGGCCCGGACCCAGTGTCAGATTCACGTCCTCCAGCACGGTTTCGCCGTCGTAACCGACGTGGACGCCGCCGGCCCGCAGGAGATCCGGCCGTGACGTGTCCGGTGTGTCACTCATCGCCCGCCGCCCGCTTCCCCGCTCGCGGACCAGAGCCGCAGGGCTGTCTCCGCCAAAATAAATTCATCATGCACGAAGATACCAAGGCGGTTCAGCGTCATATGGGTGTGAGATACGAGAAGGCCGGTTTCCGCGTCGTCGCCCAGAGAGGCGGCCCCCAGCGGCAGCACAGCGGCGAGCGACTCCAGCCACGGGGACACCGCGGAGGAGCGCTCGGCCAGAGCACGCGCGCTGACGCCGCCCCGCCCCGCGAGCACGTCGGCCCATTGGGTTGCCTGCCGGGTCAGTTCCTCTGCGGGGAACACCTCCCGGGGGGCGGACGCTGACCAGCGCCGCCAGAAGTCGGCGTGACGCCGCAGCTGGCGTACGACGGGATCGCCGGCCGACGCGTCCGGAGCGGACAGCGCGGCAGCCTTGAGGAGAACCTCGATGCCCAGGAGCCGTAGCCTCAGACCGTCCAAAGGGGACCCCGCGGCGCGCAGCGCCAGTTCGCTGGAGACAGCGAAGGCGGCCTCACTGGCCTCCAGAGCCGCTCTGCTTCCGTAGCGTGCCGTTTCGGGTTCGTAGACCGCGGGGTGCACGCCAGGGGCGAGCACCGTGGCTGCCAGTCGCTGGTCCACCGTCGGATCACTCGCGGTGGAGGCGGCTGCCAGGTCGCCGATGGAGCGCAGGTACTCCTGCGGGGAGTGGCCCTGCGACGGCAGACCGGCAAAGGCCCGCCGTACCGCCGCGTCCAGTTCCGCCGGCCGAACACCCGCCTGTGGCAGGAGGCGGATCCGCAGGTGCGGGCCCCCTTCCCAGTAGCGGATGAAGAACCAGCTGCGCAGCCGTCCGGCCTCCTGCAGCGGTGTGATCAGCGCGGGGAGGTTCTCCCGCACGAGTGGGGAGATGCGGTCGGTGCCGGAGCCGTCCGCGGGCACGTGCACGTGCCAGGCCAGCCAGCCGGATGCGTTGGCCTTGGGGTGCAGGTGGGGGTGGGGACTGCTCATGTGGTGCCTTCGTCTTCGCCGGACAGGGTGGGGGGCTGCCGTACGTCCAGGGCCGGCTCGGTGAATCGGCCCGGGCCGCAGGCCAGTTGATAGACCGGCACCTGGCCCGCGTCGAGTTGGAGTGCCTGGGCGGCGAGTTCGGCGTCGTAACTGCGCAGCGGCCGCGCGAACAGCCCGTGGGCCGCCATCGCGTACGACAGGTGCTGCGCCGTCCAGCCGGCCGCGGCCAGCAGATCGGCGGCGATCCGCGGAGCGGGAGCCGGTGACGTCGCGCAGGCCAGGCCCGGGTCAGCGGTGACCAGCCAGACCAGGTTGCAGGCGCTCAGATCGAAGGCCAGTCCGGGTGCGGGAGCGGAGTCGATGAGCAGCGCGCCGCGCGCGGCCTCCAGGTCGCCCACACGGTCGGCCGAGCCGTCGAAGTGAACCAGGTAGCAACCGGGTTCCACGCCTTCGACATCGCGCACCCAGCAGTACAGTCCGAGGGCCGAGCGGGCCGCTTCGAGCGCTCCGAGACCCTGGGCACCGGCCGCGAGCGCGGCCAGGGCGCCGCGCCACACGGATGCCGCGAGCGTGCGGTGGGTACCGGTGAAACCCGAGACGCCGCGCGGCACCCGGCCGCTGTTGCGGTTCCAGAGCACCTCGTTCCAGGTCGGTGCGGTGGTGGGGGCGTCCTGCGGTGTGGGGGGCCGCGCACCGCTGTCGTCCGTCATCCGGTAGCCGGGAAGGGCGGGGCCCGGCAGTCGGTCGGTCCACGCGGGTACGCCGTCCGTCCGACCGCGGACCATCAGGGGACGGCCCATGGCCCGGCCCAGCAGCGCCGCCGCAGCCAGGACGTGGCCGGTCTCCAGACCGGCCAGGACTGCCCGCAGCGGGCCGTAGAACGAGGGTAGGGCCGCGGGGAGCGAGAACGTCTCGATGTGGTCCGGCGTCTCGCCCGGCGCGGCGGGGACCTGGAGAGTCCCTGATGCCTCGGGTATGAGGAAGGCCGCCGCGCCTGCCTCGTGGGCCACGAGCCGAACGGGGAACTTGCAGCGGGCCGAGGGGTACGCCCGGTGCTCGCTGTACGGATTGTCGGTCTCGAAACGGACCGGAGCGCAGACGGTGGCGGCGATCTCCCGCAAGGAGACGCCCGTCGGCAGCCCGCCCGCCGGCCAGCGGGTGCGCTCCAACAGGTCCCACCGGGCGGGCACCCCACCGGGCACCTCACTACGCGGGCCGCCGGCGAGCGCAGCGACCGCGGCGCGCACCCGCTGCAGCTCGGGACGGGCCTCGGGGTCCACCCGGGTGTCACCGGACGGTTTGGCGGCCAGGATCGTGCGGAGCTCGGCCGGACGGTCGTCGTCGGCGGGCCGGCCGGTTCCTGGTGAGGTGGGAGAGGGGGGAGGAACGACCACGGACGGCAGCCACTTCTTTCAGAGACAGGACACAGGAGGGTTCGGCGGGCAGGGGCGGGGAGGCCCGGTCACGGGAAGGGGTGGACAGTGAGCCGGTCCAGGGACAGCCCCTGTGGTCCCGACTCCGCCAGGAGCCGGGGCAAGCCGAAGACACGCTGATGGGCGAAGCCGAAGGTCAGCGGGATGGATCCGGGGACGAGCACCCGCACGCCGTGCAGTCCCGCCGCGCGGTGCTCCCGGCCCGTCTGGTCCACGACGAGCACCTCGTCCATGCCCGCCTTCGTGAGCAGCGCGCGCATCGTGTCGCGTGCCTCCCCCAGTGTGCGCGCCCCGTGCAGGGGCGAGGCGGGGAAAGCCTCGGCCAGAGGAACCAGCGGACCGCTGAGGAACGGCTCGAAGGCAGGGGCCGCCTCGGGCACCGAGTACCACTGGATGTGGTCATCGAGATCTGTCACGTTCCAGCGGTCGGCGCGCAGCCGACGGGCGCGGGCAGGGTGGGGCGTGACCACGTCCCCCAGGACCAGCGGCGCCAGTTCGGCAACGGCGGCGCGCACCGCGCTGGCCGGATCGGGGTGGGCGGCCGCCGTGGTGAGGCTGTACTTCTCGGCGGAGCGCGGGTTGACGGCCAGGGCCCACACGGCCGGCACGGGCACGTCCTGGGTGATGACGCACAAGTGCACCTCGTAACCGGCCGCGCGCATCGCCGCGCGCAGCTCGAGGGCTGTGGTGTCGGACACCGAGGACCAGTCGACACGCGGTACGGGCCGCCCGGCCCACCATGTCAGCAGGAACGCGTCCCGTTCGACGACTTCCAGCAGAGCGTGCAGCGCCGCCTCGTCGACCGTGGCGCCCAGGGCGCAGCCGTTGGACGACTCGTACAGCACCCGCCCCCACCTCCGGCCCGGCCGGGGCTCGGGGTGCACGTGGTACGAGCCCGCCTCCAACGGCACCCAGCAGGTGTCCGCCGCGCCCCAGACCCGGGCCGGAATCCACCGCAGGACGTCCTCCGGGGCGAACGGGTCGACCCGGCACGACGGATGTGCGTACTGCTCCGGTGCGAGGACGCCCAGCCGGCGCGGGTCCAGCGCCCGCCCGGGCAGCGCGTCGTAGGCGCAGCGCAGCGGTCGGGCGGCGCGCACCACCGCTTCCGAGCCGGAACGCTCCAGCCGCTCCAGCAGCGCGAGCCGGGACGCGGCCGCGACGGTCCGGCCCCGGCCGTAGCCCGCCGCTTCGGCGGCCGATCCGTGCCGGGCGTGCACTGCGGCCACCAGCGAGGCGGGGCTGTCCGGGACGGACTGGAGCCCCACCACCGGGCCGTACCGGTCATCGACCAGGAGCGCGGTCAAGGACTCCACCGCGAGGTCCGGTCCTGGGATCTGCCTCAGGTCCGCGTCCACGTCCACGTCGTGAAGGTCCAGGTCGTGAAGGTCAGGGTCCACCCGGTGGGGGCTGTCGGCTTCGCCGGGCGGGGCCGGTGTGCCGGCCGTGTGATCGCAGGCGGGGCAGCCGGTCTGGGGCGCCACGCGGTGCCGGGAGCTGCCCCGGGGCGAGACCAGTACTGTCTCCCCCGGCCGCAGCGGTTCGTGGCACGCCAGGCGGATCGCGGCGCTCAGCGCGTGCAGCGCCGCCTCCGCATGGTCCGCTCCGGTGGCCAGCCGCCGGGGCGGGTCGCTGATACCGCGCGTGCGCAGATGCGCGGCCACCTGGCACAGGGGGCAGCCACCTGCCACGCCCTCCCTCCACAGCGGCCCGATCTCCACCTCGGCGCCCCACAGGCGCACGGGCAGCAGGGGCACGCCGAGCGCGGTGGCCCGCACCATCTGCTCCTGCTCCCAGGCGGCGTCGTGTCCGGCCACCAGCATGATCAGTGCGCCGTACCCGGCGGCGAGTTCACCCAGCGCCTCTGCCGCCGGCTCGGGCAGCCGACTCGCTTCGTGGATGGCGAGCGCAGCAGTCATCGCTCACCTCGCGGGATCCGCACCAGCACACCGCACGCCAACGGGGCGGCGCCCAGCAGCACATCCGGTTCGGCGGCGCGGAAGGCGACCTCGTACCCCAGCAGGGCGGTCGCGACCGGCGCGGCGTCGGGCCGTTGCCCTACGACGTCTGCGGCAATCCGGCAGTCGACGCCCAGGGACTGCGCCAACTCGGCCGAGTGCGGGAACAACTGGGCACGGGCCCGGGCGCAGCCTGCCGCCGACCGAAGCGCATGGGCCCGGTCGAAGCCCCAGGCACTCCCCCGCCACAGCTCCTGCGTCGTGTCGGCCCCGTCGGCCCGGTACTCCGCCTCGGCAAGCACCAGTCCCACCGTCGTTTCGTGAACCCGGTACCGCCAACCCGTACCGTCCTCGGTGCTCTCGTCCGGTAGACCGTCGACCCACTCCAGCTGTGTGTCACCCACCCGCTGCGCGGCACAGATCCGCAGGGCCGCGTCCAGCAGCGCCTCCTCTTCCGTGGCACCGGCGCCACCGGCCGGATCACCGCCGCGCAGGAACGCCCGCAGTGCCTCCTGGTCCGCTTCGCCCCGGGTGCGTCCCCAGCCTGCGGCCGACGCCGCGTCAGGGCGCCCGGGACCCGGCGTGACGCGGCCCAGGCACACCGGCAGTTGCGGCCAGTCGACGGGGGTGTCGTGGCGATGGCAGCCGATCAGTTCGTCGGCCCCGGAGCCACTCGCGGCCGGCACCGGGCCGGGCCCGTCGGCGGACCGCAGCTCCACCGACCGCCAGCCCAGAGGTCCGGAGTCCACAACGTGCACGGTGTGTACGCCCTCGGCCGCAAGCCCGGTCAGCTCGCGGAAGACCTGCTCGGCGGCGAGCCCCGCCGCGAGCCCCGCGGCCACCGCACCGGGTTCCCCCGGTACGGCCAGCCTGGCGCGCAACGCGGCACGGCTGACCGGGTCGGCGAGGCCGGAGGAGGCAACCCACAGGCGGGCTCCCGCCGGCTCCAGGCGTACACAGAGCCGCCCCTGTCCACTGATGGTCAGGGTCCCATCCCCCACATCCGGCTCAGCGTCGTCCGCCACCGTACGCACGGACACGCCTCGCCCGGCGAGTGCCACCTCGGCCGCCGCCGCGAGAGCCGTCGGCCCCGTGACCGTCACCTGTGCGGCCGCGAGTCGGTTCAGCGCCTCCTGGGGACGGTCGCTGTAGCTCTCCACATAGGCCACGGCGGCCGCCGGTACCCCTGACGGGACTTCGTATGCGTCCACCAGCGCGCCGTGGGAGCGCAGTTGTGCCACGACACGTTCAACGAAGGGGGCCGCCTTCGGGTTTCCGGTCGCCGCCACGAGTTCGTCGGTCGTACGGGGCACCTCCAGCGCCCGGATCCAGGCGCAGGCCGGTTCGACCAGGGGCGCAGGCAGCCTGAGCGTGAAGGACTCGCCCGGTGTCTGGACGAACACGCCTCCCGCGACGGCCCCGTACACGGTGCTGGGGCGGAGTTTCACGAACATGTCAGGCGGGCCTCACTTTGAGTCGGTCCTGCCACGGCTCGCCGAGCCGGACGTCGATGGCGTTGGCCAGGCTGTGGCAGTACAGGTAACGGTTGAGCGGTGTGACGCCGAGCCATTGCAGGGCCTCGTACAGCCAGTTCACGACGGCCCTGAAGGCCGTGAAGCCAGCGGGCGCGTTCTGCGCGAAGCCGCCTTCGGCGAGCTGTCGGTGGAAGGCGCTCGGCGCGCTGCCCGTGACCGGGGCCCGCCCTGCCGCGATGAGCACGTCGAGATCAGGCCGCAGCGCGGGGTCGCTCAGCTGCCGGCAGGCGGCAACGCACGCGGCGTGCCCCGGCAGCCGCTCCGGCCGGCGCAGCGCGATGTCCACCAGCCGGTCGGTGTGCGGGCGGTGGCGTTCGCCGGCTGCGGTGAAGCGGGCCCGCAACTCCTCGCCGTCCGGGCGGGAGGCGAGGAACGCCTCTGTGTGGGAGTGGAACGAGAGAGAACCGAACCGTGCCCCACCGGGGTAGGCGGCTGCCGCAGCCGCCATCCATTGCAGGGCGAGTCCGGGCGCGCGGGACCGGGCCGTCTCCACGTCCTGGGTCAGCCCCTCGGGGAGCAGCCGGGCGAACTCGGTGAGGAACCGGTGCCGCACGGTCTCCACCGGGCCGGGGGCCGCGGCGTCGGTGGATACGGCCACCGCCGCGTGCGGATACGGCAGGACGTGCCGCACCTCGGTGCCCTCGGACGCCGCCAGTGAACGGACCCGACGCTGGTACTCCTCGGCAGACCAGGCATCTCCCGCCCCGGCCGCCACCTCCAGCCGGTCCCGTACGGTCGCGAGAGCCGTGTCGGACAGCAATCCGTATCCCAGGTGCAGGGCCAGGTGCGGGCCGCCGTCCCAGTGCCGGGTGGGAAAGCACACGGGGACGGCGGTGTCCGCCGCGAAGTCCGCGACGAGGGACAGTACGCCACCGGCGAGCAGCGGGAACGGATCTCCTCGGTAGTCATGGACCCGTACGGTCGTCAGCACGCCGTCATCCCCTCATCTCCGTCGTGTCCGTCGCGTCGAACTCGTAGACCGCCTCGCGGACGGACCGGCCGGCGACCGGCTCGGGCAGACACTCCTCCAGGAACGGGTGGGTGAAGTCAGCGGCATCCTTGGCGAACGAGGAGAGTCCCAGCACGCCCGCGGTGTCGACGAAGCGGGGCTTGGGCTGCGCGGCCGGGCGTGCCGTAACGTCCGGTACGAGCGCTTCGCCACGCTGCCACGGCGGCAGCTGCTTGACGAAGAACCGTGCGGGAACTCCGTGTTCGGCCAGGGTCCGCACCAGGCGGTGCAGGTCGTCGGCCGAGCCTCGGCGCGCGTCGGTCAGTACGGAGGCGTCCGGCAGGTACCAACGTCGCCGTTGGAGCACCAGGTTCCCGTAGCGCAGGCGGGGGACGGCGAGGACACCGTCGGAGCCGGGCCGGACCGTATCGCGGTAGACATGATCATAGGAACAGCTGAGCAACCCGCCGCCCTGGAGCCACAGTACGATGCGGCTGGGCGAGGGCAGCAGGTCCCACCGGGTGGAGGTGACGGTCACCGGGTGCAGGGCGCGCGGCGTCTGCCAGGAGAGCCGGCCGGGAACCCCGCCGTCGACCAGGAACGTTCCCGCCCAGTCCGCCGGGTCCATGACCTCGTCGAGGAGCTGGGGATGGCAACCGGTGTTGAATCCGTGCGCGGACCGGTCCTCGGCCGCTCCGGGGCCCAGGAGTCGGCGCAGGCGCCGCCTCAGCAGGTCTGTGGCGTCGCCACCCGCGGCGGCGTCCAGGTGCAGGAAGCGTGCCGCGGTGGCGCCGAGCCCGCCGAAGATGCTGTTGGCGACCCAGTCTCCCGCCGCGTGCTGGGCCATCAACGCGTAGGAGGTGCCGTCCTGGTGCAGCCACGTCGGGACGGCCGCGGCCCACGCCCGTACGGACTCCACCCCGATGACGGCGTCCGCGCCGTCTCCGGCTGCGGCCGCCGAGGCCACGATCTCGGCCATGTCTGCCAGAATCCGGTGCCGGAACCGCCACAGCTCGTCCATGGCGGTCTGGATGCCCGGGTCCGGCAGCCGCCCCCCGGCCGCCGCCGAGGTGGCGAGTCGGGCAGCCTCGTCCGCGAGGCCCTCCGCGTCGTCCAGCAGCCGGGCCTTGCCTCCCCGTACGCGCAGCGCGGCCTGCAGGGCCAGCCGGAGATCGGCCTTGAGGTCGAAGGCGGCGAGCACGGGCAGCAGATCTGCCGCGGCACGCAGCGCGGTCGTGGGACGCGGGCAGGTGGGCAGGTCGGCGACGGCGTCCTCGTAGACCCGCAACGGCAGGGTGTCGGAGTGCGGCAGCTGTTCGGCCGCCGCACGCAGGCGCCCCATCAGCCCGGGCCGGGACGCCGCGTCGTCCGTGGCCAGGAGGCCGGTCAGCTCGGCGATGTCACGCAATGCGGGCCGAAGGCCGCTGCCTTGTCGTGCGTTGTCCTGACGTGCGCTGTCCTCGTGCCGTGCGCTTTCCTGCATCGGGCCGTCTTCGGGCAGCGCACCGAGGCACGCCTCGAGGAAGCGGGGTTCCTGATCGTCCACGGGGAGCGCGGGGGCGATCAGGCCGACTTTGAGGGCGGCGCGCATCACCTGCAGAGCCCGGCTGACGGAGCAGTCCAGTGCCATGGCGAGTGTGTCGGCCAGCTTCTCCCAGGGGTGCACGCCGAAGCGGCAGGCGGCGATCAGTTCGCCCAGCTCGCGGCTGCGGCGCAGGGTCACCTTCCGCGGCCGGGGCGGCTCGCCGGTGATGGCCATGAAGGCCGTCTCGGACACGTCCGCGGGCAGCAGCGGAGCAAGCCGCACGTGCCCGGCCGTAACCGCCTCAGGTTCGAGCGCGGACAGCAGCGCACCACGCTGCACGTCGACGGCACGCAGGATGCCGGACGGCGGGGCGGCCTCCCAGCGCGCGACATCGGCCGGCGTGGCGTCGGAGGGGGCGAGGGCGGACATCGAGACGACGGTGAAGGTGGAGCGCGGACTGGTACGGGTCATGCTCCGCAGGGCGTAGGCGGCGATGCGGGACTCCGACTTGCGGTCGGCCCGGTCCGCCGTGCCCGCTCCGGCCGCGTAGCGGCGTACGGCGTGCCCCAGGTCAGGGCTCACCAGCTCGACCGATGACGACAGGGTCGGCGCGGCGCACACGGCACTCAAGGCGAGGCGCTCATGGACCAGCTCGTGCTCGCGTTCGCGTGTCACGGCGGCCAGGAGGTCCCGATAGGCAGCGGCTGCCGCGTGCCAGCGGCGCACCGCCGGTTCGCGATGAGCCTCGGCGGCACTCCTATTGGGCAGTGGCGTCATCGGCTTGTCGCGGATCCTGCGCCGCAGCCGTACGTACTCAGGGCGGCCACCATCCAGTCCAAGCCCTAGAGCGGCGTTCAGTTCGTCGTCCGCCGCACGGGCCGCTACGAGTACCTGCGCGGCCGTGGTGAGAAGTCGCTCCCAGGAGGCGGAGGCCCGGGGCCGCACCAGCGGGGTATACGGAAGTGGATTTACCCGCGTGGTGGCTGTTTCGGCCACGACGAATCGCCTCATGCGGGCGGTCCCTCTCTTTCCTGCTGCGCCGCTCGTACCGGCCGGTCTTGCCTGTCCCCGTATTCGGAAGGTGTTGCCGAGAGCCGCTGACGCGGCCCTCGGCAACGGCTCATCAGCTGCTGCTGCTGCAGCAGGAACAGCTGGCCCGGCAGCACGACGCTCCATCGGACGCACCCATCACCGGCAGGCCGGTGGTGTCGGGCACGTCCTCCACGGAGATCTCCTCGAGCGAGAACTCCGCGAACTCGATGTCGAGTGCGTTCATGGCACTTCCCCCTTCATCGACTGTGCGGGCACGCCATGATCAGTCGGCACGCCCGCCAGTAACGAACATCCGTTCGTCGTCGTTGATCATGTCAGCCACTAATCGCATCCTCTCGGCCGGAATCGGACATTCCCGATTGATCGACACAACCAAGAGATGCGCTTCAGATGGGGGGCCTGCGCTTCCTCGTGTGGCGAAGATGTCCATTTACTGGAGGAAGATCCATACATGCCGGATTGACTTGATCCCGACCTGGAGGAACCACCAAGATCGACCAGTACGTGGCGCGAACTCCGCGCGCGTGTGCCTTCGATCCTGCCGACGGCTGGACCAGCCGCTACTCCAGGAGCTCCCTCCGGCGGGCCCGCTGGATCTGACGGCGGCGACCGAGCCGCCGGTCCGTACGGCGCTTGCGAGCAGGTCGGCGCGGATGTAATCGTCCGCTCGGTAGATCACATTCACGACCGTCTTGTGCAACCCGTTGAGGGCTTCGGGACACCGGAGACGCTCGATGCCCAGGGAGATGTGGTTGCCGTCCGGCAGGCTGTAGCTGCTCTCGAACGCCGAGGAGCTGCGCTGGCGCGCGTCATGGCCTTGTCGAAGTCAAAGGCGACGGAGCACGCCACTTCCTTGATGGCCTGGACAACGTCTCCCTCCGATGCCGTGGTGAACGTGGAGCCGCGTTCAGGTACTCGGTGAGGATCCTGCCGCCGACCGGAACGCTAAGGACGCCTCCGTGAGGCTGTCCTTGATGGACGGCGCCGACCCGGGCTTCCACAGCGCCGATGTCCACCACCGCCGCCGGTTCCGCTCGTGGTCGAGGATCCGATGGGAACGACGCGACGACATCCACGAAGCCTTCCCCGGCCTCGCCCCCTGCCTCATCACCCACCGACACGACCAACGCCTTTGCCAGGACCTCTCAGGGCTGGTCCTGCTGCGCGAAGTGTTTCTTGAGCCAGGTGAGCAAGGTCGTGAACGCCGGGGACATCGCGGCGTCCGACTGTTCGAGGACCGTCGCGTGGTCGTCGTCCTCCACCGTGATCGTGTAGGTCATCGCGTCCCTGGCGCGGTCGGCCCGGTCCTCCACGGGCATCGCAACGGCCGCCGCCACCAGCCGGATCAGGGCCGCTGCGGCGTCCTCGGGCAGGGCCGCTGTGTCCAGCGCCTTGGGCTGGCGGCGGATTACCGCCGCCAGCCCGCCATATGACTCCAGAGTCACCTTCATTGCGCGCGACCGGTGGTCACTTGGCCCCCTTCAGTGTGGCCACTTCCTTGGCCAGCCCGGCCACCTTGGCGTTCAGTTCCCCGATCTGCCTGGACAGGGCCGCCAGGCCGTCCTGCCGGCCCAGGCCGCCGTTGCCGTTGACCGGCAAGCTCCGTGCCCGGGCGAGCCCCGCCGGGACCCCGCTGATGTGGATCTCCACTCCCTGCCACGCCGCCAGCACGGCCGACTGCTCAGGGCTTCCGACGCCGAACAGTTTCCCGGCCTTCTGGAAGGTGGTGTCTGCGAAATCCTGGAAAGTGGCGTCCTTGCTGGAGGCTTTGAGCGATTCGTACCAGATGACCCCGGCAGCCTCCCATGCGAATCCACCGATGCCCATGGCCGCCAGGAAGAACGCCTTGTTCGGAATGCCGGAGTTGAAGTGCACCCCGCCGAAGTCCCCTCTACGGGTGTCGGGCAGGTGGACGAATTTGCTCATACGGTCGGGCTGGGGATCTTTTCCGAACTGCGGATTGTCGTATGCCTGTCCCGGCGCCTTCATCGATCGCAGGGCGTCACCGGCGATTCCCGGGGTCCACACCTCAGCCCCGATCAGCCAGTCCGCATCCTCGGTTGTCTGCTTCAGCGACCATTGCTTGACCAGCGACCCGAAGACGTCCGACATCGACTCGTTCAGGGCCCCGGACTGATTGTGGTACTCGAATTCCGAGGTGCTCTCGGTGACCCCGTGCGTCAACTCGTGGGCGATCACGTCCAGCGATCCCGTGAGGTTGCTGAACTCCTTACCGTCCCCGTCACCGAAGACCATCTGACGTCCGTCCCAGAACGCGTTGTTGAATTGCATGTCGAAGTGGACGTAACCGTCCAGCCGCATCCCCCGGTCATCGATCGAGTTGCGCTGGAACACCTCCTTGTAGAAATCGCGCGTCAGGCCGAGTCCGTCGAACGCCTGGTTTACGGCCGGGTCCGCGGACTGCGGTCCGTCTTCCGTCCTGACCAGGACAGCGTCGGGAAGGGAAACCCCTTGCTCGCCGTCGAAGATGGTGCGCCGGCCGTTACCGGCGGTGGCCGCCGCGCCGGCGAGGGACGCGCGGACCGCTCGCTCACCCCGCAGGCGCGCAGTGGTCAACAGGGTGTCCAAGGCCGCCTGGCGCACCTCGCGGTCGTCGCTCTCCAGGAGCTTGTCGAGAATGTAAGGGGGAATGATGCAGTTGATTGGGCGGGTTCTGCTCATGGGACACCTCCTGAGCGAGAGGACCAACGGTTAACAAATTCATCAGTTGATACTTGGATGCCCTCAGATCACTGCTCGAATTTCCGGCCATGGAAGGCTCGGGGAAACAGCAGGCGCCCCGTGATGTGGCAGCAACAGGAGAAGCGCTTGGCGCCGGCCAGCTCGGATTCCAGCGGCGGGGCCACGCTGATATCACCAGTCTCCTTCCGTCCGCAGCGATTGGCAAACGCAACGAGATCGCCTGGAGACCCACCCCGGACTACCGCCGGACGTCAAGAAATGGCCCGCGCGTAGCGACCTGTCACGCTTGCGGGTCACCCAGCGGCTCTGGTCGTCCTCGCGTGCCGGTACGAGCCCAAGACGGTCCCGCCGCGCCACGTGAGGGGAGAACCGCTGCGGGGCAACCCTCAAACCTGGAGTCGTCCAGGCCGATCAGGCCGCCGACGGCAAGGACGTCCAGTGGCCTCCTGTTGGATCGGGGCTCGCTCGTTCGCATGGCATGCGAGCGGGTCGCAGCGCCTCGAGCCAACCGATTCGTCATGGTGGGACACGGACGCGGCCCAACCCGGCCCGTCACGCCGACGAATGAGTCGGCATGAGCAGGCTCAACATGGCCACCCGGGCCGCCCCTGTCGTCGCACTGGACACGCATGCCATGTTGGGCAGCTCCGTCGGGCATTCGCTGCAGCGCGGGTGCGCTCGCGGGAGCAACGGTGACCGCAGGCGAACGCCTGTAGCCAGGGCACGCAAGTTCGATCACATGACTACGCGGTGAGGCCGGAAATGGACAAGAAGAAGCCGAAGGATCCCAACAATCCGGAAACACTCTCTGACGAAGAGATGATGAAACTGATCAATGAAATCCTCGACAGCGTCCCTCCCGAACAGGCCGAGGACTGCCTCCTCGCCATCGCCGATGGGAGACCGGCTCCTCGGGACGTTCCGGTTGACCTGACCCCCGCCCAGGCGAACAGCCTTCTCCTCTTCCTCCACAGAGGCGGCGGCTGATCCCGCCCCAGGTCGACGGGGCGAATGAACCCGAACGGCGCTCTCACCACCGAAGTGGCCGCCGGGCCGATCCGTTTCTATGACCAGCAGGCGCGCGCCTGGCGCAACGTCGACGTGGCCCTGGGCCGTGGCGCGGACGGTTCCGTCGCGTCCGGCGGGTGCATCCGACGCGGGGCGCTGATTCTGGAACGGTCCGCTCCCACCTACCAATCGTTGCGACCGAACAGCGCATGACCAACGCCCACGACGATCGCCGCCGTTATCAGGCTGCCGGGGACCCACACCGCGGTTGCGTCTGTGTCGCGCGCCGGTTCCGGGTCGATGCGGCCTTTGGGGTCGTACACCACCTGAAGTTGCTGGTCCTTGTGGCCGACATCGCTGGTCGTTGTCATGGCTGTGGGCCGGCCGCCAGGACAAGCCAGGCGGTAGTCGTAGTAGGTCGTCGAATTCGTGGTGGTGAGACCGTTGGCATCCGTAGAGGTGGAGGTCTCGACCCGCGAGTCCTTCTCCAGAACGGTGCAGGTGACGTCGAGTCCCCTGCTCTCCAGGATCCAGTCGTCGAAGGCCCCGACAGTCATTCCGAGTGCCCACAGCGTGAGAGCCGCGGGCAGGAAGCGCAGAACTCTGTTGAGGAAGCCGGCTCCGAGGAGGCCGAGGGCAGCCAGCATTCCGATGACGGTCCACCACCCTCCACCAGGTCCGTATGCGCCGAGGAGCAGGAAGGCGAGCAGCACCGCCGTGATGAGCGGGGGTAGGGCAACAGCCGCAAGTACGCGTTTGCGGCGGCGGGCAGCCTCCCCCTGCTTCCGCGATAACGAGTAGTCCACCGTTCTCCCCCCGTCGCCGGTTTCTCAAGGAAAGCCGAACGCACCGGAGCCGTACAGAGGGCCTCTGCTGGTGCTGGCTCCCGGCGCCGCCTCCGGCGCGACCGCATCGGCACACAGAGCGTCCCCCGCAGCCCTCGAAGTGTTCAGAAGTGCTCAGAAGTGCTCCGAGTGCTCCGAGTGCTCCGACTGGCAGATCGCCGGATTGCACAGCTCCCAGGCGCGAGCGCTCCTCTCCCCCGTCCCCGTCGGGAAGTGGATCGACTGGGGAAGAAAGAAGCCTCCAGCCGGTCCATGTCCAGGGTTCGGGCGGCCGGGCCCGCTCGTCGGCGCCACCGAGAACCGGGCCCCAGCCCGCTGTCGCCCAAACCGGTGCCGCCCCCGCCGCCCCGGCCCGGGTGAGGCGTTCGAAGTTGGAAGAGAGCCTGGTCGAGAACTGGGCGACGTGGTGGTCGTGGAGGGCGTAGAGGAGGGAGCGGCCCTTGCGCTTTGCGGTGGCCAGGCTGAGTTGCAACGGTTTATGGCCGGATCATCGGCGTTGCCAAGGGACATTCCGCCCAATCCGTTGTTCTCCTTCCGTCGTCGCGCACTCTCGGTAGCGTGTCGCTCACAGATGGGCCGGTGTGAGAAGGAACCGAACGCCGGACCAGGACCGCAAGAGCAAGGGAGCGGACGCCGATGGCGAACGTGGAAGTCTCCTTGAAGGAGACGATGACCTCGATCGACGGCACGATGGGTGCCGCGCTGGTCGACTACACCAGCGGTATGGCGTTGGGGACCCTCGGTGGGGGGAATGATCTCGACCTGGCGGTCGCTGCCGCGGGCAATACCGACGTGATTCGGGCGAAGGTCCGGACCATGGAGATGCTGGGCCTGAACGACGAGATCGAGGACGTTCTGATCACGCTCGGCGGCCAGTATCACCTGATCCGGCTCCTCAAGGGCCGCGGGAACAACGGCCTGTTCCTTTACGTCGTGCTGGACAAGACCAAATCCAACCTGGCAATGGCCCGGCACCAGCTCAAGCGCATCGAGGCCGCTCTGGAGCTCTGACCCATCGGCGCCCACGCATGCCCACGAGTTGAAGAACTTTTCAATGCGACACATCTGAAACAGGTGAAAGCGGGTGTGCGTGGGCCGGACCGCACGAATGGTGGGTACCGCAAGCCGACCGGCAGGCTGGACGCCGGCGGATCGGGGCAGGGATTTGAAGCAACAGCAGGAGCACCCATGGGAATGCAGGTACCCCTCTACCAGGCAAAAGCAGAATTCTTCCGTATGCTCGGACATCCCGTCCGCATCCGTGTCCTGGAACTCTTGCAGAGCGGTCCCCTACCCGTACGCGACCTCCTGGCCGCGATCGACGTCGAGGCCTCCAACCTCTCTCAGCAACTGGCGGTCCTACGCCGTTCCGGCATCGTCATCTCCATCCGTGACGGAGCGACCGTCAGCTACGCCCTCGCCGGCGGCGACGTGGCCGACCTCCTGCGCGCGGCCCGCCGCATCCTGACCGAACTCCTCACGGGCCAGAGCGAACTCCTGGCGGAACTCAAACAGGTCTACCCCCAGACGGACTGCGTGGGCGATGCCACCGGCCGCTGACCAGCGAACGCCGGCGTCATCCCGCCCGGCTCGGTCTGTTCCACACGGCGCAGTGCCCCCTCTACCGACCCGGCGGAAGGGGCACTGCGCTCATCCGGGTCAAGCCATGTCGCCCAGGTACATCGTCCGCCACGCACCGGCAGCGGCCCGGGCTGCGATAACGGGAAGTTGGTCGCGCAGGTACACCGGAATCATCCGCAGCTCGCCGACCTTCTCCAGCGGCACCCATTCAACGCCCGAATGAGTCGGATCCGGAACGCTGCCGCCCAGCTCGGACGGCTCCGAGACCACCTCACACCAGAACAATGCATCGACCCGGTGATTGCGGTCGTCCCCGATCGGTCCCTCCTCGTGGCTGGCGGGGATGTGCTCGCGCAGGATCAGCAACTGTCCGGCGCGAACCGTCACCCCCGTCTCCTCCAGCACCTCCCGTTCGACGGTGCGGTGCAGAGGCTCGCCCAGCTTCTGTCCGCCGCCGGGCGGCAGCCAGGTATCCGGCTGGGGCCAGGTGCCGCGCACGAGCAGAACGTGGCCGCCACGGACGACCAGGCCGGTCGCGGCGGTACGGATCCGGTTCATGTCGGTATCCCCTCTTGGAGGTATATGGCGCGGCCGGCCAGGGCTGCGGCATGAAGCGCGGTGAGAGTCTGACAGTGTGCCGCGAGGAGATCCGGCAGGTCGTCGGGGTGGTGTAAGGCGTGCCGGTCGTGCTCGGGGCTGAGCCGGATCCGCTGACCGGCGGCGAGCCTCGCAGCGAAGAAATAGTCGACGACGGGGCCGGTTCCGAGGACGTCGGCCCTGTGGTCGATTCCGATGAGGCACGGTGGGGAGCCCAACGTGATGCCGGTCTCCTCGCCCAGCTCGCGCCGGGCCGCCGGCCACGGGTTCTCGCCGTCATCGACCATGCCGCCCGGTAGCCACCACGTCCCGCTGGCGTCTTCCTGGCCAGGACCGTACCGGAGTAAGAGCATTCGGTCCTGATCGTCCAGCAGCATGACGCACGACGCCACGAGTGCCTGCGGCTGCGTCTTCACCCACTCTTCGCGGGGGATCCAGTCACCCACTCACGCCTCCCGGGCCGCGAGGGTGCGGGCAGTGGTCTTCTGAAGGTGCGCGGCGAACACAGCGGCCGGATCGGGGATGCCGAGCCGGTGGAGCGCCACCATCGAGGTCACCATCACATCGCAAACCTCGGCGGCCACGTCGTCCCACGTGTGGGACCGGCCCTTACGGGGGTTGGTGCCGGTGACACCGATGACGGCCTGCGCCGCCTCGCCGAACTCCTCGCCGATCTTCAGTACCTGCAAAACCTTCCGCTGTTCGGCGGGGACGTGCGCGGCCTTCTCGTCGAGGAAGGCCGCGAGCTCGGCGGTGGTGTCCCAGATCGTCTTGTCCACGGTGGGGTTCCTTTCAGTGGTCAGCGGGTCGCAGCCCGCCTCGGGGAGGATCAGGCCGGCCGATTCGTCCAACGAGGAGTCAGCACCGATGGTGTCCCACCGAGCCGTTCGATCAGCCCGACATGCATGGGGACAGATTTTCGGTGACGAGGGGCTCGCCACCGTGATCCCCAACCGCCCCTGCACCGCTGCGACGTCGTCTCCATCGTCGGCCGGCTACCGGTCGCCGGCGGCGGGCGTCCTCTCCGCCCGGGCAGCGGTCGCCGGTGAAGTTCCACTCGTGCCAGCGGGGCGAGGCGTAGCGGTCCAGTCGGTGAGCCAGGCCCGGCTGTCGCGTTCGAGGGCCTGGACCGCGTGGTCGACCGCGCGCCGGAGCTTCTTCGTGGTGAGCTCGGTGAACCACCTTTCCACCAGGTTCAGTCAGGACGAGCCTGTCGAGGGTGAAGTGCAGGTGGGACCGGGGAATGCAGCTTGGACCTCTCGGCCCGGCGCGGCTGGAGAGCGAACGCACAACAGATCCGCGAGATCGCCGGCTGAGACATCCCGGTCGCCGCCGCCGTCGACCGGGTCGGCTAGCATGACGCCCCGGTTGCAGGCCAGACGGTGCGAGGGGGGCGAACGTGCGCAGGATCAGGGGCGGAGCCGCATGGGCGGCTGCCGCAGGGTCCGCGGCGCTCGCGAGCACCCTCGTCGTCGGTGGGATCATCCTGGCTTCGACCGAGGAAGGCAGCGGGGACGGCTGGGTCCGGGAGCCCGAAGGCGCGAAGGCCCCGGCCCGCGCCGAGGGCGACCCTTCGCGCGGCACGGTCGCGGCGGAACTCGCCGCAGCCACCACAACTGCCGGGCTCACCCCGGGCGCCGCGTCCCCCGCCGAGGAAGGGGAGCTCGCCGACTGCATCGCGGACTGGACGGGCGACGGCCCCGCCGACGACGGTCGGCTGACGGCCCTCGAAATCGCTCTGGAGGAACGTGGCTGGCAGGTCACGGCCCGCCACGGCGAGCCCGTTCCGGCAGTAGCTCTGACCAGGGGCTCCTGGCGTCTGGAGTTCACCAACGGCGGCCTCGTCAACAACCTCTCACTGGTAGCCGTCCGCTCTGGCCGGACCTGCGACGAGGCCTTCCGCCGCGCCGAAGCGACCCGAGGGCCGCGCGGCTAGCCGCGCGGCGGGACCGGGCCTGGGTGGTGCGGGGCCGCTGCACCACTCCAGGGTTTTCAGCCCCGCCCAGGTCCGTGAGTGTCGAGCATGTCCGCGCTCGGTGTCCCTGGTGCCGTGACCGGAGGGGTTCACCGGAGTGGTGACTTCGGCTTCTCAAGGCGGGGCGTGAATGAGGCCAGCGTGGTGGGCTGGACCGCGCCGGCTGCGACCGAGCCGCGCAGCAGTTCGGTCAGGTCGTGGGTGTGTGCCTGCTCCGTGGTCGCAGCCGCAGCTGTGATGCGGTCCAGCCGGAAACCCCGGCCGGCCTGTCGCGTGCGGCACCAGGCGATGAGGTACCACCGGCCGTCGGCGGTGAGCAGTCCGGCCGGTTCCACTGCGCGGTGGCTTTCGCGTCCTGCCGCGTCGGTGTAGGTCAGCTGCAGGACCGTTTTGGCACTGAGGGCGTGTTCCACGGCGGTGCGAACCAAGGCGTCGGACGGTGAGGGCAGCGTAACGATCCGTGTGGCCAGTTCCTGGGCCGCCGCCGAAGCCGAGCCGGTCATCGAGGCCGCGATCTTCTGGGCTGCTGCGCGGGCCGCACCGGCGTACGGGGCGGAGGCGTCGGCCGTGGCGAGGGCAACGGCTAGTGCCGAGGCTTCCTCGGAGGTGAAGTGGATCGGGGGCAGGGTCATTTCAGGGTCGACCGACCAGCCCCCGCCCCGCCCGGGGGCGCTGCGCACCGGGACGCCGGTCTCCATCAGCGCTTGGAGGTCGCGCTGCACCGTGCGCGTACTCACCTCGAAGCGCGCGGCGAGCGCCGCGACCGTCCGTGACCGTGGCGCCACCGCACGCAGCTCTTCCACCAGTGCATACAGCCGGGCAGTGCGGTTCATGTCGGCGACGCTACCGTCCCGTGGTGGACAGGAAGTGCCACTCGCGTCGCTGTTCCCGTTCGGTGATGGTCAACGGGAACAGAGTGAAGCCGTGCATGGCGCCGGCGACGACACTCAGATGCGCAGGCGTGCCCGCCGCCTGCCACCGTGCGGCTAGGAACAGCGAGTCGTCCCGCAGCGGATCCTCGGTGCCGACGACGATCCGGGCGGGCGGCAGGCCGGCCAGGTCGGCGAAGAGCGGCGAGACCTCGGGATCGCGGCGCTGTTCCGCCCCCATGCCCGGTGTGAACAGCCCAATGGTGCGCCGCAGCGTATCGGTATTGCTCAGCAGCCGCCTGGAACCGAACGATCGCTGGCTTGGTGTCATCGACAGGTCGTACGGGCCGAAGAGGAGGTGGGCCGCCCGGAACGCGCCGGTGATGCCGTGCCGGTCGCGAAGCCGGAGCAGCGTGACGACGCTCAGGTGGGCTCCGGCCGATTCACCACCGATCAGCAGCCGCCCGGTTCCGAACTCGGCCGCAGCCTGGTCCACCAGCCACAGGGCGGCCGCTTCGCAGTCGTCGGGCCCGGCGGGGAAGGGGTGTTCCGGCGCGAGGCGGTAGTCCACACTGACCACGGCCAGCCGTGCCTGCTCGGCGAGTCGCCACAGCCTTTCATCCTGCCCGTCCGCGGAGCCGAACATCCAGCCGCCTCCATGGAAGTGGAGGTACACGCCGTCGACGCGGTCGGGCACGAACGCCCGGACCTTCACCCCGTCGGCAGTGACGCGGTCTTGGCCCTGCGGCAGGCGAACAGGTGGCGTGTCACCGCCCAACCGGTTGCGCCGGAGGGCGGCCAGCACGGTTGCATCCGGCATCTGGTCGCGCGCTGGGCGGCTCGCGGCAGCGGCCTCGAATTGCTTGTTGAACGCCAGGGTCTCGGCGAGGCAGTCCTCATCGGTGATCATCACGGCGTCGACGATCGCAGCCTTCCGCGACACCGCCCTGTCACCGTTTCCTGGTGAGCTGCAACACGTTCCCGTGCCGCCGCCTGCCACCTCACCACCCGGCCCGGCCGACCGCATGACTGGCCTCCCCCTCCGCCCGTGCTGGTGCCCCGGCTGTCACCGGAATCCATTACTGGGGGCGTGTCCGCAGAGTCGGTTGCCCGTTGCTCCTTTCGTGGTGCGAGGTCGTGAACTTACCGATCAGGCTTGGACGGTGATCGGGCCGTTGTTGCCCCGCCGCGGATGGGCCGACCAGTCCGCGACCGGCGGCAGGTCCTCAACGGGATCCGGTGGAAGCTGTCCACCGGGGCCGCCTGGCGGGACCTGCCGGAACGCTACGGGCCGTGGAGAACGGTCTACGAACGTTTCCGCCGCTGGTCGGCGGACGGAACCTGGGACCGGCTCCTGGCGCACGTCCAGCAGCACTCGGACGCGATCAGTGAGGTGGGCTGGACGATCGTGTGCGTCGACTCCACGACCGGGATCGCCGCGCCGAACCCGGCTTCACCACACAGCACGACAAATCCAGTGCTCATGTGACAGGTCTAATGCTCGGTCACAACAACTGTGACTGAGCGCCCACATGGCCCGTCAGGCTGCGTCCGCGCTCAATGGGACCTGGTGGCGTCTTCTGGCGCGGTGTGCAGGTCATGCGAGGCGAGTCACGATGGCGCGGCAGGTTTCCTGCAGTTCCTCGTCGTTCTTCGTCCCCTCGTCCGAAACGGGCGGCATCCCCAGCTCCGCGAAGGCCTCGTCGAGTGTGGCGTGCGCGTTCGCGCCACCGAGACGAACGACGACGTCGCCGACCAACTGTCGAAGAGTCGAGCGGTCCCTGCTGTCGGCCATCCGCCGATCCTCGCAGAAGGCACCGGCACCCGGTCAGGAATTCATGGCGCCAGGGTGCTGGTGAGGGCGGTCGGGCGCAACCCAGGCCGCTGACGCCTCCAACTCCGCGTGGGTGACAATGACGCCGTGGAGCCAACCAGTCGGATCATCGTTGCTTTGGACTTTGACAACCGTCGAGCGGCTGACGAAGTCGTCGACCGGCTCGGTGAGGAGTGTCGTTTCTACAAGGTCGGGATGGAACTGCTCACGGCGGCCGGGCCGGACCTCGTCGAGCACCTCGTAGCCAAGGGCAAGGAGGTCTTCCTGGACCTGAAACTCTTCGAGATCCCCCACTCCGTGGCCGGCGCGGTCCGCGCCGCTGGCGCTCTGGGTGTCTCCATGGTGACCGTCCACAGCATGGGCGGCACCGGCATCATGTCCGCCGCTGTCGCGGCGGCCCGCGACTTTCCACGCCTTCGCGTTCTGGCTCTGACCGTCGTCACCAGCATGACGAGCTCCGATCTCGCTGACATCGGCGTCACCGGATCAGCCTCGACCGAGGAGCAGGTGTTGCGGCTGGCCCGGCTGGCGGAAGGCGCTGGTTGCCATGGCGTGATCGCATCGCCGCGGGAAGCCGGGCCACTGCGGGGTGTGCTGGGAGCCAACACCCTGATCATCACGCCGGGAGTCGCGCTTCCGGGAGAGCCCCAAGGTGAGCACGCCCGGCCCGGCACACCGCATGCTGCCGTCGCCGCTGGTGCTTCACATGTCGTCGTGGGCAGGACGGTCACCCGTGCCGCGGACCCGGCGGCCGCACTCCGGCTCGTCCGCGCCAGCCTGGAGCGTCCCAAGCCAGTGTGGACAGGCGTGCAGTGCGCGGGTCTGGACGGTGTGGTTCGGGTGGTGGGAGTTCGCCAGGGTGAACTGCCGCAGCGATGACGGCATCTCGCCTACAGCCATCCGTTGCGGCGGAAGGCACGGTACAAGGCTCCCGACGCCAGCGCCATGAGCCCGACGGCCATCGGGTAGCCGTAGGTCCAGCCGAGTTCCGGCATGTGTTCGAAGTTCATTCCGTAGACGCCGGCAACCATGGTGGGGATCGCGAAGATCGCCGCCCACGCCGAAATGCGTCGCATGTCGTCGTTCTGCCACATACTCACCCGGGCCTGCTGCGCGTCAAGGACCGAGTTCAGCAACTCATCCAGAGTCCGCACCTCGATGTCCGTGCGCTGAAGGTGATCGGTCACATCACGAACGTACGGCGCGATCTTCGTCCGACGGTCCCCTTCGCCGGGCTCGCTCAAGAGGCCCTGGACGACCGGGACGAGCGGCTGCACCGCGTCACGAAACTCGCGGACCTCTCGCTTCAGCGAGTAGATACCCTCGGTGTGGTCGACGCGCGAACTGGAAAAGACCTGGTCTTCCAGCCGGTCGAGGGCGGCGCGCACCTTCTCGGCCGCGTCGCTGTAGGCGTCGACGACGACGTCCAGGACGGCGTGCAGGACGGCCCAGGGACCGAATCGCAGCATGTCCGGGTCGGCGTCCAGCCGACGGGTGGCCTCGGCGCACGGGTCGACCGCCCCGTGGCGAACGGTGAGGATGCAGCGGGGGCCGACGAAGAGCATCATTTCGCCGGTCTCCACCGCCGTCTCTTCCTGCACGTACCAGAGGGTCTTCAGCGCAACGGCCAGGACATCGCCAAACCGCTCCCGCTTCGGACGCTGTTGCGCCTGGACGGCGTCCTCGACAGCCAACGGATGCAGGCCCAGCTCCTCGGACAGCTGAACGAGCTCGTCCTCGGACGGATCTGCCACACGCACCCAGGCGAACTCACCGTCGCGCAGGCCACGGAGCTGTTTGAGGGCGAGCCGGCAGGCTTCGTCCGGCAGCTCGCACTCCGCGAACTCCGAGCGGCCTGAACCCTGGTCGTAAATGACGCATTCCATCTCCCGCGCATGCTTCACAAGCCGGACTTCATGCACGCCCGCCCGCAATGGCGGCGACGGCCGTCATGGCCGACGGCATCGAGCTGCGCCGCGCCGCCCGCAGCCAGGCCCGCGGCAGCAGCTCGGAGAGCCCGTCTCGTCAAGGACCGCTTCCAGGATCAGCTCGGACAGACCGGACTGCGGTGTGACTCCCACCTTGCCGATGCTCCCGGGATCGAGCTGGGCGGATATCCGAGCTGAGCCCACGAGCCGAACTGGCCGGCTGCGAGGCCGCGGCGCGCGGCGCGCGGCGGCCGGATGGAAGCACCTGGTGACCGTCGCCGGCCGGGAGTTCGACGGCGAATCCTGACGCACCTGGCTGCCTGTGGAGGAGCACCGCGATCGTGCCGTTCACCGTTGCGGCGTGTGACTTTGCCTGGATTCGCGAGGTTCACGGCTGGCAAGTCCGCGCCATGGCAAGGACTTGCCTCCATCAGGCGTTCACGTGGGCGTTACTGGCCGATAGACCCATGGCATGTTCTCCCCCTCACTATCTTCCGCCTTCCGCCGTAGGCGCTGGCAGCTGATCTCGGCCGTCACCGCGGTGCCGTTGCTGGCGTCGGGACTCGCAGTTCTGCAAGCGCCCGCACAAGCCGCTCCGAGCAAGCCCACCGTTCCCGCCAAACCCTCGGCGACCCACAAGGTCACCCTGGTCACCGGCGACGTCGTCACGGTCACCACGATGGCCGACGGCAAGCAGGCCGCCGACGTCGACCGGCCGGACAGCGCCGTCGGTGGCGTAAAGATCCAGGAGATCAAGGGTGATCTGTTCGTCATCCCGGACGAGGCGGTGCCGCTGCTGGGCACGGGCAAGCTGGACCGGCGGCTGTTCAACGTCAGCGACCTGATCGAAATGGGTTACGACGACGCGAAGTCGGCCGAGGTGCCGCTGATCGCGACGTACGCCGAGCCGAAGTCCCGCTCGGCCGCCCCGCCGACGGCCCCCAGGGGCAGCAAGCTGACCCGCGACCTCAAGAGCATCCGCGGTGCCGCGCTCAGCACCGAGAAGCGGCAGGCCCGCACGTTCTGGAGCGACGTCGCGCCGCAGGGCAGCGCCACGTTGGGCGCGGGCGTGGCGAAGCTGTGGCTCGACGGTCGGGTGAAGGCCAGCCTGAAGGAGAGCGTGCCGCTGATCGGCGCGACCGAGGCATGGGCGGCCGGGTACACCGGCAAGGGCGTCAAGGTCGCGGTGCTCGACACCGGCATCGACGTCAACCACCCCGACTTCGCCGGCCTGATCGACGGCACGACCAGCTTCGTGCCGGGTGAGACCGTCACCGACGTCAACGGGCACGGCACGCACGTGGCCGGCACGATCGCCGGTTCGGGCGCCGCCTCAGGAGGCGACAACAAGGGCGTCGCCCCCGGCGCCGACCTGTTCGTCGGCAAGGTGCTCGGCGGCGCGGAGGGCTACGGCCAGGACTCCTGGGTCATGGCCGGCATGCAGTGGGCCGCCGAGTCCGGTGCGGACGTCGTCAACATGAGCCTCGGCGACTCCTACCCGACGGACGGCAGCGACCCGATGTCACAAACGGTCGACGCGCTGTCCGCGCAGTACGGCACGCTGTTCGTCATCGCCGCCGGCAACGCGGGCCCGGAGAGCATCTCCGCGCCGGGTGCGGCCGCCTCGGCGCTGACCGTGGCCGCCACGGACAAGCAGGACCGGCTCGCGTCCTTCTCCAGCACCGGCCCGCTGGCCTACTCCGGCGGCATGAAGCCGGACATCGCGGCGCCCGGCGTGGACATCACCGCGGCCCGCTCGCAGGAGATGACCGACGGTGGTCAGGGCCTCTACCGCACCATCAGCGGCACCTCGATGGCCACCCCTCACGTGGTCGGCGCGGCGGCGATCCTTGCCCAGCAGCACCCGGACTGGACCGGCGCGCAGCTCAAGGAACACCTGATGAGCACCGCGAAGGGCCTGGACGGCGGGTACTCGCCGTACGAGGTCGGAGCCGGCCGTCTCGACGTCGCCGCCGCCGTGCGCACCACGGTCCGCGGCACCGGATCGCTCTTCTTCGGCGACTACACATGGCCGCACGAGCCGAGCGACGTCGCCGTCACCAAGGACCTGACCTTCACCAACTCCGGTTCCACAGACATCACACTGAAACTGGCCCTGACCAACGACGGCGGCCCGTTCACGCTGGGAGCCACCACAGTGACCGTCCCGGCGGGCGGCACCGCCGCCGTCCCGGTGACGGGCGACCCGCGAAACGCCTCGGCAGGCCGGCACGTCGGCTACGTGACAGCCACCGACGCGGCCAACGGCCACCCGGTGACCCGCACCTCCGTGGCGCTCATCAAGGAAGAGGAGCGCTACGACCTGAACATCAAGCTGGTCGGCCGGGACGGCAAGCCCGCCGCCGGGATGGTCGCGATCAACCTGGCCGGCGACTTCTGGCCGTGGTCGGTCTACGTCGACGGCTCGACCACCATGCGCATGGCACCCGGCCTGTACACCGTCGCGGCGTACCTCGACGTGGCCGGCGAGAAGGCGGACCGCTCGGGCCTGGCCGTGCTGGTCGACCCGGAGACCGTGCTCAAGGACGGCTCCGTTGACGTGGTGCTGGACGCGAGCAAGGCACGCCTGTTGCAGACCGAGGCGCCGCAGCGCACCGAGGACCGCCAACGCAAGGTCGACTTCAACGTCCACTACAAGGGCCTCGACCCCTTCATGGACTACCGCAGCGCATACGTGCTGCCCCTGGCGTACGACGACGTCTACGTCGCGCCGACTGAGCCGATGAAGCACGGCGAGTTCATCCTGACCACGCGCTGGCGCAAGGGCGAGCCGCTGCTCAGTCTGAGCACGTCGGGCGACCGGCTCCGCTTCGAGACGCTGGTGCAGGCGGGCAGCGCCCTGGGCACCGCCACGGACAAGCTGGACGCCGTCTACGCGGGCAACGGTGCGGCTGCCGACTACGGGAAGGTCAAGGCCAGGGGCAAGTTCGTCGTCATCGAGCGCAACGACAAGGTCTCGCCGCAGGAGCGCACCGAGGCCGCGGTCGCGGCCGGTGCGAGGGCGCTGATCGTGGTCAATGACGGTGTCGGTGCCCTGCTGGAGTACGTCGGTGAGTCGACCATCCCGGTGGCCACCGTGCACCGCGACGCGGGCAAGACCCTCATTGCGATGGCCAAGGCGGGCCATCTTGAGCTGACCGCACAGCAGACCGAGTACACGCCGTTCGTCTACGACCTGACCCGGGACTATCCCGGCCAGGTGCCGGACCGGGCCCTGGTCTACAAGCCGACCAAGGACGACCTCGCCCGGATCGACGCGCGCTACTACTCCGCCGCGGGCGGCCGGTTGGCGGAGGGCTACCGCTCCGACTTCACCCTCAGCCCGTCGTTCAACTTCCCCGAGCTCGAGTGGCACCCGGGTACCCGCACCGAATGGGTGACCCCGGGCCAGGTCTGGAGGGAGTTCCACACGCAGGGCCTCGACGGAGCCCTGCCGTGGTCGATGGTGTCGGGCGACAACACTTACGCCAAGGGCAGCGCCACCCGGCTGGACTGGTTCGCTCCGGCGACGCGCCCCGGCCAGAGCGAGTCCTTCGGTGTGTACAACTCCCGCTGGGGGAACTACATGACCTGGAACGTGCAGGCATGGGCCTCCGCCAGCGACAACATGCGGCTGGGCGGCTACCTGCCCTGGGGTGAGACGCCGTCCCACCTGCAGGTCTTCCAGGGCGACACGCTGATCCACGACAACCCGGCCGGTGGAGACATGCAGTGGCACGAGGTGCCGGCGGGCAATCTGCCCTACCGCGCCGTCCTCGACGTGGAGCGGCCCGGTGACGTCTTCCGGCTGTCGACGCGAACCCACACCGAGTGGACGTTCATGTCCGACACCGTCGACTCGGACTTCTTCGAGCCGTTCTCGGTGCTGAATCTGGACTACAAGCTCGAGTCGGACCTGCACGGCGACGTCAAGGCCAATGCGACCGAGCAGATCGCGCTCAAGCCGGTGTCGATGGACCTCGGTACCGTGCCGGGCACCGTGACCACGGTGAAGCTGGACGTCTCGTACGACGAGGGCCGCACCTGGCAGAAGGTGACCCTGGACAAGGGCGCCGGCGGCTACTGGACGGGTTCGTTCAGGACGGCGAAGAAGCCCGGCGGCTTCGTCTCGGTACGCGCGAGTGCCGAGACGGACAGCGGCTTCAGCGTCAAGAACGAGATCATCCGGGCGTACGGCTTGCGATGAACCGCACTGTCGGGCCCCGGGGAGGCGAATCCCCGGGGCCCTTCCCGTCCCACCTGCTCCCAGCAGGGACTTTTCAGGGTCTGCCGCCGTGGCGCATACTCTCCTCGCTGCGGCAAGCGGAAGAGAGTCGGTCGCCGATGCTGGATGTCCTGGGCCTCGAACCCGATGACGAGCGCGTCTACCGGGCGCTGCTCGGACTGCCGAACTCCACCGCGATGCCGCTGTCGGATCTGCTCGTTCTCTCGCGAGCCCACGTCGACAAGGCGCTGTCCCGCCTGGTCGGGTGGGGACTGGTGACCAGGTCGGCGGATGAGCGGTTCACCGCCGCACCGCCGGCCATGGCGCTCGGCGCTCTCATCAGCCAGCGCCGTGACGGGCTGCGCGTGGCCGAGCAGGCACTGGTGACCTTCGCCGAGGAACACCGGGCGGCGATGACCGGGAGCAGCATCAGCGATCTGATCGAGGTGGTCACGGGAGTCGATGCCATCCGCCACCGCTTCCTACAGGTGCAGCAGGCAGCCCGCACGCAGGTGCGCAGCTTCATCACGGCACCCTTCGTCGCCTTGCCACCCGACGAGAACACGGCTGAACCCGTGGCCCTCGGCCGCGGCGTGCACTTCCGGGCGGTACTCGACCGGACCGCGCTGGCAGAGCCGGGCATCATCGAAGAGGCGATCAATTCACTGCGCAACGGCGTGGAACTGCGTGTCGCCGACCAGCTGCCGATGAAACTCGTCCTGGCAGACGCCGACCTCGGCCTCGTCCCGCTTGCGGTCACACCAGACGGAGAGCCCGGCGCCGTGCTGCTGCACCGCAGCGGCCTGCTGGATGCGTTGGACGCGCTGTTCGAGACGGTATGGCGCACTGCCCGCCCATTCGAGCTGTCGGGCAGCGGCGGAGAAGCCGAAACCGCCGTCGAGCTCGGTGCGGAAGGCCCGACCGACCTCGACAGGAAGATCCTCGCCCTTCTGCTGGCCGGTCTGACCGACCCGACGGCCGCGGCACAGCTCGGTCTTTCACCACGCACGCTGCACCGACGCCTGCGCCACCTCATGGACATGGCCGGAGTGCGGACCCGGATGCAGCTTGGTGGTCACGCCATCCGACACGGCTGGGTAAACCCACACTGATGTCCCAGTAGTCACAGCAGCGCTGGTTCTCGGCGCGAGGAGTGGCCGGCAACAGGTCCCCGAAGTCTAGGGGGAACGCTTGACCTTCTGGCTCGTCACGAAATGCGCCGAAGCCATCTCCGCGGCACGGGCACTTGGGTGGGGAGTGGACGTGACACCGCTCTGCCTGGGTCGTTGAGCCCAGAGGTCAGCGAAGTGAACATGAGGCCCCGGGACAGTACGGTCCCGGGGCTGGGTGCTGTTCGGCGCCACTGATCGGTGATGGCCACAGACGGTTACTGTGCCTGGAGCGGGCCCGGGATCCACTGGCCGAGTTCTTCGGTCATGACGGTGTGCCCTTCCTTGGCACTGGCGCACAGGGAGTCGTGGAGTTCACTGGCGTGGGGGGCGACCTTGCGGTAGAGCGTCTCGCGGTCGTCGATGTCGGCTCGGCCGCGCGGAGCAGGCGCCGGCCGTCGCGGAGGAGCGCGAGGCCCTCGCCGCCCGCAGCACTAGCACCAGAACCGCTTCGCTGACCGTCACCCCGACGGCAGCCGGATCAATCGTGCCCTTCGGATGATGCAGGGGCGTCAGAATGGTGCGATGGACCATCACTTCGTTGGCATCCCAGAGTTGACCGGCGTTCCCCGTGTTGCTGTCGTCATCGACGTGATGCGCGCCTTCACCGTGGCTGCCTGGGCCTTCTCGCGTGGCGTCGAGAAGATCGTCCTGGCCTCGACGGAGAGTGAGGCACTTGCCTTGAAGGAGAGCCGCTCGGGTTGGCTGGCTTTGAAGGACGGAGCCCCAGCGGCGGGCTTCGACGCGGTGAACTCACCTGGCCTGCTCAGGTCATGCGATTTCGCTGGCCGCACGCTGGTGCAGAAGACGACGGCAGGGACCGTGGGCGCGCTGGCCGTCGCGAACGCACCGCTGGTCTTGTGCGCGAGCTTCGTGGTGGCCGGCCCGACCGCGCGGTTCCTGCAGACCGAGGATTCCGGCCCGGTGACGTTCGTTGTCACCGGCGAGGGAGGCCGGGCCGACGAGGACCTGGCCTGCGCCGAATACATTGGTCGATCTATGGCCGGGGGCGATGTCGAGGCGGCCCCGTATGTCCACCGCGCGAGGACTTCTCGTGCCGCGGCCGATCTTGCCGGTGGGCTGCGGAGCGGATACCACCCAGACGATGTCGATCTCTGCTTGGAAATCGACAGGTTCCCCTTTGCGATGATGGCTCGTCAGGAAGAGTCCCTAACGGTGCTCCGTCCCGTTGCGGTGCCTGACATCCCGTCCAGTAGCCCTTGACCTGCTGGAACTTGGGACTTTCCGGCGGCAGAGCAACCCCGTTCAGGGCGGCGGGCTCTGCCGTCCGCGTCCGCGCCACTGGGCCGTGGCGGCGCATCTGTTGCGCACGCTACGGTCACTCCGTAGCCGCTGAGCTGCAGCGTTCCTGACCGAACCGTGTTGTGCCGCAGTTTTCCCCCAGAGAACCCGCTCTGTGAGCGATGCAAGGCCCTTCGGCAGGGGCAGGGCTGACCCACGGGCGGGCACTCTTGCGCTCTGCTCACGCTGCTCGGCACGTCATCTGTGGACGCGCACGACCGTGACCACCGCGTGCCGCGTTGTCCCGGCCGCGACCTCCACCACCAGGCCCTCGTCAGCACGCCGGTACGGCTCCCCGTCCGGGGTGCGGGACTCAGCGGCTGGGCCGGCTCCCCGGAGGAAGAGGGCGACCTGCGCGGCCAGCGGTGCAGTGAGCTGTTGTTCGGTTTCTCCTTCTCAGCGCAGTTGCTCGGCCAGTCCGACGATGATGCCCTCCGGGCCGCGGAGGTAGCAGAGCAGATAGCTGTCTTCGAACCGGGCGATCTCGCCGACGAGTTCGGCGCCGTGAGGGCGCAGGCGGGCAACGGTGTCCTCGATGTCGTCGACGGCGAACATGACGCGGTGCGTGCCCAGAATGTTGTGCGGCCGGTTGCGCGGCCCGGCGCTGATCACCGCGGGGCTGCGGTACTTCGCCAGCTCGAGCCGGCTGTGACCGTCCGGGGTCCGGACCATCGCGATGTCACAGCGGACGCCGTCGAGTCCGGTGCACTGGTCGGCGACGAGGCCCCCGACCTCCGCCCTGCCCTCCAGCTCCATACCGAGTTCCACGAAGAACGCGATGGCGGCATCCATGTCCTCGACGACGATGCCGACGTTGTCCATCCGCTGAATCGCCATGCTCGTTTCTCCTTCTTCCTCGTGCGGCCGGTGGTGGCCGCTGCCGTCCCTGGGACGGAGCCGGTGGCACGTTCTCGACATCCTCAGACCGCCGAACTCCGAAAAATCTGGATCGCGCCTCACCGTTCGACCGGCGGCGACTCGCCTACTTTGCCTGATCCTGGCCTGCCTGCATCGGTTCGCGCGGACGTGATGGCCTCTTCCCCAGACGGGACCCTCCGGATGGCTTGGGAAGCGCAGCGCGACCGTGGCCGACGCCATCCGCACCTGGATCGCGCATACCGCGGCCGCGAGGCCACGTTCGAGATCCAACCCTTCAACGCCCCCGCCATCGAGCACCGGCCCGGCCTCCTCTCGCTCGACACGCCGCTGAACCGCGCTGTCCTACACGGCGCAGAGCACCACTGACCAGGGGCTGGCACCGGCCGTCCACAACCAGGCCGTGCTCATTGCCTCCGACGTTGGTCTCCCCGAGCTCGCCCGCCAGATGTGCCACCAGCACGCCGCCGCATACCTCCGCTCTTGCCCCCTACCCGGCATGACCGCGATCCGGGCCCTGGAACCCGTCGCCAACCTCGCGCGCCTGCAGATCCGCGCCGGTCAAGCCGACGACGGGCGCCAACGCCTCCTTGAGCTGTACGACGCCGTCGGCACAGGAACAGCGGCCCAGTTCGAGGGCGTGACCGTACCGGCAGACCTCACCCAGAGCCCACAAGCCCGCGCGGAAGTCCGCGCATGGCTGTGGCGCGTGGTTCTCGCCGACGGAGCACGCTCCCTCACTACCGCTGGCCGCTGGAGCGAGGCCTTGAAGCACATCGAGACACACCGCGGCATCGGTAAGCGAATGCTCGACGTCCGGCAAGTCGCCGTACTCACAGCCCTCACCACCGGCGACGTCGGCAGCATGGGACCCTGCTCGCCGAAACCGCGGGCCAGGACCGGGCGCGCGACCGCGCTCCGATACGAACCTCCTGTGCGCCCGAGGAGCCCATCACTACGAGGTCGGCCAGATCCGGCTGCTCCACCGCCCGGCCTGCGCTCTACTCGCTTCTCCAGCTGCCCCGACCCCAGCCTGGCCAACCGCCTCGGCCTCCGGCTTTCCCATCCCTGAACAGCAGCACGATCCGGTCTTGCTCTGACCGTAGCCATAACGGAGCCGGGAACGTCACAGCGCGCAAGACCGCCGCACAGGCGACACCGCGGCACTCGGCACAGAGCTCGCGACCTGCCCGACAACGCCCGCTACGAAGGAGACACCGGCTTGATCGCGACACCACTGCTTCCCGCCTCCCTGCGCCGAGGCGACCGAGTCGGCATCGTCAGCCTCTCCGCCCCCGAAGCCGCCGCCCACCCGGACGTCTCCGATCGCGGGCTGGGAGCACTCGCGTCCTGCGGCCTTCGAACCCGGAGATGGTCGACGACGTCTGCAGCGACTACACCTGGCCCGTCGCCCACGGCCTGCCCTTCGGACACACCCCGCTACAACTCACACTCCCCATCGGTGCTGTCGCACGCCTGGACGCTGAAGCAGCCCACCCCCTCACCCTCACCTCCCCCTGGACCGCCCCCAGAAGTCCCGTGACCAGCAGCCCAGCGCCCCTCCCCACCGACGGCCGGGTGATCGCCAGCCAAGAATCCGGAGGCAATCCCTCGAACGAGTGATCTTCCTATTCGAGTCACCCCCAGCGCCAAGGACCCAAGGGCCACTTGGCCATAGCCCCGACTTAGAACATGCGTTCCGAATCTGCCCCTGAAGCACCCGTTACGGGCCTCTCCGGGGGCCGTTCTTAGAGCACCAGTGCCCCTCACGCGCTCATCCGGAGGAAGCCGTGATTGCCCTGCCCTGCCCCATCCAGGACCCGGCCGCGTTCGAACGCCCCCAGGAATCCGTCCGTGCCGCCCCAGCGCCCAGGCGCCAGGTTGACGCCCCCGCGGCCCGCGCCCGCCGCTCATCACGACCGGATATGGGGTGGGGGAATGACAGACGCGAGCGACGACCTGGGAGGGGCCAAGACACCCGGGGTCTCGGACTCGGAGCGACTTCTGTTCGGCGGGGAGTTGGCGTACGACATCGGCTGGGACCGGCACGAGGGCGCGTGGCTGAAGCTGGGCCTGTGGACGATGGCGCGGGGTCTGCCGCGGCTGGTCGGCACGGGTGTCCGGCTCGCGCACCTCGCCGACGCCCGTGCCCTGCGGATCGTTCTCGGCTCCGAGTTCGGCCGCGGTATCACCCAGGCCGTGGGCCTGGTCGCGGTCAACGGAGTACTCGGGCACCTCCTCACCGAGGGCACCACCAACGAGCGGCTCGCCCGGGCAGTCCCCGCGCTCGCCGTCGTGGCCGTGGTGGGACTGCTCGGATCGCTTCTGCGGTCCGCGTCCACGGCGGCCACCGGCACACTCGAGCCGAAGGTGCAGCGGGTGGCAACGGAGCGCTACCTGGGCCTGGTGCACCGGGTCGAGCTCGCGGCCGTCGAGGACGACGAGTTCCACCGGCTCCTGGACGCCGCCCGCTACGGGGCGGCAGGAGGCGGCTGCCGAGGTCCGCGTCCACGAGGTCGGCCCGTTCCCCCTCGGCCACTTCCGGAACATGGCCGAGACCAGCGAGCGCGAGCAGACCCGGCTGGCCCGGCGGGCCGCGCGGATCGGGCTGATCGCCGACGGCGCCGGCGGCGTCGCCACCCTGCTCACCTACGGGGCTCTCGGGCTGCTGCTGTGGGGCGGGGCGATGGAGCTCGCGGTGGCGGGAACGGCCGTGCTGGCGATCCGTACGGGCGCCTCCAGCCTGGACTCCCTGGTGCTGCAGATCACCGACCTGCACCAGGAGTCGCTGTTCGTCGCCGACTATGAGCGGCTGTGCCGCGAGGCCGAGGCCCGGGCCATCCCGGCAGGCGGGGAGCCGCTGCCCGAGCGGCTGCGGGAGGTCCGGTTCGAGAAGGTCACTTTCACCTACCCAGGCAGCAGCGGCGAAGAGCCGAAGCCCACGCTGCGGGAGGTCAGCCTCTCCTTCCCCATGGGAAAGATCATCGCCCTGGTGGGTGAGAACGGCTCCGGAAAGTCCACCATGGTCAAGCTGCTGTCCGGGCTGTACCTGCCGGACGGGGACGGCGGGACGATCTGGTGGGATGACGTCGATGCCCGAAAGGCGGACCGCGGGCAGGTGTTCTCGCGGGTCGCGCTGATGTCGCAGAACTTCTTCCACTGGCCCTTCACCTTCCGCGTCAACGTGGGCATCGGCCAGCCCGGTCGGCCGATCGACGACCGGGCGGTGGAGGAGGCGGCCGCCTATTCCGGGGCCGACGAGGTCCTGGCCGGCCTGCCTCGTGGGCTCGGCACGCTGCTGGCGCGCGGCTACCGGGGCGGGCACCAGATCTCCGGCGGGCAGTGGCAGCGGGTCGGGATCGCCCGCGCGAAGTACCGGCAGGCCGAGATCCTGATCGTGGACGAGCCCACCAGCGCGCTGGACGCGGTCGCCGAGCAGCGGGTCTTCGACCAGATCCGGGCCTTGGCCGCCACCACGGGTCAGACGATCGTGCTCATCACCCACCGCCTGCACTCCGTACGTCACGCGGACCTCATCCACGTCCTGAAGGAGGGCCGGGTCGCGGAGTCGGGCACCTTCACCGAGCTGATGGACGAGAAGACCGGCACCGGGGACTTCCGCGACGCCTACCTCGTCCAGGCCGGCGCCTTCGACGCCCCCATCCCGGCCCAGCCCGCTGGCGCCCACGACACGCTGCCCGCCGGGGACCTCGCATGATGGCCACAACCCAGACCTCAGCCGTGGGCGACAGCCACCGAGCGGTGGCCATGCCCACCCCGCATCGTCCTGCGGGGTGCGGGGCGTGAGCGAGCCGAAGACCCTCCCCGCCGGGTTGAAGAGGTGGGCAGAGCAACGCCTCGGACCGACCGTGACCGCACGGAACGCCTCGCACGACCGGCCGTCCTCCCGAGTGTGGGAGCTGGGGTGCGGCAACGGTGTCCGCTTCTACCTGAAGGTGTCGCCGAGCGAGACGGCCTTCACCCGGGAGAGCCTGGCCTACCAGTCCGCAGTTCCCGCACTCGGGCACGGCCGGGCACCCCAGCTGGTCGACAGCCATGCCGGAGAACTCGCACTCCTGCTCACCGCCGTACCTGGCACCCCGGTCAAGGGATTGAACATGACCACGGGTGAGCAGCGGGCCGTACACCGGCAGGCTGGAGTAATCATCGCGCGTCTCCACCAGGCCGGAGATGTCAAGGGGGAGGCGCGTGCGGCCGCAGAGGCGGCGTTCTCCGCCGTGGCCGATGGTGCGGAGAAGCATCTGGCCCGGGCCGGGGACCGGATCAGCCCCGACGAGCAGCAGCTGGTCCGCGACTATGCGGAGCGGCTCCGTGGTGTCGGCCGGGTGCCGGTCGGTTTTATCCACGGTGACAATCAGCCGCGAAACTGGCTGTGGTCGCGAGTAGACCGCCGCCTTGCGCTGGTTGACTTTGAGCGGTCCCGCCCGGCGCCGACCGTTCAGGACCTCGTCAACCTCGCCGCAGGCCATTGGTTCGGCCACCCCGACCGGATGCAGGTGTTCTTCCTTGGCTTCGGCCGTCAGCTGACCAAAGACGAGCAGTACGCACTGCGCTGCCTGACCGCGCTGGACGCTGCCAGTTGCCTCGCGTGGGGTCCCGACAACGACGATCCGTTCGTCACTGCCCGCGGCCGACGGACCCTGGACCTGCTGATGCGGGAGGATCACCCGTGAACGAGGTGAAGGTCGTGGCAGACATCCTGCCGCGCTGCTACCGGATCGTCCCTACGTCGGTCATCCACGGTCCGCGAGGTACGGCGACGCGCAACTACCTGGCCGAGGAGCACGACGGCCGACGCTGGTTCGTCAAGGCCTATCCGCCGGGCATGGACCTCCAGGGCGAGCAGGAGGCGCTGCGGCTGGGCGAGTTCGCACGCAGTAGTGGGGTTCCGGTGCCAGCGGTACGACGGTCACGGGATGGCGAGCTCATCGTGACTGCCGAAGGTACGGCGGTTTCTGTCTCCGAGTACGTAGATGGCGCGCACACCGCCGAAGACGGCCTGCACGGCTGCAGGTGGACAGCGGTCGGAAGGGCTGTGGGTCAGCTGCACCGGGCCCTGGCCCAGCATCCAGCCGGGCCCCCGCGGCCGGTTCCGGCAAGCGAGGTCTGCGATGTCGCGCGGGGGCGTCAGCGCATGGAGCGGCTGCTCGCCCAGTACGAGGGAGGAGCCGCAGGCGGGAAGTTCGCCGCGTGGGCGCGCCAGGCCGCGGAGGAGCGATTCGCCGCGTTGCCCCGCGTAGCGGCCATGCTCAGCGGCCTGCCTCCTATGTTGACGGCTCAGATCGTGCACGGGGATCTGGCTTCCCCCAATGTGCTGCTGCGCGAGCAGGAGGTGGCGGCCCTGATCGACTTCCGTCCGCCCTGTCACCGCAGTGCTGCGTGGGAGCTGGGCCGGATCGTCCTCGATCCGCGCACGGTGCTCGCCGGCCCTGACTGGCCCGTCGGCCTGTGCGAGGCGGTCGCGGCCTACCGAGAGGCGAACCCCGGGCTCCCGGTGGAGGACCTGCTCGCCTTGCCCCGGGTGGCGGCCGGCTACATGGCCTGCTCGGTCTACCCCCTGTCCGAACCCTTCGACAATCCGGCCGCGGTCACCCCCGAGCTCGAGAGGTACGGGCGGGACCGGCACGCAGCCGTGAGGGGGCTCACCGAGCGTCTGCACGAGGCCGAGGAGGTGCTCCGTGACCGCCTCACCTGACTCCGCCACCGCGCCCGGGGCGTTGTGGCGGCACCGCGACTTCCGGCGCTACCTGACCGGCCAGACCGCCGGCGTGGCCGGGAGCTCCATCACCGCGATGGCACTCCCCGTGCTGGCCGTGCTCGAGCTGGACGCCACCACCGGACAGGTCGCCTGGTTGGTGTTCCTGGGACAGCTCCCGCCCGCGCTGCTGGCGCTGCCCGCCGGTGCGCTCGCCGACCGGCACTCCAAGCGCCGCCAGCACCTGCGCGCCGCGTTCCTTGACGGCCATGGCAGACCGCTCACCCCCGCCGAGGAGCTTCGCCTGGACTGCGAGGCCGCCTTCGACGCCGTCTCCGGTATCGCCTACGGCACCAGCCACGACGACCCGGAGGTAACCGAACGCGGCCACCGCACCCTGCGCCGCCTCTACACCGCCCACCACCCGTAATCCATTGGCCCACGGGCCCCTGGAGGAAGGAAACCCCCGTGCCCGAACCCCGCCTCGCCACCCCTGCCGATGCCGCCGAGATCGCCCGCCTGCGCTCGGCGAACATCCTCACCGAACCCCTCGACGAAGCCTGGCTCACCACGTGCGCCGACCAGATCGCCTTACGCCTCCAGGACGGTGGTGACGCCCGCGCGTACGTCGTCGACTCCCCACCGGCGGGCTCGCCACCTGCGCCCTCGGCCTGGTCCACGCCGTCCTGCCGACCCCGAAGTCCACCCGTGGCAGTGGCCGGGCGGCGTGGCCGAGCACGGCGAGCGCCCCTGGGAGACCCCCGTACGCGAGTGCCGGGAGGAGACCGGATTCCACCTGCCGGGACCTCCGAGGCTCCTGGCCACGGTGTTCGGGCTAGGCAAGGACTGGCCGCCGGCCACCGCCGGGTTCGTCTTCGACGGCGGCCGGCTCTCGTCCGGAGAGCTCGCCGCGATCGTGCTGGACCCGGACGAGCACGACCAGGTCCGCGCCCTGACCGTGCCCGAGTGGCGGGACCTGATGCCGGGACGGGACCACGCACGGCTCGAGGCCGTAGTGGCCGCCCGCCGCGCCGGGATCCCTACGTACTTCGACACCTGGGACTGGGAGGTCTGAATGAGCATCGTCCTGATGTCCGACCCGCGGGTCGCTGCGATCCCGGTAGCCGACAACGGCGAGCCCCTCGCCGATGCCCGCGCCGGCGGAGATCTGCTCCTCGATGGCCGCCGCTCCGATCCGGCGTGCGCCTTCGCCTGTCTCCGTTCCGGAGTCCTGGCCCGGCTGCTCCACGCCCAGTCGCTTCTGCCCGACGGCTTGCGTCTGCTCGTCGTCGAGGGGTTCCGGCCGCCGGCGCTGCAGCAGCGGTACTTCGAGGAGTACGCGGCCGAGCTGCGCGCCGCCAATGCCGACTGGAGCGCGGAGGAGCTGAGGGCGCAGGCGAGCCGGTACGTGTCACCGCCGGAGATCGCCCCACACAGCGCTGGCGCTGCCGTCGACCTGACCCTCGTCGACGCGGACGGCACCGAGCTGGACATGGGCACCCGTGTCAACGCCAGCCCGGAGGAAAGCGCGGGTGCTTGCTGCACCCTCGCCGACGGCCTCCCCCGCCAAGCCCGGTTGCACCGCGCCACCTTGAGCGGCGCGCTCACGGCCGCAGGGCTCGTCAACTACGGCACGGAGTGGTGGCACTGGTCCTTCGGCGACCGCTACTGGGCACTGATGAGCGGCCGGCCGACCGCGCTGTATTGGACCCGCGTCCCTGCACCCCGCCGACCGTTCCTGAGCAACCCGACGAAAGCGAGCACTCACCACATGAGCACCACACACACCGCGCTCGACTGGCACGCCCACTACGAGGCCGGCCGCGACTTCCGACCACTGACCGACACTGAGAAGGTCATCCTCACCGAGCACCTGGCCCTGACGGGGGACGGTTCGGACGCCAGGGCCTTGGACGTGGCCTGCGGGACCGGCGAGCTCGCCCGCTTCCTCGCCGCGGCCGGGTACCGGGTCGACGCGGTGGACTGGGCCCGCTCCGCCGTCGGGCGGGCCACCGCGGCGGCCTCGGACCAGGTCACCTACCACCAGCTCGACATCACCAGCGGGGACCTCTCGTCCCTCTCCCCGTCCAACGGCGGCTACCGGCTCATCACCATGCGCCGGGCCCTTGCCCACCTGCCCGACCGCACCCGTACGGTCGCCGAACTCGCCGCCATGCTCGACGAGGACGGCACGCTGTGCGTGATCACCCCGCACGCCGACCGGCACACGGCGGAGCTGCGCGGGATCTGCCTGGACGACACCGAGATCGACCTCCTCGCCGACGGCTGGCAGCACGCCGAGCGCATCGAGGCCGACGACTCCACCGTCCTACTGCTGCGCGGGCCCAAGACCGACCCCGTCGCCTACAGCGAGAAGCGGACCCCGAAGCCAGCAGCGATGGCCGGTGTCGCGGTCGTCGTCACCAACAACCGCGGGCAGGTACTCCTCGGCTGGAACCCGTCCCGCAGCGTGTGGGAACTTCCCGCGGGGAAGGTGGAGCCGGGCGAGGCGTTCGAGGCCACCGCGGTACGCGAACTCGCCGAAGAAGCCGGTCTGCACGCCCGGTCGGAGTCCGTGCTCCTGCTGGGGACGTTGTGCGACGCCACCCACGGCTTCACCCGCATCACCGAGATCGCCCGCATCACTGACTACACCGGCCAGCCCACGGCACGGGAACCGGAGTTGATCAGCCGGTGGGAGTGGCACACCCCTCCCACCTTGCGAAATCTCCCGCAACCGCTCTTCACCGCTTCCGCCCAAGCCCTGAACGTGGTGTGGCCCGGCCTTCTGCCCGAGGTCCCGCCCGCGCACCACACGCCCAGGCCCGCCGGAAACGTGCCGATGACGTTCACAGAACCGGCGACGGCGGTCCGTCTCCGCGAGCAGCTGGTCCGGGACCTCACGGAAGCCGGGTGGACCGACACCCCCGAGCTGCGGCGGGCGTTCACGACGGTGCCCCGTCATGCCTTCCTGCCCGAGCAGCCGCTTGCGCGGGCGTACGTCAACGAGGCGGTGGCCACGGTGTTCGACGAGGACACCGGGCAGTCGATGAGTTCGGTGTCCCAGCCCGAGATGCAAGCGACCATGCTGCGCCGGGCCGACCTCCGGCCGGGCGGGAACGTGCTGGAGATCGGAGGTGGCGGCTACAACGCGTGCCTCATCGCCGAGCTCGTCGGCCCGTCCGGGTCGGTGGTGTGCATGGAGATCGACCCGTACGTGCACACCCGCACAGAGCGCTTCCTGGCCGAGACCGGGTATGCGGACCGAGTCCGGCCCGTCCTCGGCGACGGCAACCACGGAGCCCCCGGGTACCTGATCCCGGAGCCCGGTTTCGACGCCATCGTCGTCACGGTCGCCTCGAACGGCCTGCCTTGGCGTTGGACCAACCAGCTGGCAGAAGGGGGGCGCCTGGTGGTGCCTCTGCGGATCGGCGGTTTCACCCGGGCCGTCGGACTCCGCAAGGAGGACTCGGTGCTGGTGTCCACGGAAATCAGCCCGTGCGGGTTCGTGCCGATGCAGGGTGCCGGCCGGTGGGACGACACTCCGGTCCCCATCGGGGACTCCGGCTACGGGATCCGCTGGGAGGACACCCGGCCGGCGGCGTTGGACGGCCTGGACCGTGCTCTCGCCGCAGGCGGGGTGGAGCTGTGGACCGGGGTGACGGTGGGAGGCGGCGAGTCGTTCGAAGACCTGCAGCTGTGGCTGGCCTCCTCCCTGAGCGGCTTCTGCCGGATGACCGGGGACCCGGACCGCTCCGGCCCGGTACGGCTGCCGAAACGGTCGGGTGCCGAAGCCATCGTCCTCGGGCGCTCTCTGGCCTGCTTGATGGTGGAGCGACGCCAGCACGACGAGGCCACCGGTACGTCCACGTGGGAGTTCGGAGTGCAGGGCTTCGGGTCGGACGGCAAGGCTGCCGTGGACGCCATGGCCACTGCAGTCCACACCTGGGACCGGGAACTGCGTGACCGGGTCACGCCCCGGTTGACGGTCATGCCCGCAGGCACCCCCGACTCTGCACTTCCCCCCGGAGACGTCGTCGAGAAGGCCGACTGCCGCATCGTGGTCAGCTGGCCGGGCCGTGACGGTGCCGCAGGTCCCGGCGTTGGACGGAGCACGACGCGAGGGAGGTCCGACGAACAGTGATCATCTGGATCAACTACTCACGAAACCCTCACCTCGCTCATGGCGGGGCCCTGCGGATCACCCATGCGGATCAGCCTTCCACCCCGGTGGGCGCGACGGCCCTGGGCCGGCGTCGGGCAGCAGCCCGAGTATTTCCAGCAGCAGCGCCAGATCTCTTGCGCCGGCGGCGCGTGCAGCAACCGCGGCGCGCCGCCGCCCGGTCCGCGGTCCCGGAGCACGCAGGAGAGCCGGTTCGTCACAGCCAAAGGGATCCTTCACCGCGCCGATCCCACCACGCCCACCTGCCGGGTGCAGCCGAACTACTCCACCTGCCCGCGGTCCGCGACGAGGTCGAAGCTGTCCCGACCAGATCACCGAGCTCGCGCACCTTTGAGTCGGCCCCGCGGAGCCGGGCGCGGCCACCACTGGGGCCGCAGGGCCGCGCCTGGTCGCCGTCGTGCTCGTCATCCCGCCGTCCCTGCTGTATCCCTGCAGACCGCGACGGCTACGGTACGGCTACGGCTACGGCTACGGCTACGGCTACGAGATCACAGCCGCCCGGTGGGAGCAGGGAAGCTATGACCAGCACCTGTCCGTGGTGCCATTCCCCAGTGAGGAGATAGCCGCATAGGCGCGGCACGGGTTCGAGGGCGGAAGACGTCCTCATGGCCACACCCCTCTCCCACCCCGCCGCCGTACCGCTGGCCGCCCGGCCGCCCGGCCGTGCAACCGCAGTCGCTGCGGCTGCGGCTGCGGCTGCGGCCGCGGCTGCGGCTGCGGCCGCGCGCAGAGCGTCCACAGACCGTGCCTGTCGGCCGGACTGTCTCCCGTGAGCCGCGCATGGTCCGAGGCGGGATCTCGACTGCCCTTACGGCCGGTCCGCTCGCACTGGCCATCGCCTTCGCCGTTCCGCGGGCCACCGTCGCCCAGGCCACCCCCGCCCCCGCGCGCCACAGACACGGCCCGTACCCCAGCCGGTCCGGCCGTGTCGCCGAGATGTTCGCGGACCTGTGGCTGCGTGCGGACGGTACGCATCCGGACACTGCCGTGACGATCGCGGTGCGGTCACTCGCTCCGGAGGCCGAGCGTCCCAACCAGCCCCGCACGGCCTCCGTTTCCGTCGCGGCGCGGACCGTCGCCGTGCGCAGTGCGGTTCTGCACGAGGGCATGTGGACGGTCGTGGCCGGCGCGAGCGCGGACCGCAGTGAGACCGAGAGGGCCACGAGCAGCCCTTCGACTGCGGTGGTGGAGCCGGTCCTACTTCGCGATATCGGCCGCAGGCAATGGCAGCGACAAGGGCCGGTTCGCCATGGTGGGTGCTCCGGCCGAGGTCACCGCCCCAGACAGCACGGGGCAGGTCCCGGCGGCGAGCCAGCGCGGCCACCTGGGCCGCCCACCCCTCCTGCTACTGCCCCGCCCTGCCGCTCGTAAGGGAACGACGGCCGTTTCGCCCGCTGCCGGAGTGACTACCATCACAGCCCCAAGCGGCGAAAAAGGGCGTCTCGACCGAGTGGGTCAAACCGTCGGCCGCCTAGCCTGGACGAGCAACGAGAGTCCGAAGCGCGAGGGCAAGGGAAGAGCGCATCCATGAGCACCACCACCTCCGGAGGCCGCCGCCGGGCGCGCTTCGCCGTGACGGCAGCCGTCCTGGGCCTGCTGGCCTCAGCCGGCACACCGGCGCTCGCCGCGACCGGCGGCACCGGGGGGCAGCCGCCGGCCGCTTCCCGCTCCGGATCCGTCCAGGCGCGGCCGCAGGCGCCGCACGCTGCGATCGCGCAGGTGCCGGTCGGGATATCCCGCCTCGCTCAGGGAGCCGGCCACGACATCGCCATCACGATTGACGACGGCCCCGACCCCCGCTGGACCCCGCAGGTGCTGGAAGTGCTGCGGCGGAACAACGTCAAGGCCACCTTCTGCATGATCGGCACCAAGGCGCAGGCTCACCCGGAGCTGGTCCGCCAGGTCGCCGCCGCCGGACACCGGCTGTGCGACCACTCCGTGGACCACGACGTCACGATGGATCACAAGTCCGTCGCCTACCAGAGCCAGCAGATCCTCGCGGCCAAGGAGATGATCGAGAAGGCGGCCCCTGGCGTTTCCGTCGACTACTACAGGGCACCGGGCGGTGCCTTCACCCCCGCGAGCCGCGAGATCGCAGCCGCAAGCGGGATGCGACCCCTCGGCTGGAGCGTCGACCCCAAGGACTGGAGCAGGCCCGGCCTGCCCTCCATCCTCTCGGCCGTCGAGAAAGGGCTGCCCGCCCAGCCGACCGTGCTGTTCCACGACGGAGGCGGCGACCGTTCACAGACCGTCGCCGCGCTGACCCGCTACCTGCCATGGCTCTCGGCCCAGGGCTACACCTTCACCTTCCCTGCCCGTACCGCGTAGCCCCTGCCCCCAGGCCCCCGCCCCCGCCTCCCGCCTCCCGCCTCCCGCCTCAGGGGTCATGCCGGTCCGGCGGGGGCGTCAGCCGCTGAAAGCGGGTCGCACTGGGGCAGGCACGGCTTTCGGGTTAGCCGTTCCTCTAGCGTGCGGCTGTGGAAGGCATGCCGGCCAAGATCCCAGGTGTGCGAGCACGAGAGCCGACGGGGGCGTGTTGACACCTCTGACCCGGATTCCGCTGGACGGCGGGGGCTGCATTCTGGTCGAGCAGCAGGCCGAGTGGGACGGCCGGTGAAGGCAAGCCGCATCGGCGACGCCGTACGCGAGCCGCCAGCGACCCTGGAAGGGCCCTGGAGCCGGTCACCGAGGCCGCCCGCGCCACCCTCGGCCAGCTACGCAAGGCCCGTCCCGACCAGATCACCGTCGAGTGCGGCGTCGACCCGGCATTCGAGGCCGGGGTTGTGATTACCAAGAGCCAGGCCAGCTGCCACCTGAAAGTGACCGTTTCCTGGAAGAGCGACAGATCCGATCACCCTCACGCAGGCACGAGTACGGGCTGATCCGGTGAGCAGCGCGGAGAGGCAACCGGGTGACGGCACCACATCGGACCTGCTCGGCGCCGTGGTCAGGTCCTCGGCCGGACGGAGGCGCGGCCGGGGTGGGGTTCGTGGTGGCCGACGGGGTCGTGGTCACCTGCGCGCATGGCGGGCCCGAGGATGTGGTGCATCTGGCCTTCCCCACGTAAGGGGTGCGGAGACCGGGCAGAGGGGTGGGTCACCGGCCAGCTGCGGCGTGCCGCCGAGGAGGAGGACGTGGCTTCCGTCACTCCGACGCAGGTACTGCGGGAGATCCTGCCGGAGCTGGCGGAGCGGGGGGTATGCCCGTACCGGGGGCTGGGACGGCTGACGTTGCTGCTCGGGCCGTCGGGGTCGGGCAAGTCCTCGCTGATCCAGGCGGGGGTGCTGCGGGCGCCGGCGGAGGGTGAAAGCAGCAACGGCAGGACTCCTCAACGTTCCAGGCACCTTGAACCCGCAGGACCTGGCGACATCATCACTCTCCCTGCCCGGGACGTGGGTCTCCATTTTCAACCAGGGCTGCCGGAGCGGATCGTCACCGACGTCCTGGCCACCAATCCCGAGGAAGCGTCCACCCGACAGGCACCCGTGACTGTGCTCCCCCTGCTGGAGCTGACGCTCAGCCAGCTGTGGCTCCGACGCCAGGACGGCTATCTCACCCATGAGGCCGGTCGACGGACACGCACGGGCGAGCGCTGCCCGTCGCACCACCGGGCCTGCTGGGCGGCTTTCGTGGCAGCCCGCAACGGTCTTGTGGACAGTGTGCAGGTATGCCCTCCGAGCCACGCACCGCCCACTGATGCTCTGTCAGTGCTTCTCGGTAGCGTGGGGGTGTCCTGAGACATCCGAGGGGAAGGGACGCCATGTCAGGTACGAGCCGTAGCAAGGTCTGGGCGCTGATCGGGGCCTCACTCGTCGCTGTCGGCCTGCTGATCCGGTTGGCGATAGCCTCCGGGGGCTCCCACTCGTCGACCATACCGACCGGGAGCCCGCCGCCGCCCCACGGCGGCATGATGACCGTCAAGCCTGGCGACTACCCCCCTCCCAGATACATCTGCGAACACCTCGACTTCAAGGAGTTCGCGAGCGTGTTCCAGCTCCAAGGTGCACGCGACGGATACAACACCGGCATGGAGCCGGAGCTGGTCTCCGGCTCCATGTGCGACCAGTCGATGTCCCGCGGCGGCACGGACCTGGTGAAGGTCACCGTTCTCTGCAGCGCCTGGAGAGACGTGGACAAGGCCATCGAGGGATTCGAAGGCAGTCTGGAGGCCCTATACGGGCACCCGGAGACGGTCACCGGCTTGGGGGACAAGGCTTTCCGGTACCACGCCTCGAACAGTCCCACCATCGGAATGAAAGCCCGGGCCGGTAATCTCGACTGCGACGTCGAGGCCAAGCCGACCACGCCGCTGACCGACACCGAGATCAGCGACTCCTTCACCGCGATGACCCAGCTCCTCCAGACATTGATCCCCAAACTGGGCCCACTGAAGGCCCAACCTTGAGCGGCGCCGTCGACATGACAGACACCGACCTGCAGCCGGGGCTCCACCCCTGCGTACCGGGAAGGGCGGAGCATTCTGCAGCACCTTTCAGGTGCCGGGGTCGACGGGCCGCTTGTAGTACCGCCACGGGAACCATCCGGCGCCGACCGGGATCCATCCTTCCGATTCCATCCGCCGGTGCCGCGCGACGGAGGGGAGTGTGACCCGGCAGTGCTCCCAGGGGTGGCCGGAGGCCTCCACCTCGTGGAAGAAGGGGCCGTAGCCGACCATGTGCCAGCCGTCGCGGCCGGCCTCCTCCAGGGCGGCCATCTCGTTGAACGCGGTCAGCCCGCCGAGGGTGCGGCGCTTCGGGGCGTCCGGTCCCCCGGCGAGCGGTGCCGACGGACCCGCTCCCGCGGCCTTGCCCGCGAAGCGCTGCTGGGCGGCCTGGCGGCTCACTCCCAGGACGCGGCCCACCGTGTCCCAGCTGTGGCCGGCGGCCCTGGCGGCCTGGACGGCCTCGCGCAGCAGCCGACTCGCCTCCTCGGCGCCGACGCGCGAGGCGTCCAGCAGGCGCAGGTACCCGTGGGCGTCGTGTTCGAGCGAGTCGGCCAGCCCCTCGGGGGCGCCGAGGACGGCTGCAGCGATCCCTTCCCGGATCCGGTCCATCTCCGCCGGGTGGAGCAGTGGTCCGCCGCTCATCGGCGCAGTCCGGCAAGGGGTTCGAGGGCGTCGAGGACTGCTTCGTCGCGGCGCGCCTGCCCGGCGGAGCTGCGGGCCGCCGCCCGCGCGGACAGACCGGCCGTGCAGGCGATGAGCGCGAGACCCCCGACGATCAGGGCGGCGGTGGCGAAGGTGCCGAACCGGCCGCCGGACATCACCGTCACGGCCGGCAGACTCACCGCGAGCGGGAGCACGGCGGCCATTGATGCGTTGGCGGGAAAGAGGTCCCGGTGCCGGGCCTTCAACTTCAAGATCAACATGCGTCAAGGAAACCTTGACGCAGCCGACTTGTCAAGAACTCCTTGACATCCACGTCCCGCACCACGGCACCCAGCAGCGGGTGCGGTGCCGGGAGCGGCGGTGGGGGCGGATACCCGTCCTGTGGGAGGCGCACCTCACGGGTCGCGGGCGCCGCCCATAGTGCGGACGCCTCCCGGATACGCGTCTCGACCAGCGCCCAGTCGGCCGGGACGAGATCCGGCTCGAAGTGCTCGCGGGACCCGCGACAGGGACAGGTCGTAGGCGAGAGTCGAACCGGCGAACCGGCGAACCAGACTAGGCGGCTGCCGCTGTCGGCCCGGCCGCCGGGCAACGCGACGGCGTACCCCACGAGCACGCCGCCTTCTCCGAAGCGCTCGAGTACGCGCAGGCCCGCGTCGCGGAGCCGCTCCAGGAAATCGACGTCGCCGCGGGCGGCCGCGGCCGCGGCACGCACGGTGCGCTGCAGAGACCCCCGCGCGGTCTCCATGAGGCCAGGCCGCGGCGGGCGGCCTTCTCCGCCTCGCCGGTGACCGGGCGCCGGCGCGCGGTGCGGTTCAGGGTGACATCGGGGTGAGGCCTCAACGGGCCTCGAACTGCCTCGCTGCGGCATGCACCGGGACCGGGCGGGCCGGTCACGGTCTCGGCGCGCAAGGTCGTGTCGACCAGGCGGCGCGCAAGCTCGCCGGGCGGGCAGGCGCGCGTCCTTCCGGCCTGACGCTCCATGACTCCACGTCACGCAGCTTGGGCCAGACTCCCAACCACGCCGCAACCCCAGTCTGACATTCTCGGGTCCCGTACCTGGCCTGCGATGATGATGAAGTGCCAGAGCCAGGGACCACTGCCGTCGTCATTGTGTTGCCCGATGCCGCCCCGCTCCTCGATGCGGCGTGGCGTATCGACCCGGCGCTGGTGCGTCATGGCGTGCCGGCACACGTCTCGCTCCTCTACCCGTTCGTGCCGGAATCGGCGCTGACAGGTCAGGACGAGATGGGCGTGCGTTCCCTGGCGGCGAGTTTTCCGGCAGCTGATCTGCTCTTGGAGGAGCTCGTGACGGCGTCCGGCTTCGTCGCCGTCACCGTTCCGGAACTCCAACCGATCGTTGATGCGTTCCGCGCCCGGTGGCCCGGGTTGCGCCCGTACAGAGGCCGCTTCGGGGCGCGGCCCGCCGCCCATGTCACGGTCGCTATGGGTGCAGACAACCCGACAGCCTCCGCCCATGTCCGCGCTGTGGTCGGCAGCCTGCTGCCTCTGCGCACCCGGGCGGCTGCGGTCCAGCTGGTGGTGCTGACGGAGGAAGGCTGGCGGCCGCGGTTCACCGCGCCGCTCGGCGGCCCGGACGGACGGTGAACACCGTCCGCCAGTCCCCCCTGGCCCTGACCACAGCCGGAGGCCGGCACCCACCTTGGCCACATTCCCGAGAGCCAGTGGAACTGCGCAACGACCGAACAACCTGCACAGCCACGCCCCCAGACCGAGAATCACCCAGGCCAGACGGCCGACGACGCCCGACTCGACGAGCCACCGGTACCACCAAGCCGCTCAACCGAACTGCACAACTCCAGGTCACAAGCATGACCACTGCCCAGATTGCACTGACCAACGACACCCTCCACCCGCCAGCCCCCGACCACCCGGCAGCGACCCACCAAGGCCCACACCAGCCAGTCAACCTGAACACGCCCAGGTCGCAGGGACCACCAGGCCTTACTCCAAAGGCCGGTCATAAGAGCCGTCCACTTGACGGCTCCCCCAGTGACAACCAACTGCAGATCCGCAATGACAGCCGGAAGTGACGTCAGGGCTGTGCCTGTCCGGGGGCCCGCCGACGGCGTGCGAGGAGACCGGTCAGGCCACGTACCAGCGCCCGGAGCGCCGCGGCGTTGACCAGGGCGCAGGCCAGGATCACACCGTAAAACCCGAACCCAAGCCACATGTCGGACAGTCGGCGCCGGGCAGGTCGTACACTCCCGAGTCAGTCGGGAGCGGCCCCACGGGCACGGGCTCGGGCGTCTCCCCGGGCAGGGGCGCGGGCCGGGGCTCGGGCGGCACGGGGCCCGCGTGGACGGGCGGCGTGACCTCCGGCGACCCGAGCGACTCGGGATCGGGCACGATCAGCCCCATGGCCGGGAGGCTGAGCGGTGCGGTGGCCAGCACCGGCCAGATAGCGGCGAACCCGGCATCCCCCGTCCGGACGAGCACGTCCACCCAGACCAACAGCCCGACCACCACGGCCAAGTAGCCGGCCGGAACCCACACTGCAAGTCTTGACGGACGTCGTCTCACGACTTCCCCCGTTCGTCCGGTAGCCAGTATCGAAACGGTGCAGCACGCGCGCCTGAGTACCACTACTCAAGCGCGCGTGCGCACCTGCCTACGCCACGAGGCGTCGCGGCCCCGGGCGGGCAGGTGGATGCGGGCTGGTTCACGGGTGCAGGTAGCCGTGGCCGAGGTCGTCCCCTACCCGGCATCGGCCATCGGCGTCATGCGCACGGCGTGGCGGGGTGGGGGGCACCTGCAGGCTGGGTCATGATCGGCTGCGTGAAGACTTCCGGACGTCTGGCCGCCTTCGCGGTCGCGGGCCTACTCGCCGCACTCCCCGCGTGTTCGGAGTCCGACGGCCGTGGCGGCGGTGGGGCGGCTGTTCGTACCGGCGCGGACACTGCTCGGACGGGGGCTGCCGGCACGGTGTTCCGGGGCGGGCACCCCGCTGCCGCAGGCGCCGGTGACCCGTACTTCCCGGAGCTCGGCAACGGCGGCTACGACGTCACCCACTACGCCCTGACCCTGGCCTACGACCCGGGCAGCGGCCGCCTCGAGGGTACTGCGGAGATCACCGCGAAGGCCACCGAGGACCTCAGCGCCTTCAATCTCGACCTGCTCGGCATGGAAGTGCTGAGCGCCACCGTCGACGGCCGCGAGGCGCGGGTTCGGCGGGACGGGCAGGAGCTGACCTTGCAGCTGCGCGATCACCTAAGGAAGGGCGCCGCCTTCCGCGGCGTCGTGCACTACGCGGGCACGCCGGAGTCGATCACCCATGACCACGGGTGGCGCGAAGGCTGGTTGAGGACGGACAACGGAGCGGTCGCGTTCGGTGAGCCGACGGGCTCCATGTCCTGGTTCCCAGGCAACCATCACCCCTCGGACAAGGCCTCGTACGACATCACCGTCACGGTCCCCAAGGGGGTGCAGGCGATCTCCAACGGGCGGCTGCGCGCCCGGCGCACCAACGGCGACCGCGCCACCTTCCACTGGCACCAGGCCGAGCCCATGGCCAGCTATGTGGCGACCGTGGCCATCGGCAGCTACGACATCAGGACCTCCCGGACCCGATCGGGCGTCCCGGTCGTGTCGGCGATGGACACGACCGCGAGCGTGGACGAGGACGGAGCGGTCCTCGGCCGGTTCCCCGAGATCATGGAATGGGCCGAGGGGTGGTTCGGTCCCTACCCCTTCTCCGCCGGCGGGGTGATCGTCGATCAGGCGGCCGATGTGCCCTACGCCCTGGAGACCCAGACCAGGCCGACCATTCCGGCCGACATCTTCCACACCACCAACATGGTGCACGAACTGGCCCACCAGTGGTTCGGCAACTCCGTCACCCCGCGGACGTGGCGGGACATGTGGCTGAGCGAGGGCTTCGCGACCTATGCGGAGTGGCTGTGGACCGAGGACCACGGCGGCGCCAGCGCCCAGGAGCACTTCGACCGCAACCATGCCAAGGCCGCGGATGACGACGAGTGGGACTTCCCGCCCGCCGAGCCGCCGAGCGCCTCGGACATCTCCGGCCAGCCGGTGTACGTGCGCGGCGCGATGGTGATCCACAGGATCCGCCAGACCGTAGGCGACAAGGCCTTCCGTACCCTGGTGCGGGGCTGGCACTTGCGCCACCGCCACGGCCACGCCTCCACGGACGACTTCACCGCGTACGCGGAGGCCAAGGCCGGCCGGGACCTCGACTCGATCTGGGACCCGTGGCTCTACGGCGACGGCAAGCCCGCGTAATGGGGTCGACGCGGTGTCAGGTCCTGATGCGCCGGTGGGCGGTCTCGACGAGCTTCATGTACTTGTTCCAGTTCCACACGGGCCCGGGGTCCTCGTGAGTGGACAGCGGGATCTCGATGTGGCCCAGGATGTGGTCCCGGTCGACCGGCACGTCGTACTTCGCGCAGATCGTGGCCGTGAGCACGGCGGATGCCTCGTACATCGCGTCGGTGTAAACAGGCTGGTCGATCCAGCCTTCGTGCTCGATACCGATGCTCCGGTGGTTGTACCAGACGCTGCCGGAGTGCCAGGCAACGTCGCGCTCGCGCACGCACTGGGCGATCCGCGTGCCGGTTGCACTGACCACGTAGTGCGCGGACACCCTCTCGGCGGGGTCCTTGAACATGCCGAGCATGATCGGCAAGTGGTCCGTTGTCAGATGAATGACGACGTATTCGATGGGATAGGCCTCGGGACGGTCGGAGGGCGTGTAGTTGGACTCGGAGGCCTCGACCCAGACGGCGGGGGCGTAGTCCAACAGGGCCTCCCGCCGCCGGGCCGCAGGCGGCCCGGCGGCGGCGACTGGGCCCTTGCGCACGGGGCTCGGCAGCGCTGCCTTCACCTTCTCCTCGGGCCCCATCAGCCGGGGCAGCCCGACAGCGGCCAGAGCCGTACCCGCCGCGCCCGCAGCACCCCACAACAGCGCTCGACGGCTGAGCGGACTGCGTTCCATGGCCACTCCTCATGAGTCGAGTAAGGACAGGGACGACACGCCATGGATCATGACATCACGGCATATAGGCCGCACATCCCGTAATCTGATCCTTCACCAGTGCCCGCATCCCAGCAAGCCGATCCCCCACCAATCGGCGCACACCCTCACCCCTGACCGGGCCCGCTTCCGCCGGCAGGCGCCACCCCGTTCCACTGCCATACGGTCCTCAATGGCCTTCGAGGGCCTTATGAGGACCCCGCCCGCAACCCGCCGCGGGGGCACCCGATCCCGGCGACAGCCCGAGGTGAGGCCGTTCTCATGCGGCGGGAAGGCACGCCCTGACCTGCGGTTCTAGCAAGTTGAGCCTGGTGGGGGGGGAGGGTCGTGCTGGCTCGGAGTACGCCGGGGACGAGGGCCGCGCCTGTGCGCTCAGCAACCGAGCCGACATCCATGCCGATGAAGACTCCGCGACTGCCGCAGTCGCGGATCGAACGGCGGTTCTTGGTCTCGCCGAGACAACGCACAACCGGCGCTACATTGCGCTAGGTAGCCGAGCGCCGACCTGGTGGAAGCAGGGAGACAAGGACAGTGCACGCCGGCGGACCGCCCCGTCGTAGAAGCGGTTCCCCTTCGCGTCGGCTCCTGCGGACAGCTTCTGCCAAGCCCGCTTCGCAGCTTCCTGGCCAGGGCGTCAGCCCGGAACTTTCGGGCGTGGGTGGGGACTTCGTGGGTCCGGGCGACGGCGAGGACGTAGCCGCGGCCGCGTTCCTCCAGTACGGCCCGCAGTTTCGGGTTGCTGCCGTAGACCTCGTCGCCTGCGACACACGGGGCCCGGCGCCCGGCGTCCAGGAAGCGGCCGATCATGCGGGCCGCCGGCTCCGGCTTGGTGGCGAAGATGGCCTGATCGCCGCGCCCGGCGACCTGGCAGCGGTCGGGCTCGACGTCCATGAGCGCGGGACGGACAACTCCCGGTCCACCGCGGCGTGCCCGCGCGCGTCCGCGTAGACGAAGTACACGGCGACCTGCGAGTTCTCGGTTGCTGCCTGCGGTGCCGCTGTACTGGCGCTGGACGCCGACCGTGCGGGTGCCCTTCTTCACGTCCCCGGCTCATCGACCACCAGCACCGCCTGGTCGTTGTGCAGATGCTCAACCATGTAGTCGCACACATCGTCGCGCGCCAGATCGGCGTCCCACTTGGCCCGGCCCAGCAGGTGCTGCATCCCGCTCGGAGTCGCCTCGTCGGCCCACTCGGCGATCATCCAGCAGTTCTTGCGCGGCAGGTCCGACAGCGGCAGGTCCCACGGCAGCCCGAGCACGAACGCCCGTGCCCGGCGACGCGGTTCAACCCGCGCGAACCGGCCAGCAATCCTGCCCATCAGATCCTCGAACATCAACTGCCACCGGGCGGGGTCCACGCCATGAGCTACGGCCACCGGCTGATCTTTGGGGGTCCGCACAACCCCCGATGATCAATGGTGCCCGTACCTGTCTGGGCACGCGCCCAACCAGCAAGATCAATAGTTGAGGTACGAGCTGTCCTTCAGCCGGCCGAGACCTGAAGCTTGTAATCCACGGAGACGGCAAAGGATCCCGATGATCCCCTGATGCTCAGTGTGTGGCTACCAGGTGCGAGAGGTTCCAGTTGTACCCAGAGGCCGCAGGCCTGGGTTCGGAAGCGCCCCCCGCCCTGGGTGAGCGGATTGCCATCCACAGCACTGACCTGCACGGCTGTCGCTTCGTATCGTTCGGCTTCCAGAGCTTGGCCGTCGAGGACGGCACTCCCCTGTGCAGAGGTCATGAACGCGGTGCAGTCGCCTGCTTCACCGACGAGGTTCACCAGGGGGAAGGCCACTGGCACCGCTGCAGGCACTGTGCACGAGCGCGTCACGGTCCCGCCAAAGGTGCCGGCCAGGAACCAGATGCCTCCCACCTGCCCCTGAGCGCACAGGTGGCCGTCCTGATCTGAGACAGGGTTCGAGGCACTGACGCTCGAAGCCGCCCAGGTCCACCAGCGGCCCTGCAGATCGGCAGCGCTCAGCTTGGCTCGCGCGCTTGGAGAACCTGCTGCGGGCAGTGCAGACGGGGTCACTGCCCCGGCCGGGGAGCTGATTGTGTCCGTAGCGGGCGGGGCAGACGTGGTCGAGCATGCGCTGACCAGGACCGATGCGCCGATCAGCAAGGCTATGGATCTTCCGAGGTGCATGAGCGAAGAGTACGAGGCCGTGACCCTCTTGCCCGCAGGAGGGCGGGCGCCCGCGCGGCTTCCGTACCACAAGGACTGCGACGCAAGGATCTGACGCCGGATCACGATCTACGGCCGGAGTACTCACGGCCACCTGGTCCGGGTACAACTCGTGGAACTCGACTCCCCCGCCAACGCGGACCAGCAGGCCTGCCCGAACGAGGTGACCGACCGCCGAGGCCGTCGCCCTCGGCCGACGCAGCGGAAGCGGAACCCCCAGAGCCTCCGTCAGCCGGTCCGCCGCACACCCCGCACCCACCGGGCAGGCTCGGGGAAGTCGGAGTGGCGGCGCGCCGGCACGCCACCGCGGGCCGCCCCACCCGAGCAATCCGCCCCACCTCCGCCAGCAACACCCTGTCCCGGCCCGGGACGAGAGGGGCAAGGCGGCAAGGGCGGCAAGCGGGGAGCGGCAGCCCGCCCGGTGCTGCCGCACGCCGCTGCTTGCACGCACGGGAATCAGATCGGCTGAGAGCCCCCGCCGGCGCCAGCCGCTCATGCCTCCGCGGTGTCCAAAGCGCGCTGGCCTCCGGGCATCTCGGGGCGCTGCAAGGAAAAGGCAATGGGCACCGGTGAAGGCATGGCTGAGGCGGGCCGCGCCGAGCCAGTGCCCCGGCGTAGGGGCGCACAGAACGGCTACGGGGCACCAGCACCGCCTCGGCGGGGACCGGTCCGGACGAGTGGTGCATCTCCAGCCGATCATCAACAGGCGCCGCCGGCCCGCCGAAGGGAAGGAGTGAGCAGGTAAGAGCGTCTCGGTGAGCCAATTTCGGCATCCGAACGGCACCTGGAACGAGCCGTGACGGCGGGCGCCGGAATACAGGCCGAGGTGGTTCAGGGCTACGGTCGGTGCTCCCCCTTGACCATGGAGGTATCTCGTGGGCGACGAGCCCGCACCCCAACCGGCACGCTTCGAACCGAACCACCCCGTCGAATTCCTCGATACCGCATGCGCCAGCAACCACGTGGCGCACCCGGAGGCAACACCCTCGGCTGACCTGGGCTGTCGCTCGGCCTGCGGCAGGCCGCTCCGCAAAACCCGCCCGGGACCGGGCGCGCAGGCACCGGCACCCGCCGGTCCCGGGCGAACCCACGTCTCTCGCAGAGGCCTGACCCGCTGCCGGAACCCCGAACCGTGTCGGCCGACACCCGTACCGGTCCGACAGCAGCACCGCCCCGCCTGCTCACGCCCCGAGCGGCAGCGATGCGACGCGACTGGGTGAAACCCCGGCGGGAATGCACCCGCCACCACCACTGACAGGAGACTCTCCCGCCATGACGACGACAACGAAATCCCGTGCAGGGCTGATCACCGCGCTGCTGCTCCTTACCGTTCTGACTTCCGTCGGGCCGGCCGCCGCATCCCCCGCGTCCGTGTCCGCGGCGAGGGTCGGGGAGACCTCGGCGTCCGCCCGCGATGTACGTCTGATCGGTCGCTGGTCTGAGCCCGTCGACGAGAACCGCCCCGGTATCACCCACTACATCGAGAAACTGACCTTCACCGCGGATGGCCGCTTCGAACAGATCAACAAGTACGTCTGTAACCAGAAGAACTGCCCCGTCTTCAAGATCGGCCTCAACAAGGGCACGTACCGCACCGACGGCAAGACCATCCACCTCGACGGCAACCTCACGGACCTGACCGGCACCATCAAGGCCACCGGCACCATCACCATCGATGGCCACACTCTCCACCGCGTGGGCAAGTAGGACGGGCCCGCTGCACCGGCCGTCCCCACCCCCGGCCCCGCCTCATATTCCGGCACGGGGTGGGCGGCCGCCGGGCGGGGGCATCCGCTCACCGGCCCGCTGCCGGAGCGCCGGCTCCGACCTGGCCGGGCTGGCACACGCTCTGCGCGCCTGGGCCCTGGCAGACCCCCAGCGGTACTTCCTGATCTACGGCACCCCCGTCCCCGGCTACCACGCGCCCGAGGACACCACCGCCATCTCCGCCGAGATCATGACCACCCTGCTCGACGCCTGCATGGCACCGGCCCCGCCTGCCCCCGCGACGCCGTTCACCGCCCATCTGGCGGAGCACCGCGAATGGGCCGGAGGCCACCCCGCCCCACCCGAGGCCCTCCACCGCTTCCTGGCCGTCTGGACCCGCCTGCACGGCGTCCTGTCCCTGGAACTCGCCGGCCACTTCGCCGCCATGGGCTTCGACCCCGCCCTGCTCTTCGCCGCCGAACTCGACAACCTGCGGGCCCACGGCAGCTGACGTTGCAGCAGCTGACCCCGCAACCTGACTGCCGCCCTCCCCGGCACTGTGGCCGGGCCCGCAGGTCTGGAGGGGTGCATCGGCAGGCTGCGGCAGCGGAGCCCGGCATGCCTCCGTGGAACTCCGATTCGGCGAGATGAGCTCTGGTTCGGACCGCCTCCAGGCACGACAAAGGCCGCCACCGCACAGATTGTCGTCGATGATGACCGGGGGCCGGCCGCCGTGCTTGCCCTTGCGGATGTGTGGACGTTCGCGTGGTTCCCCAGGGGCAAGTTCACGTAATTCCCCAGGTGCCCTCCTGGCTGGGGCTGGTGACTCGTCTGCTCAGAGCTCGACGCGGTGCCCGGCAGCCGATGGGCCATCGACAGAGCCGTAGCGCAAGACGATGCGTGCTGGCCGGAACGGCCGGTCGTTCAGGATGGGTGCCATGACAGCGAAGAGTGCATCGGTGTCCGGTCCGTAGGCGTAGAGGACCACCTCGCCTCCTCCGTACTCGTTGCCGTCGAACTCGCCACGTCGGCTTGCTCGATCGCCTCGGTCAGGAGGGACTGGGCTTGGCGGACGACGTCCCGTTGGCTCGCCGAGGCCGTCATCGGCCAGTCGATAGAGAGCGATGACGGCGTGCTCGACGTCGGATTCTGCTTCGTCTGTCGGCCATGCGGGAAACGATCTCACCCCGGACCCAGGTCGGGTTCAGCTGTGGCGATGCGCTGAGTGTTCGCGGCCTGCCGCGTCGTCTCAGTTGGCTGTTCCTCCTACTATGGGCACCTCGACAAGGGAGCAGAGTGGATCTCAGAGCACCGGTACCGTCTCGAAGGCTTGGGCCGTACGCGTTGACCGATGACGGGATCGCGGCACTGCTGGCACGCTACGAGTTCGGTGATTCCTGTATCCGCCGGGTGATCCTTGACCAGGAGTTCGGACGGAAACCGCGAGGGCGGGCCATCAGACTTGTGATCGACGTTCGGGTGGTGGACGAGGCCCTGCGGTGGGAGCCGGTGTGCCTGGACCTGGTCGACGTGAAGCGATTTCGGATCGACGAGAGCCAGGGCTCTCCTGGGGGGGTGCTCTACGATCCCCCGCAGTTCACCCGGTTCGACGGGCTGATGCAGGTCGACCTGTGCGCTGAGCGTTTCGGCAGCCTTCGACCGGGGAGTGGGCAGGAGGTCTTCGAAGGCTCGGAGTTGGTCTTCGAGGCGGTTGAGGGCACATGGAGTGTGCTGGAGCCGTGGAGCCTGTGACACCGCGCCCGCGACCAAGCACTACTAGGTGATCGCGCCTGGCAGGCTTGTCGGTCGCGTTCGTGGGGCGCGTGTTCGGGCGGCAGCTGAGGCCGTTCATGATGACCTCGTGACTGGTGTTGATCAGCCGGTCCAGGAGTAACTGCCCGACGACGGGGTTGGGGAAGAGCGGATACCAGTCGCTGGGTGCCCGGTTGCCCGTGATGGTCAGGGACCGCCCCTGCCGCTCGCTGACCAGCTCGTATAGGTCGTCAGCCTGGGACGCTCCGAGCTGGCGCATGGCGAAGTCGTCGAGGATGAGCACACGTCGGGCCATACCAGTTCACGGATCCGCTTGTCCCAGGTGCGGTCCGCGCGGCCGCCGGCCAGATCCGCCAGGATGCGGCTGGTTTTGGCGAAGCGGAGGTGGGCGCCCTGGCGGACGGCGAGGTGACCGAGGGCCTGGGCGAGCTTGGTGTCGAGGACGAACACGAACGAGCCGTGGTGGAGCATCTGGCAGGCGATGCAGCGCAGGGTCACCGACTTGCCGCCGCCGGTGGAGGCGTTGACCAGGAGTGGAACGCGTGGAGGGGCCCTGGTGCCATACGGCACCAGGGCCCCGAAGGAACTGCTACACCATCTGCCGGCCCCAGTGTTGCGCCGGCCTTCTGTGTCCGCGGACCCGACCTGGATGCTGTCGGGGGTGCGGGGATCGCGGTTGCTTGACCGGAGACCACCTCACTATCGATGTCCTGCGGTACCCGGGCTCAGACTTCCGCCCGGGCGATCCTGATGGCGTGGATTCCTCCGTTCTTCCCTCGGTGATCAACTACTTACCAAACGGGGAACTGCCTACTGCTGGTACTGCTGTACTGCGAACCGCCTGCACTGCTCGCGACCTGACCAAGCGCCACGCTTCGACAGCCAGCCCCGTCGCCGATCCTGCATCTGCTCTGGCTTAGAACCCCACTGCCGAACCTCCCGGTGCGCGCGCCCGCAGCCGACGCCTTCACCGAGGTACCGCTCACTGACTTCACTGCTGCGTACTGCGAACTGCACTTGCGGGTACTGCCACTGCGCTAACTACGGTCCTGCTCACGGCAGCCCCTGATCACTGCGGGCCACCCGGTCCGGTCGCCAGTCCCGTCGCCGTCCTGCTACCGCTCTGGCTTCGGAACTCCACCACCGCACCGCTCTGCGAACTGCCACTGCGCGTACTGCTGCCCGGCAGTTCGTCTCTGCCGAGCCCTGCCGTCTCTCTGGGCTACGAGAGAAACCATAACCAGGCCATCGCCCAATGTCTACTCCAGCCAACATAGATTTTCGCGTGTTCGATGGTGAGGTAATCGTCCCGCGGGTGCCGTCGCACAGGATCCGAAGAGACGCAGGACGCGCGGGGCGTTGGGCAGGTCTCCCGGGACGACCGCCGTGCCGGTCAGGGGCATCAGATGCTCTTTGGCGCAGTCGCCGGGCTACTGGTGGTCGATTTCCCAGTCCCGGTCCGCCGGGATTACGGCCGAGCTGGTGGCACAGAGCGGCTGCCGACAGGAGCGGCACCAGTAGAAGTACCGTCCCCTCACACTGCCTCCCTGTACGGAGTCAGAAGGTGGACGGGGAGCCGTAGGGCCCGTGGGACGGGCTGCCGGGGGTCGGGCGCCGGGGACCCGGCACAGAGCAACGGAACCTGTCATTCACATCGGCTGAAACGATCCGGCACCATCCCACGTCACCGGCATCTGGGCGGGGCTCACTCTCGCTCGGCCAGGATCCGGTCCGCCGCCAGTCGCAGGGGCGGCCGTCCCTTCAGTGCCGAGGCGGGACGCGATCCCCACCCCGCCCGTCGGCCTCACCGTGAAAGGCGACCGACGGCAGCCACTCGATATCGAGTAGCGCCCGGGGCTCAACCTGATGCCTCCCGAGGGAACTTGTGGCACGCGAATTCCGCGGCCAGGGTCTCCGCGTACGGAGGGTCACTTTCCGTCGGTGACGTAGTAGTCGTTCTTCAGGTACTCCAGGGTGTAGCTGCCCAGCTCTTCCTCGGAGAAGGTGACGGAGGACCTCACCGCTTCGAGCGGCATCTCGATCTTGTCGAGGGTGCGCACGGGGACGCGCTGCGGATCGACCGTCGCAGTCTGCAGGGCCTTCTTCTGCTCGGGTGAGATCATCTGGAACACGATCACGTACGTCGACGTGCACGGACCGAATCCCTGCTCCTCTGCCTTCTTCGCGCCGGGCCCGGCCACTTCGCAGACCGTGTCGATGTCCTCACGCCCGAGGCCGTGGAGGTACTGCTCGTACCGCTGGATCGCGCGCTCCTTCGTCCTGGGCGCGGGCCCGTCAACAGTCACAGTGGCCGACGGCTTCTCGGTTCCGGCGGACGCGGACGGCGTGCCCGACGGCACTTTCGCCGGTGTGGACGCGGACGGCTGCGAAGGCTTCGCGTCAGCGTTCTCCTTCGCCTTTTCCGGACCGCACCCGCACGCCACCAGCGCCACGCATGCCGACACCGCCACGCTCACCATCGTTCGCGTTTTCATCAGATCCCCTCCACCAGCCGACTGCCCATCAAGAGCTCACGCAGGATCCGGCGGAACGGTTCCCGACCCGCGACCCGACCCGCGACCCGCGACCCGCCCCACGGACCGCACCACCGCTGAGGCCGACACCCGTATGGCGATCCTGGGCCCCGGCGGCCTTCTGGAGTTCGCGCGCCAGGCCGGCCTGGACCCGGACAACGTCCGCCTGGACGATGCACTGCTGATCGCGTGGCGCGGCGGCGAGCCGGCAGTCTGGACCCGGATACCAGCAAGGAGTGAGCGCAGCAGTGCGGGCCGCCCCGCCGAGGGTGTCGGCTCGCCGAGCGTGGGCGCGGGCCCTGCGCCGAGACGAGACGGTCAACCACCTGGAAAGAGTGCGATGTTGGACGCCGAAGGCGTGGACGTCTTCCTTGGGATGGACGTCAGCAAGACCGCACACCACGGTCACGGGCTCACCCCGGCCGGGAAGAAGGTCTTCGACAAGCCGATGCCCCACAGCGAACCGAAGCTGCGGGCCGTCTTCGGCCAACTCAAAGCCAAGTTCGGCACCGTACTGGTCATCGTGGACCAGCCCGCGTCCGTAGGCGCCCTGCCGCTGACCGTCGCCCGCGACGCGGGCTGCCAGGTCGCCTACCTGCCCGGACTCGCGATGCGGCGGATCGCCGACTTCTATCCAGGGAGGCGAAAATGGACGCGAAGGACGCCGCGGTCATCGCGGACGCCACCCGCACCATGCCCCACACCCTGGCTCGCTCGAGCTGATCGACGAAGTCACCGCAGAGCTCACCGTCCTGACCGGCTTCGACCAGGACCTCGCCGCAGAAGCCACCCGCACCTCCAACCGGATGCGCGGCCTGCTCACCCAGTTCCACCCCAGGCCGGGCTCCGACGGCGTGTTGGTGAGCCCGGCAGACGGTGGCGTCCACCGGGGGCAGTCGAGGTCCTCGCCAAGGTCCGCTCTGGTCAGGACGCCAGCGGAGATCTTCTCCACGCTTCGGTCGGACCGTTGTCCACATCGAGCCTAAATTGCGGTTTCTTCAGGCCAAGTTGATGACTGCGTGACCGGGTTCGTGGCATACCTGCGATTCCGGGCAGGCATGGGGAGGAGCGGCGAGTGAGTGACGGGGGCGTAGGAGTGGAGGCTGACGAAGGCGGCGGGCAGCTGGCCGAGCAGGTCTTCGCGGGTGAGGAGCGATGGGGCTGGGAGTATGTTGAGCCGCCCGTACTCGTGCCTCACCATTTGGCGAACACGCCACCGGTATGGAAGGAGCCGTCGGATCCGGATCTGCGTCGCAGGGAAACGGCGGCCGGACAGAAGTCCGGTAAGGGCATCGGGTGCGCGATCGTGCTCACCCTTGGCATCGGGGTCTTCGGTGGCGTCTGGTACGGCCTCCTGCTGCTGATCATTTTGACGGCGATCTTCATGACTCCGCGGCTGACTCTCCTTGCTGCCCGGAGCGCGGCGCAACGCCGGCGCGAGCGGCTGTGGCGAGAGCACCAGCAGAGGTTGAACCACTGGCAGAGCCTGCTGGCGGAGCACGAAGCAGAGCACCGACTGCGTTCAGCTGAGGTCGATCTCTGGTATCCGCTGCGGCTGGATTCCCGGCCGGGCCGCATCGACGTGTTCGGCGGGACCGGTAACGGCTGGGCGAGTCTACTGGCCACGGTCGGCGGCCCCCTGCTCGCGAGCGGGCAGCCTGTGCTGGTCATGGACCTCAGCCAGCAGTCGATCGCGCTCGAGCTGGCGGTCCTGGCCGCCCATCGCGACGTTCATGTGCAGCACGTTCCGCTGCCGGCTGCCACTGTGACCGCAGACCTGCTCGACGGATTCACCCCTGAGGAACTTGCGGAGTGCCTGGCTGAAGCCTTGCGGTCGATGCGGCCGGAGGCCGCCGAAGTCGACCTGCATTCCATCGACGCCGAGCTGATCGAGACAACCGCCCGGTCACTCGAGGCACCCGTGACCTACGCCAGGCTAGCCGCCGGACTGCGGGTACTGCTGCGCATCTACGAACCCGGCGCGGACGGCGGACCCCTCAGCCCGCGCGAAGTCGAGGCACTGTCGCAGGCCATCGATTTCGTGGGGCAAGGCGAACGCATCCAGAACGAGCTGCGTCATGTCCGCGGCCTCATGGAGCTCATGGCCAAGTCGCCCGCGCGGGCCGACGTCAATCTGGCCCTTTCCGAGTTGTGGCAGCCGGGCCGGCTGACCATCCTCGCCACCGACGACCGCGTCGAGCGACGCAAGGACCTGACCGACCGCATCGCCTTCTTCCAGCTGCTGCACCACTTGCGGCAGCGCCGGTTCACCGGGGGCACCGGGATGCTGGTGATCGCTGGGGCCGATCAGCTGGGTCGGGCCGCCCTGGAGTCGATGGCCCGGCAGGCCCGGACGGCCGACATCCGGCTGACCCTGCTGTTCGAGCACCTACGAGAGGACACGGTGAAGGTGGCAGGCGGGTCGGACAGCGCCACCATCTTCATGCGGATCGGCAACGGCCATGAGGCCCGCGACGCGGCGCAGTTCATCGGCCAGGACTACAAATTCCTGGTCAACCAGCTCACCAAGCAGGTCGGTGAAACGTTCACCGAGGGACGCGGCAGCAGCTACGGGGAGCAGGACGCCGAATCCACGTCCACTGGGTCGAACAAGGGCGGCTCCTTCTCCCGCAGCGGCTTCCTGAGCGCCACGTCCGGCCGCAACTGGGGCACCTCGCGGACGTTCACCACCTCGCTCTCGCGGAGCTGGCAGGAAACCACCAACACCTCGACGGCCCGATCAACCACTCACGGTGAGAACCTCTCACGGGTCTACGAGTTCACGGTGGAGCCCACCCAGCTGCAGGCTCTTCCCGCGACGGGGATGGTGGTGGTCGAAGCCGGCCCCCACGGGCGGCGTGCGGTGTTCGCCGACTGCAACCCGGGCATTGCCGGACTGCCCCGGCTCTCCACGCTGCCCCGGCCGGCCCTGCCGTGACAGAAGACCTCGAGACGCAGGGGGCGGTTGACCCGTTCGGGTCCTACCGCTTCCACCGGATCAGGACCCTGCCCCGGCGCCCCGACGACCCCGGCGAAGAGGACCGCACCCCCGCACAGTTGACGGCGGCCGTCACCGCAGCCCACGCCGTACTCGGCCTACAGGGGCCGTCCGCAGCCATGGCCACGGCGTGGGTACGGCCCGGGCCCGGCAAGCCCCTGCACATCCTCGTCGGCGGACGGCCCTTCTTCCCTCCCTCCACCGACACCGGCAGGTCCGTGCTCTACCCGCCGGGTGCCACGGCAGACCCGGCAGACCCCCGCGAGGTCGCCGAACTCCTCGACCGGTTCCCCCACTGGCTGCGCTGCACCGGATTTCACGACGCACTGCGCCTGGGAAGCGACGACCGAGTGCTGCCCGCCGGACGCCGCGGATCGTTCGACGACGCCGTCGCCCACCTCCCGAACGCCTTCGCCTGGCTGGTCATCGCCGAACCCCTTCCAGCAGAACGGCTCGAACAGGAGCGCACGGCCCTCAGCCTGCAGATCCCCCGCCTGCGCCAGCGCGAGAACTCCGCAATGGACCGCCTCTCTCTCGAACGGGCAGAATCACGCCACCGCGAGCTGACCCTGGCACTCGGCACGGGCCTGTGGAACGTACACGTCCTCGTGGCGGGTCAGGACACGAATTCCGCCCACGCCGCCGCGGCTCTCCTGTGCGGTGCGGGCGACCTCGACGAGCTTCCGTACCTCCTCGCTCCCACCCGGCGGACAGCGCCCCTGCACCAGACACTCGCCCTGCCGGTGCTCTCGGCGGAAATACCAGGCAGTTCGCCGTTCGTGGCCCCTGCCGACCTGGTCGCGGCACTGGCCAGACCACCCGCCCGGGAGCTGCCCGGGATCCGTACCATCACCCCCAGCACCTTCGACGTCACGGCCGAGGACACCGAGGACGAGGGGTTCACACTCGGCCGCATACTCGACGAGTCCCTGCACCCCTCGGACGAACTCCGGATCTCACGGCCCACCCTGAACCGTCACGCTTTCGTCTGCGGGGCGACCGGCTCCGGCAAGTCCCAGACCGTACGAAGCCTGCTCACCGCGCTCGCCACGCACGAGCACCCCATCCCCTGGCTGGCCATCGAACCGGCCAAGGCCGAATACGCACGGATGGCCGGCCGCCTGGGCGACAAGGGCTCCGTCACCGTCATCCGCCCCGGCGCCGTCGACGTCGCCCCCGCCTCCCTCAACCCCCTCGAACCAGAGCCCGGCTTCCCCCTCCAAAGCCACGTCGACCTCGTCCGAGCACTTTTCCTCGCCGCCTTCGAAGGCCACGAGCCCTTCCCGCAAGTCCTGGCCCGAGCCCTGACCCAGTGCTACACCGCCGCCGGCTGGGACCTCGTCACAGGCGACCCACGCCCCGCCCACAAACCCAAATTCCGCCTCACCGAACCCGACGAACCGCGCACCGCCCCCTACCCCACCCTTGGTGACCTCCAGAAGACCGCACAGCAGGTCGTGGAGACCATCGGATACGGAAAGGAAGTCACCGCAGACGTCAGAGGCTTCGTCGACGTCCGCATCGGCAGCTTGAGGGAAGGCACGCCCGGCCGCTTCTTCGAAGGCGGCCACCCCCTGGACATCGCCGGTCTCCTCGAAGGCAACGTCGTACTCGAACTCGAATCCATCACCAACGACCAGGACAAGGCCTTCCTCATCGGCACCGTCCTGATCCGGCTCGTCGAACACCTACGCGTCCACCACGGCAACGGAAGCAGCCCGCTGCGCCACATCGTGGTCGTCGAAGAGGCCCACAGGCTCCTGAAGAACGTCGAAGACGGGCCGGCCGCAGCGGCCGTCGAACTCTTCGCTTCTCTGCTCGCCGAGATCCGCGCCTACGGCGAGGGCGTCGTCATCGTCGAACAGATTCCCAGCAAGATCCTCCCCGACGTCATCAAGAACAGCGCACTGAAGGTCATGCACCGGCTCCCGGCCGCGGACGACCGGCAGGCGGTCGGCGCGACCATGAACCTCCAGAGCGAACAGAGCGAGTACGTCGTCGCTCTCCCGCCGGGCCGGGCGGCCGTCACCGCAGACGGCATGGACCGCCCCGTCCTCCTGGCCGTCCCCCACGACGAACACCGTGAAAGCTCCGCCGAGGCCAAGACCGCCCCGCCCCTCCTGGGCAGCCGCAGCCCGCTGTGTTCCGCCGGGTGCCATGCGAGTCCCTGCACTCTGCGCGCGATGAACGACGCCACCTACCAGAGCTCAGACCCCCTGCTCGTCCTCTGGACCGAGGCCGTGGCGTCCACGCAGGCCATGGGCATGGCGGCCCCCGATCCCGCACCCGTCCTGCGCGAACGACTCACCGCCCTGCCCGTACGCGAGCGGGAGTGCGTCCTCGCCTATGCGGCCGAACGCGCCACCAGCGCCCGCGAGCCCCACATGCGCGCCGAGGTGGACCCCGGCGATTTCGCCGACCGCCTCATCACTCAGCTCGCACACGCCCTCGGATACGGGCCTCCGCCGACCGGGGACCCGCGCCGGTTCGCGTACGGCAACTACCGCTGGCGGGACGTTCTGCTGTCCCTCCACAGGGCCCGGAGGCAGGGACCCGGGCACACCATCGACCGCGCGGAGGTCGCGGACTGGGCCACACGGGGCCTCGTCCTCACCGCCACCACTCCGACGGCCCGCGTCAACGAGATCCAGGAACTGCCCCAGTACGCGGACGACCGGGTCGCCGCGCGGGTCGGCGACGTCAGGGTCAGCGGTATGCGTGACGCGGTCCTCGCCCTCACCGGCGGCGTCACCGAGACCCAAGTGACACGCGCCTTCCAACTCGCCTGCACGGGCGAGCCACTTGCTCCCGCCCTGTCCCGGCTCGTGGGGCGTTTCGTCGAGGAGTGTGCCGATGAGTGATCACGGATTCGGTTCGGACACGCCGCCCCCACCATTGCCGGACCCCACGGCGAACGAGGACAGAGGCGATTCGGGCAGGCCGAAGGAGGGCGCGGACGACCCTTACGCGAGCGACGAGGATTCGGGCCGGGAGGCAAGGGGCTCCGGGGCAGGTAACGGGACCGATGACACCGAGAACGAGCCTTACGAGAAGAACGAAAAGGCAAAGGCCGGGGACGACGACAGCTGGAAGGCTGAAGCCAACCCTGCGTCCGGTGACGAGCACGTCGGTCAAGTGGAGCACGAGACGTACGAACGCAACGAGAAGCCCCCGGTAGGCGAGGAGGAGGACTGGAAACACCCTCCGGAGGGTGCCGAGTTCAGCGACGAGGACCTCGACGACGATCCGCCGGTGGACGACGGGACATCGCCGCCCGACGGTGCCACCCCCCAGGACCAGCCTCTGCCACAGGCCGACGACGACACCCAGGACCCGCCTGCACGCCAGCACCCGGACGAGGACCGCCCGAGGCCGGACGAGCCGGACCGGGCTGACCAACCTGACGGGCCGGACGGGCCGGACCAACCGGCCCGGCCGCCGGTGGATGAGATCCAGGACCCTCCTTCGGATGCGGACACGGGCAGCCGGTCAACGCCTCCTGAGCGGCCCGACCAGGTCCCGTCCGATCGGGAGGTCCCGGACCAGCAGCCGGAAGGGAAGGGGGCGGCGGGGGCAGACGATTCCGCCGAGGCTGACACGGAGTCGGCGACGCAACCGCAGGCCACCGCCGAACGTCCCGATCGGCAGCCGGAACCCGTTCAGCAAGGCTCGGACAGCCCTTCGTCGGGAACACCGGGTGCTGATCCGAAGGAGCCCGTCGACGGAGGGGCTCCAGACCGCCCCGCCGAGGAAGGCGGACCAGGCCAGGACCGGGCCGGCGAATCCGACCCGTCGAGCGGGGAGGCGCCGCAGCAAAGGCCCGCACATCCGGGCGACGGCGCAGGGGGACAACCCGAGAGCTCCGGGCAACCGGAGGGCCCGGAGCACAGCCCCGATGGCCGCTCCGAGCCGAACGAGCACCCCGACGGGAGCAGCCCTCCCGCGGTGGAATCGGACGGCTCCGGTGCCGATACGGGCATGAACGCCGCAGCTGAGGGCGCTGTCAAGATCACGACGGCCGGGGGCAAGGCGGTTGCGGAGGCGGCTGGCGCCGTCACGGCGGCCGTAGGGGCAGTGGTCTCCGAAACCACCGCTGGCGCCGAGTCCGGCCCCGCGGCGGCCCCGGGCAGGGGCGAGAGGGGGGACCGGAGTTCAGGCACCCGCGCGCCGGATCAGCGCCCCGAGACTTCGCGCCGGAACGAGTCGACAGATCCCGACGGCGGCGCGTCCGAAGGGGACGGCCCTGAGGGCAGTGACGAGGGAGAGTTCAACAGCGTGGTGGCCACCGACAGTCCCCGAAGGGACGGTAGGGGCGACAGCAACGCGGGGCGGACTGCCGCGGGCGACTCCGAAGATGAACTCACGGGCGGAGATCAGGCACCACAACCAGTGCCAGAAGCCATGCCTGGGACCGTGCTACAGCAGGACGCCTTGGCGTTTGATGAGCGCAACGAGGCGTCCGGGGCTTCAGGCGCCGATGGCAGTGACGGTGACAGTGACAGCGTTCTGCCTTTCGAGACCGGAGCAGGAGGCGATTCCGACCGTGTTTCGGCGAGCGCGAACGACGAGGACGGCTCCTTAACGGAACCGTCCCTGCAAGAGGAGCGAACAGCAAATCATCCTGTCGAGCCCGCGCGCGGCAGTAGGGCGGCCGAAGGCATGGCTACGGATGGCGCCCGAGAAGACGACGGAGCAGAACCGGCGGAGGGGGATGGCTTGGGCTCAGCAGAGCATGGTGCGCCCGCCCTTGCCGATTCACCTGACTCAGTTGAGGACATGCCCGACTCCGGTCCGGGAGTTGAGGAAAAGCTACACGCCTTCGGTAACAGAACAACCCCCCGCCCAGTCCGTCCGGAGAGGGATCTAGGTGTTGAATCAACAGATCAAATCGTCGGCCCTTATGCACCTAAAGCACCATCTGATAAAGTTCGCGGGGCGTCGGCCTATATAGACCCCGACAGAGCGCCACTGACTGGCAAATATCTCGCCCTTCCGCCAGGGTATGAAATGCCAGAAGGCTTGGGGGTCCACGCAGATGGCGAGGATGTAGGAGGCCCTGAGCCGTGGGGTCATCGCACTATCTACCCAACTCGCCCCATGTCGGCAGAAACTTTCATAGCGGAAGTCGCCAAACTTCCGTGGGAATTTCGTGGAACCAAACCGAAGGGGAAGTGACCCTGTGAGTGACGCTGAGAAAGAATGGCAATACTGGCTGAATGCGGCCAGTGCTGCGGAAGCATTCGAACGATCCCTACCTGAGCTGCGACGGGACCGGTCAGCAGTACTGGGTTCCGCCAGAGTGGCTCTTGCGGGATTTGATACGCGACGAGAAGCCCTGTTCATCATTGGGTCACTCAACACAGACTTCACCTCAGCACTGGTGGATGAGCTCCTCGTCGTCGCGCTGAGTGATCGGGACACGCTCCGGGTCCGCAACCTTTTCGGAAGACTTCCCTACGCCGAGGCCGAAGAGGTCCTTCCTAACGCGGTGTGGAATCTGCTGGAAAAGGAAAATGACGGCGATGCCTATCGGCGCATGGCAGAGCTGTTGCAGCACCTCGGGCTTCACGTTGCTTTGCGGGCGCTGTGTGCGAGAGCACGTGACCACGTCGACGCGGACGTGCGCGAGGTGGCCCAAGATTTTGGAGGTTCACCCGGCGACGAGTGACCTGCGGATTCGCTGTCTCAAGGACGACGGGCTGACCCAGGACGCGGGCGTGATCCTGGGGGTGGTCCTGGGCTCGACCTCCTGCCTCCGCGCCGGCGACGGGCCTGGCCATGTGGCTGTGGCGCCGCCATGAGGTCGCGCGGGAGCAATCTTCGATGGACTCCTCCAGCACCTCGACGGCGACGCCTCCTGATTCCCGTCAGTTCTCGGGCACGGGCAGAAGTTGGACCAAGCCCACCGAGGTGTCCTCGTTTGCCCAGGTGTGGATGGCGCGGACTGTCCAGCGACCGGGCCCTATCGTGACAGGGGCCTGTTCCGGCAGCCCTCCGCCGTCGGGGTACTCAACGTCCAATTCAGCCCCGGCAGTGACGGAGTCCATGAGCACCGCTGGGCCGTCCGTCTCCCAGACACCGCACTCCTCCCACTCTGTGGTGGGGTCGGCGAGGACAACCTTGGCTGCGGCGATCAGATCGGCCTCGGAGTCGGCTGCGAGCCAGCGGACGAAGGCGTGGTGTCCCGGCAGATAGCAGCTCCTGGCCGGTTCGTCTGCCAGGACGAGCCCTCGCCGACCTTCCTCGCCAACAGCAATCACTCCGGCCAGACCCTCCACGTCACAGGCGCGGTCGTAATCGTCCCGAACATCCCCGTCACTTATGACCATCCCCGACTCCGTGCAACCCCACCAGCCGTCCAATGCGGAAACGGGTATGGCTATCAGCGGACCGCCCATCGACTCGACCCACGTCAGGGAAGGCTCGGCTGAACAGGATGCGCTGGGCGAGGAGGTCTTCATGAGACCAGTGTCTCCTCGGCCACTGACAATGCTTCCTCGGGCTGCGAAAAACAGCTTTCACCGACACCTCTCGGCGGGCAGCCCAACATTGATCACATCCGAGCGGGTCACATGAGACCGGACACTTCACCCCGGTCGGCACGACCAGTGGCTCGACATCGAGACCCGCATATCAGAGGGGTGCCGACCGGGAAGGTCCGCTACGACTGTGAGGATGTTCGGGTGCCGCTCCGAGCGGTGGCCTGACTCGCGCTACGACTGGCCCTGGTGCCTTGAGTTTGATCTGTCGGCCACTGCTTGGGGCGGTACTTGCTGGCGCCGGGCAGGGGACGTGTCCCGATAGGGGCCTTCGCGACAGGCACCGTCACAGTCTTGACCGCCCCCAGCCCGGCGACGGCCACCGGTTTGCTGGCCCGCCGGATCCAGCACCTGACCGAGGAGATCGACGATCTCAACGAGCGGATAGCCGAGGCCGTCGAAGTCAGTACGCCGGGCTTGCTCGACGTTCGTGGTGTCGGTCCGGACAGCGCCGCAGCCCTTCTCATCTCGGCCGGCGACAACCCGGAGCGGCTCGCGAGCGAGGCGTCCTTCGCGGCCTTATGTGGCACCAGTCCGGTCGAGGCGTCCTCTGGCAAGACCCAGCGGCGCAGGCTGAACCGCGGTGGTGACCGTCAGGCCAACGCTGCCCTCTACCGCATCGTCCTCAGTCGTCTGCGCTGGGACGACCGGTCCCGCGACTACCTGCGGCGACGTCTCAAACGCTATGTCGCACGAGAGATCTACCGGCTCATCGTTCCCCGAGCACTCCGGCCGGCCAGCCAGGACGCCCCGAGAACGCCGGTTGACATCCATAGGGGCATCAACCTCAGGGCCGCGGTAGCCCGGGTTCTGGGCTTCTGCACCCAGCCGAACGAGCGTGCGGCTACTGCGCACAACTAGCCGTCCTGCTTCACGCCGCCGAGCACCGCCACCCCGCAGCGCCAGCCGGGGCCCGATCGGTGGACCGGTCGCTCGGGCATCAGAGAGTCGTCTGTGGCGTGGGGTGTTCGGCATGCGTCGCCGTGGGTGTGGTGGTGGAGGCGGGCGGCACACACCACCGCGGAGCCGGTCTCCGCGGCCGCACCGCGCAACGACCGCCAGTACCCGAGCGTCGTCCTGACCGGCCGCGCCACGGAGTCGGCGCGGGTGACCGCCGGCAAACCGCGGCACGCCGCGGCTGGCAGATCTACAACCGCGTCATGGCCACCGGCGACCTCACCGGGGACCGCCACCCCGACCTGCTGGTCCGCGACCACGCCGGCTACCTGTGGCTGTACACCGGCACCGGCAGCGTCAGCAAACCCTTCAACACGCGGGTCAAGGTCGGCTCCGGCTGGGGGATGTGCGACCAGCTGGTCGGCGACGTCGACGGCGACGGCCTCGGCGACGTCCTCACCCGTACGCTGAGCGGCGAGCTGTGGTTCCACAAGGGGGCCGGCAGCGCCACCGCCCCGCTCAAGGCCCGCGTCAAGGTCGGCACCGGCTGGAACACGTACAACGTGATCAGCGGCCCGGACGACCTCGACGGCGACGGCGACGGTATGAGCGACCTGATCGGTCGCAGCCGCGACGGCAAGCAGTACTTCTACAAGTCGATCGGCGGCGGCAAGTTCGCCGCCCCCACCTACTACGGCAGCGGGTGGGAACGGAACAAGTTCATGGTCGGCGCCGGCACCACGCAGCTCTACGGCAAGGCACAGAACCTCGCCACCGAAGCGAACAACACCCTCGCCAAGTACAGCGCCCTGGCCAACGGCTACTACCTGATGCCGCCGGTCGCGGCCGGCACCGAGACGCCCAGATCCCGGAACACGTACGCCACCACGCTCAACAACCACAACCACGCGAGCTACGTGCGGAACATCGGCAGTGATCTGTACATCCGCGGCCGGCGGGTCAGCACGACGAGGAACTACACCATGATGGTCGGCCCAGGTGACCTCACCGGCGACGGCAAGGACGACCTGCTCAGCCGCGAACTCCGGCGGCACTCTGTGGCTCCACCCCGGCGACGGTGCGCTGTACACCAAGCTCGGCGCGCGCATCAAGGTCAGCACCGGCTGGAACGGCTACGACGCGCTCGTCGGCGCGGGCGACTACTCCGGCGACGGGCGGGCCGACCTGCTCGCCCGGGACACCTCCGGCAACCTGTTCCCCTTCAAGGGCACGGCCACGGCCACCGCGCGCAGCCGGCCGGCCGGGCCCGTGTCCACCACCGGCACCCCGACCCAGGTATGAGCGGGCAGCCCAAGAGTTGCCGCAGTGGCAGTCGCCGGCCAAGCATGGCTGCTCCTCCGCGGCCAGGCGGCCGCGACGGCCGCCAGGGCATACCCGGCGACACCGTCGCGCGGTCCGGGGCCGTCAGCGGCGGCCTGCCCGGCCCCCGTCGCAGACCGAGCGCCGTGCGCCCGCTGCCACCTTCTCTGCACCAATGACACGGGGTTCGGGGCTGACCTAGGCTGGACGGCCGTGAGCTGGACCAGAGTGAGGTCACCCCGGGGGCTATGAGACCGCGGTCGGCACGATCGTCCCGGTCAGTGATGAAGACTTGGACGCGTTGCCGCTGCCCATGGCGAAGGCGATCGAGATCGTGGCGTTCGTCCCGGCCTCGTCCATCGGCCCGATCCAGATCGGCGCCTCCCACTACCTGGCCGCCGAGGGCGTCGCCGCCAAGCCGTACGAGCTGCTGCGCCAGGCCCTGGGGCGCAGCAGCAAGGTGGCGGTGGCCAAGTTCGCGATGCGGGACCGTGAGCGGCTCGGGCTGCTCCGGGTCCTGGGTTCGGCAGCATGGGCGCTGGCTAGCCCCCGCGTCTTCGAATCTGCTGTTCGACCAGTGTCCCAGCAGTCCCCGGCGTGCGGGCGGACCGGCAGCCGGCCCGCTCCGACCCCCCGCTCGATCAGCCACGTGGGCGTCGGGCAGGAAGGCCGGCGCGCGGAGAGGGCCCCGGCTCCTCAGCGGTGCTCAGCGCCCGCTTGGCGCGGCCGGGCTCGACCGGGGGCGGAGGCTAGCTCCCTGTCGCGTCGGGTGAGCAAATCACGGTGGCGGCGCCGCCGGCGGCGATCGTGTTGGTGTTCTGGTAGTCGACTAGCCAGGTGTCGCCGGGCGTGTTGACGGTGGTCCGCTCAGACCGCAAGGGAAAGACGCTCCCGGACAGGAAGAAACCGCCGCTGATCGCGGTCTCGCCGGGCGGACACGTGACAGTAGCCGTCCCGAAATTGCCCGCCGGTGTCGTTGTGAAGTTGCCGATTACCTCGTGGGTGCTGATAGGGCCGCTGCCGCCCGTCACGCCGGTCGCGCCCGTGGCGCCCGTGGCGCCGGTCGCGCCCGTGGCGCCCGTGGCTCCGGTGGCGCCCGTGGCTCCGGTGGCTCCTGGGGTACCGGGCTCACCTTGGGTGCCGGTAGCGCCGGTGGCGCCTGTTGCTCCGGTGGCGCCTGGGGTACCGGGCTCACCTTGGGTGCCGGTGGCGCCGGTAGCGCCGGTGGCGCCTGTTGCTCCGGTGGCGCCCGTGGCTCCGGTGGCGCCCGGGGTACCGGGCTCACCTTGGGTGCCGGTAGCGCCGGCTGGACCGGTAGGGCCCGTTGCACCGGGCTCACCCTGGGGGCCGGTGGCGCCCGTCGGACCGGTGGCGCCCGGCTGGCACTCGTGGTCGTCGTCCTCGCCGGCCACTGTCCGGGGCCAGTAGTCATCGGGCCGGTTGTGATCCGGCCGGCATTCGTCGCCTCCTCCTGTGGGGCTCGCTGTGCGGACTGCTTCGGTGGCCTGGATGGTTTGGGCGGTGGCGACGGCGGGGCCGGCGATTCCCGTGAGTACCAGGGCAAGCGAGGCGAGGGTGCCGCCAGTCAGCCAGCTGCTGCGTCTGGGCAGGGGTCCAAGGGGTGTACTGGTCTTGTGCTCGGGGCTCATGTAAGGCCGCTCTTTCTCGAAACCGGATCGCACGATGCCGGTGGGTCCCGTTCCGGGCTACCTCGGCCATCGTGGGGATCGGGATCACAGGTGGTGGGACGCCTCGCGGAGGCGTCAGCGGATCGGACCAGTGGTGCCGTCCCCAATGGGTGTGTACGCGGTGGCGCCGCGGGACCCGTCGGCGGGCTGTGATCAAGTTGAGCAGATGGCATCCTTTGCCCCCGACCTCCGTCACTTCCTCGAAGGCCCCACCGACTGATCTGCCGCCGGACTCCGGCCGGGCAGGGCAGAGTGGAACTGATCGTCGTCGGTGCAGTCAACACACCAGCCGTGTTGTCGGTACGGGGCCGGAGGAAGCCCCCCTGCGACCGCTGCAAGGCTCTACAGCAGACCCCCTTATGCCGAGTCGATGGCTCGACCCCGCCGGGACAGCTAGGGCGGCCCATTATCCAGGCCACCGAAGAGCCGGGCGGCCGGCGGCGCGGGGCAGGCGGGCCCCTGCCCGTAGACGGCCAATTCAGCCGCCGCCTCGGCGACTGGTGAGACGCCCTTGGCTGGGGCCGCTCTTCGCGACCGACGGTGGCGGCCCGCTGATCGCGTGGAAGGCTGTCGTCATCCGCCGACGGCGGCACTCGGCCGCTGCGTACGACGCCGGTCTGTGGCGCGGGTCAGGCCCGAGCAGCAGCGCCCACCGCGGCGGCCCTGCTGCGTGAGCAGACCCGGGAGAAGGTTGTGGACGGTTCCGGCACGAACTGTCGCTCCACCGTGCCGCCCGGGCCACGCATGTTCATCGCCGCCCTCATCGACGCCGCCTCCTCACGCCACCATGATGCAGATCGGTGGCGCGACCTGTGACATGGACCCGAACGGGACCATGGCCATCACCGTCAGGAACGGTCGGCCGGTGGTGGCAACCGCCCAAGGCCAGAGCTTGCATTTCGTGGACCTGGTCACCGGACGCACCGTTGAGGACACGTACCTGTTCCCGCTTCCGGTGGGCGCGCTCGGGGCTGCGCCCGGTGGGCGGCTCGTAGGGTCCTTCGGCCCGGAGGTCGCGGTGCTCCGCCCGGCTCCAAGCCGCGTCGAACAGCACTGAACTCGTGCCGCGGGTTGACTCATTCGCGCCGTACCCCTCGGACCGGCCGAGAAAATCTCAGTAGCAACAGGCGGTGATCGTTCGTGCTGCTGGTGGCGCTCGAAATCGCCTCCGTCGTACGGCCGTTCACCGACCCCCCGGCACGGTGAGAGGTACCACGATGACAACAACCCGCGTCAGGCGCTGCGTAGCCCGCGCGCTGACCATGACGGTGGCGGCCTGCGCCGTCGCTGCGGCGACGGCCCTTCCGGCGTCCGCCGCCGACCAGCCGACACGACAGCAGCTCATGGCGGACTGCGGTTCGGGCGAAGGCAAGTGCACGTTCAACTCGCCCAAGCTCGAAGAGGCGTACCTTGGTGAGCTCCGACAGGTGTCGGATTCGCTGTACAACTGCAGTTCGTCCGACTCCACCCAGACGATGACCTGGGACGACACGGTGGGTTCCACCGACTCGTTGGGCGTCTCCGTCACTGCGGGCGGCAAGATCGCGGGCATCGTTGACCTGAGCATAACGGCGAGTTACAGCCACAGTTGGTCGAGCACCCATTCGGAGAGCAGCTCGCTCAACATGACGGTCAAGCCCGGCGAGGTGGGTTGGATCTCGCGCGCCCAGGTGATGCAGAGGGTCTCCGGCACCTGGCAGACCCACTACGACAGCCCCAAGTGGGGGCACTACTTCTGGTTCTTCCAGGACACCATCACGGGTCCGGCCAAGAACGGCACCGACGGCAAGACCAATGCGGTGGTGGTCAAGAGCCGCAAGATGACCGCTGCGGAGAAGCGTTCCTGCTCCGACGGGTCCCGTACCGGCCGTACGTTCGTCCAGGCAGGCTGAGCCACGGCTCTCGCGTGACACCGGCCCCCCGTCCCGCCACAGCGCGGGGCAGGGGGCCGGCGCCGTTCTGGATCCCCGGTGCTGGTGGGCTCGCGTATTCAACTGTCGGCCGAGAGACTGGGGATCCACTGGGTCGCGATACACCCGGTCCAAGGGACCTACTGCGAGGTCTATCTGCACGTGCACTCGACTGCGAACCCCTGACTGGCGACATGGATTCGCTGCCACCGCTGCTTCAGGACGAGGAAGAGGACTTCGGCCTCCTCTTGGCAACCACGAACGATCCCCTCGCCGCCTTGGACGCTGCCGAGGCCCAAACTGGAGCAGCACGCGAACGCTGGGTAGACCAGTCCGTAGCAGGCGACGAGTACTGCGACTACGTACTGGCTGGCTGGCTGGCTGGCTGGCTGGCTGGCCATGACACCTGACGGCCAGTCGTGGCCCACTCCGTTGATCCCGGCTTCACGGAACTCCGGTCAGAGCCAAAATTCGAGATCCGCATCACCGGTGACAGCCATCCCTTCTTTCGCCTTTGAATGCCCCTCCGCCGACGCTTCCTACCGCTTGACTCGTCCGCGCACGGCAAGCACCGCAAGGGCCAGCAGCGCGGGTTCGGTCAGGCGGGATGCCATCTCGGTGTAGGTGCCCGTTGTGGTGAGGTTCTGGCCGGAGGAGCGGAAGACGACCGAGTTCACGACGATCCGCAGGGACTTCTCCCAGCGCTGGGAGGTCAGTCGGGAGCGTAGCGGGCCGGAAGGGTTCACGGGGGTGGGGTTTTCCGTGGTCAGTGAGATGTGCTGTCCGGTCAGGTGTCCGGTTGTCACGGCCTGTGGGTCATCCGGGGGGATGCCCCACAGCATCATGATCAGGACGGTAACGGTCATGGCTCCCAGGAGCCATGCAAGGGCCCTGGATGCGCGTAGACCGTAGCCGGATACGGCCCAGTAGAGCGTGAGCAGCGCGTGCTCGGGGCGGGGGCGGTCGCCGTCGTGGCGGCGCATCTCCATCTCACCGTAGTAGAAGTCTGCCGCGTCCGGCTCGTTCTTGGCGTCCTCGAAGGACTTACGCAGCTGGCGGTACACGGGGGCGAGAGAAGCAGGCTGTTGGCGAAACATCCCTGAAGACGCAGGTGTCCAGCCGGTTGAACCGGTGCCGGCGCGCCAGTGGTGTTCCTCAGCGAGGGTGCGGCGCTGTGTCCAGCGGGTCGGCCATCGCCGCGACGAACGCCGCGCTGATCGAGGCCCAGGCCCTGGTGCCAATCGTCCAGTACTGGGGCAAGGGACTGCTCGCCTCCGTCGACGGCCTGCGCTTCGTTGTCCCCGTCCGCACCATCAACGCTGCCCCCAGCCCCAAGTACTTCGCGAAGAAGAAGGGCATCACCTGGTTGAACGCCATCAACGACCAGGTCATCGACATCGGGCAGATGGTCGTGCCCGGCACCCCACGCGACTCCCTGTTCATCCTGGACGCCCTGTTGAACCTAGACGGCGGAGTGAAGCCGGAGATGGTCGCCACCGACAATTCCTCCTACTCCGACATGGTCTTCGGCATCTTCAAGATGCTCGGCTACCGCTTCTCCCCGCGCTTCAAGGACCTCGAAGACCAGCGGTTCTGGAAGGCCCAGATGCCTGGCGCCGAGACGGCGGGCGGGTACGGGCCGCTGGAGTCGCTGGCCCGCAACAAGGTCAACGTGAAAAAGGTCCTCACCGCCTGGCCCGACATGCTGCGGGTGGCCGGCTCCCTGGTCACCAACCAGGTGAGGGCCTACGACCTGCTGCGAATGTTCGGCCGCGAAGGCCACCCCACCCCGCTGGGGCAGGCGTTCGCCGAGTACGGGCGCATCGCCAAGACCCTGCACCTGCTCGCCGTCGTCGACCCGGTCGACGACACCTACCGCCGCCAGATGCACAAGCAGCTCACTGTCCAGGAGTCCCGCCACAAGCTCGCCCGCGACATCTGCCACGGCAAGAAGGCACCATCCACCAGGCGTACCGGGACGGGATGGAAGACCAGCTCGGCTCGCTCGGCCTGGTCCTGAACGCCGTGGTCCTGTGGACCACCCGGTACATCGACGCCGCTGTCGCCCAGCTCCGCGCCGAGGGCTACGAGATCAAGGACGAGGACATCGCCCGGCTATCCCCGCTCAAGCACAAGAACCTCAACGTTCTCGGCCGCTACAGCTTCACCGTCTCCACCCCGGCTGGCGGCGGCTTACGGCCGCTACGCGACCCGGATGCGATCGAGCTCGACGAGGACGACGAGGGGTAGGACCCTGGCGTCGCCAGTTGGCCTTGGATCTGCTCCTGCGGGCTGTGGCTTTACGGTGGGCAAGACGCCCTCCTCGTGCAACCTGTCCCCGCTGACGGCGTACAACTACCTCAACACCGGGTTCAGCCCCAGTTCGCTGACCATGTACTCGTCGAACAACGCCACCAGCGGGTTCACCCGCGAGAGCCACATGGCCGTCAGCCAGGTGGGTACGGGGCCGGCGAAGTTCATGTACTGGAGCAACGCGGCCACGGTCCTGGGCTCCATCGTCCTGCTTGGCTTCTGGTACGCCATCGGCATGCTGGCTGGCTCGGTTAAGCGGATCTTCGGCTTGGTGGCCGCCGTGCCGTTCGCGACGCTGGGCGCGATGCAGGCGATCGCCAAAGTGATCGTCTACTCCATGGCGCTGATCCTGGAGGTCCTCCTCACGCTGTTCATCTACCAGTTCGTCTCGGAGTTCCTGATCTCGGTCCCGGACATCATGGCTGGACCCGTGTCGAGCTTCACGAGCCCGAGCGGCTTGTGGGGCAGCGCTGCGCTCGGCGGGATCATCGTAGTGATCCTGACCCTGATCTCCTCGCTGGTGATCATGGGCATCACCTTCGCCCTGCTACGGGTGCGCAAGGCTGTGTTGCAGGCGATGGACGAGGTGGTCACCAAGCTCGTGGACAAGTTCCTCGAGACGAACACCGTGCCGAAGCCGGACAAGGGCGGGCTGATGCCTGCTCTGGCCGCGGGTGCAGGGGCTGGGGCGGTATGGCCATGGGCAACAAGCTCGCCAACGGGTTCAACAGCAAGACCAGCGGTCCGGCGTCCCCGAGCACGGGCAAGCCCGCGGGCAAGACGGCGTCGACGAACGCCGGCGGCACGAACGGTGACGCCATGACACTGACCGCTGGTCAGCAGCCGCTGGCCCTCGGGGATGACGGCCAGGACGGACCGGATGGCCCGGACAGCCCGGCGCTGGATGGTGGCCCTGGTGGTGGTGGCTCCGGCGGCGGCAGTGACGACGTCAAGGCTCTGCCGGTCGGCAGTGGTCCCGCCGGTGCTCAGAGCGCGCCCGGTAGCGAAGGACCCGACGACAAGGGTAGTCCGCTGCAGCTGACGAGTGGTGGAGCGGGCAGCTCGCGCTCGGACAAGCAGACTGCGCAGGGTCTGAGCAACCAGGGCGGCCTGTCGATCCTCGGGTACACCTCGGACGGCAACAAGGTCATCGCCGGTGAGGTTCTGGCCTCGTCCACGGATCCGTCAGCTCTCGCCGTGGGGCTCAGGGCCAGAACAGTGTGGGTAGCACCGACTCTGTGACCACCAGCGGCGACCGTAAGACTGTCGCCGGTCAGACGGGACCGACGCAGTTCGGCACGGGTTCCCAGGGTGCGCAGAGCCAACAGGGCAGCAACCAGCAGGCTGCACCGCAGCGCTTCAGCAGCGACGCTGTGCCTGCCCCGGCTCCTGCTCCGACGCAGTCGGGTGCGCCGAGCACGCGTCCGACGCGCTCCGCTCAGGGCACCCCTGCCCCGGCTCAGGCCCAGACCCCCATCCGGTCCCGGGCACGGCAGGAGCAGGCCGAGGCGCAGGCGAACCGTGACCGGCTGCTGTCCGTCATCAACGCCCGCCGCGACGGCGCCTCGGCTCCGAGGCAGCCAGGAGCCGGCGCTCCGGCTGTGGGTCAGACTCCGGCTGCGCCTGGTGCGCGGACTCCGGCTCGGACGCAGGCAGCGCGTCAGCCGGGTTCGATCCAGGCGTCGACGTCGACGCCGCGCCAGACGCCTTCCCCGCGGGCTCATGCTCCGCGGCCGCCGGCTCCTGCACCGGCTCCTTCGCCGCGGCAGGCTCCGGTTCCGCGTCCGCGCCGGATTGCCGATCCGACCCCTCAGAGCTTGGAGACCCCGGAGCCGCAGCAGCGGCCGGCCGGTGGCCTCCGCCGAGGCCGGCGCGAGGAGGACTGATCGTCCGATCGAGGGCGAGCGTGGAGGCCTGACGCACCCGGTGAGAACGATCAACCTCACCGGGTGCGTCGTCCTTTGAGGCGCGTGAGAAGGAGGGGAGCATGAGGCTCGGATCAAGGCTTCGCGGCGAGTTCCCGCGTGGCTGGTGGCGCTCGGCGCGATGGTGGATCACCGGAATCCGTGAGCTGGCACTGAGCACTGTGGCAGCTGTGACCACCGTGGTGTTCGTCGGCGAGATGGTACGCGCCGTGCGGCATCGCGACGAGCCGCGGACCCTGGCGCGTCTGGCCGGCACGATCGAGGGGTACGTGTCGAGCATTCTGGTCAATGATGCAGGCTTGGGCGTTTTGGTCACCATGCCGATCGAGGACGATCTGCCTGTGGTGCTGATGGTGCTGCTGACTGGGTGGTGTCCGTCCAACATCGGCGTCAGCGTGGTGTTCGTCGTGGTGGCCGCCCAGTCGAGGATTCGGAGGCCAGCAGCATGGGCCGAGCTCGATTTCGTCGAGCAGCATGCCCCGAAGTACGGCCGGCCGCCGGAGACGATCGAGGAATACCGGGCGCAGCAGCTTCAGGAGTAGACGTCAGAGGCTTGACCAGCCGAGGAAGGACAGAACCCCGTGGACGCGATGCCCACGGGGTTCTGTGCTGCTTGGCCGGCCGAGCGGGACGTCGACGTTACTTCCCGCACTTGGTCTTGAAGCCGTCCAGCAGAGCCTTGCCAGCATCGGAGTTGTCACGCACGTACGCGCTACCGCTGATGCTGATCGAGGTGTTGCTGGTTGCGATTGACTCGCTGCCGGTCCGCTTGTTGCGGCTGTCCTCTCCGGCGACCGTCCAGATGATCTGGGACTGATCCTTGTTGAACTCGCCGGTGCTGGTCACGTCCGGCTTCTCGTAGACACCATCGCAGTCGTACTCATGATGCGAGACACTGTTGCCCTTGACGACCAGCTGGCCGAGGTGGGACGTGCGGTTGACGTCCTTGATGTAGTAGGTACCGTCGAGCTTGCTGGCGCTGGCGCTGTCGCTGCTTCCGCTGCAGGCGGTGAGTATGAGTGAGCCCGCGGCCAGGGCCGCGATGGACGCGGCGATCTTGGCCCGCGTCCTACGTGCGGTCCTGGTGATGCTCATGATGTTCCCCCTTCGTTCGTTCTGGATAGGTCGGTTTGAGATAGAAGGCAGTCAAAATAACCTACGGATAGGTGACTTTGGCTGACCGGGACCGCCTGTCAGGCGCCTTCTCGGAGGCTGTCGAGCCGATGCTCAGTCAGCGCCATCGCGACCTCGGACTGGTTGAGCGCGTGTTCGCCGTCCTGAATGCGCCACTGCAGACGCTGCACGGGCGGGGCGTCTGCTTCTTGGACTGCCAGGTCGCCAAGCTCGCGCAGCTCTGCGTACGCACCCTGCAGCTGCTCTTCGTGGTGTGCTGCACGGACCCGGAGACGGGCGAGTCCGGCCTTGGGGAACATCGGTACAGCCGTTGGCGCTGAGAACGATCATGGGCTCTAGCTGCGGATCTCCGAGTTCGGGTGGGGCTCGGCCTGGAGGCGTTCGCGGAGGTCGATCTCCTCGGGGGTGAGCGGGTCCTCGGGCCGTCGGATGCGGACGGGCTTGGGCCGCAGCGGCAGGCCGTCGTCCGTCGCGGCGGCCTCGGCTTCGGCGAATGCCCGGTAGAGCGAGGCGACCGAGGGGTTCTTGCCCGCGTTCTTCCCGGTCTTGATGACCAGCTTCCTGGCGATCTCCGGGACGGGGACGCCCTTGTCCTTCAGCGCGACGGCAAAGGTGAGCATGTCGTCGTCGATGACCTTCGGCCGTCCGCCGTGGTTGCCCTTGGCCGCTGCGGTGACCTGGCCTTCGAGGGTCTTCTCCCGGATGTAGTTGCGCTCGATCTGCCCGGCGACGGCGAGCACGGCGAAGAACATGGCGCCCATGCCGTTGGGGTCGTAGATCCCGGTGAGCGGACCGGTAAGGAGTTCGAGCTGGATGCCACCGGCCTGGAGCTCAGCGGACAGCATCATCAGCTCGGCCGCGTTCCTGGCAAGACGCTTCAGCTCGTGGACGGTGAAGATGACCGGCGTCTCGGGTGCGGCTTCCTTGAACTGGCGGGCCAGCGCGAGCGCCTTCTCCAGCTCGGGCCGCACCTTGATGCGGGTGCTGATCTGCTCCTTGAAGACCTTGTGGCACTCCGCCCGGTGGAGGGCTTCGAGCTGGCTCGCCAGCTCCTGCCGCGCGGTCGAGGTGCGGGCGTACCCGATCCGGACCGGGCGCTCGGTGCGGGGCGCGGGCACCACTGCGAGCGCGGGGCCCGGTTTCCAAGCGCGGCCCGGGTGCCGGTCGGCGGGGACGGGGATCTCCAGCTCCTCCCGGAGCGCGGGGACGAGGACGAAGCGCGGGGTGTGGTATTTCGCGGCGGTCTTCCCGCCCCGGGTGCGGCAGGCGCTGCCGGCGGGCGCGTCACAGTTCGGGCAGTCGTGACGTTCTACCGCCAATGCGGCCTGATCGGGCGTGAGATCCATAGCCGGAGTCTCTCAGAAGTGCCTCGCACAACGCGCGGGTTTCGAGAGGACTTTCGCGAACGGCGACCTGCGGAAACGTGATCGCTCCGGGGGGTCTCGCAGAACTCTCACAGATGTTCGTTTGTGAGACGCGCGAACCGGAAGCGGCGCTACCGCCAACCACTGTTCCGTTGGTCCCCGAGGCCGTCACCGGAGAACACCGCCCCGCCGAAATCGGCGCTGTTGGAGAACACCGCCCCGGCGAAGCGGGCGCCGCCGGTGAACGCCGTCCTGTGGAAGGCGGCCTCGCCGGAGAACCTCGTAGCGTCGAAGCGGGCGCTTCCGGCGAGTGTCGCCGAGCTGAACCAGGCGCTGCCGGCGAACGTCACCACGCCGAACCAGGCGTCACCGACGAACCGGGCTCCGCCGAACCCGGCCTCACCGGAGAACACCGCCTCGCGCAAACTAACCCCTCCGGAGAACACCGCCTCGTCGAAGAGAGCCCTGCCGGAAAACGCCGCCCTGCTGAACCCCGCGTTCCCGGAAAACACGGCACCACGGAAGCTGGCTTCGGCGAACGTAACACGGTCGAAGTGGGCGTTATGGAAGAAAGCCGCCGCACCGAACCAGGCGTCACCGGAGAAAGCCGCCCCGACGAACGCAGCGTCGGCCGGCGCTTCCTGCGAACGTCGCCTTCCTAAACCCGGCGTTCCCGGCGAACGACGCCCCGCGGAAGACAGCATCGCCGCAGAACATCGCTCCGTCGAACCACACGTCCGTGAAGGCCACTCCGCCGAAGTCTGCTGTATCGGAGAACGTGGCGGCTTCGAAGCGAGCATGACTGACCGACAGATGCCCCCTGCGCGGGTCTCTGAGCGCGTGGAGCAGCCGATGCAGCAGATCACCGGTGAAGGTCGTGCCGGAGTGATTGATCTCGGTGTCGGGGGCCAGGCCGGCCAGGTACGTCGCGCGGAAGGCTTCCGGCAGGTGGGTCAGGCAGGCGTCGTGCGGGTCGACGATGAGGCCACGACAGCCCACGGGATCCTCCGGGCTTGCTCCGACGGCGCAGTGCGGCCAGGGCGGCAGTTCCAGGTTCGGCGAGGTCGTGGTCACCAGGAGAAGAGATCAAGCGGGAGTGGGCAATTGCAAGGACCGTGGCTGCACTCGTGCCTCCAGCGTGTGCGGCACCAACCCCGATCCTCTGGACCACCGCCCTGATGCGGCAGGTGAATGGCTGGATGTGATCGCCGCCGCCCTCGCAGCGCTCTACGGCACATGGACGACCAGGCGGGAGCGAGAGTCCCCGCCCCCCGGCGAACGGGCACCGGACGACCGGGCCGACCAGGAAGCAAGGATCTTCATGCCCAGCCAAACGATGAGACCGGCAGCAGGATGCGCCGGTCAGCCCGACGCCGCGACCGGACCCTGGCCGAACCGGGGTACATCCTCGGCCGTGAGGTCCAGGCGCAGCCGCTTGAACCGGAGCGAAGCGTCCACGGGGCCGCCGTCAGAGCCCGGGCCGTGAAAAGCACCTTCAGTCGTCGGCGGCGCTCCCGGTAGGGCAGGGTGAGGGCTCGACGCCGTCGGCCTGAAGGACGTCGAACGCCACGAAGCAGGCCGGCCAGCGGGCCGTCAGCCCGGGGGCGGTACGACTGCGGGCTGCGGGCGCTGTAACCCCTCGAAGCTGAGCTGCCCGGCCTCGGCATCCCACACCAGCAATTCGCCATCGAAAATGGAGACAGGCCCCGGGGCTGGCCCCGGGGCCTGCTGGTGTCTCCGCACCCCGATGGGAGACGCCCCTACTGGTGGTTGCTCAGCGGAGCTGGTCCACGATCCACTGGCCCAGTTCTTCGGTCATGACGGTGTGCCCTTGATTGTCGCCGGCACACGCGAAGTCGTGGAGCTCGCTGGAGTCCCGGTCGACCTTGCTGTACAGCGTGTCGCGGTTGTCGATGTCGCCCGTCGCCACAGCGCTGACGGTAGGCACGAACGTGGTGGCGTTGTACACCAGCTCCGGTGCCTGGCCCTCGAGGAGCTCGACCAGCATGGCGGCGGTCCCGAAGTTGGCGGGGCGGCCCGGCAACAGGGCGGCTTCGGGGAACAGGCCGCCCGGGGCGCCGTCGATGTCGGGGATTGCACGGGTGGAGACGTCGATCGGGCGGTCGCCCGCCTTGCACAGCTGGGCGACGACGGGGCTTCCCTCCGCCTGGGTGTCGAGGTGGGTGCCGCCCAGGTGTTCACCGTGGCTGATCATCGCGGGCGTGCCGGCGGGGATGCCGTTGCCGACTCCGGTGCCCACTCCGTTGGCGACACCGAGCAGGCGGGGGCGCTGGGGCCAGGTTCCCACCCGCTCCAGGGCCTCCAGGAAGTCGGTGCGCTCCTGGTCCTCGCCTGCCTCGGCGCCGACGGTGGCGATGTGCCAGCGCAGCAGCTGGCGCGCGGCCGGGCTGTTGACCATGTGGGAGAAGCGGCTGAGGTGCTCGCCGTAGTTGGGGGTGTCGCCCCAGTTGTCCTTCACGAAGTGTGCGAACGCCTGGACGGCGATGGGCAGCCACGCGCCGCGGTGCGGGGTGTCGTAGGAGAGGTAGGTGGAGGTCTCGTGCTCCTCCTTGTTGGTCTCCATCTTGGCCAGGGCGTAGCGGGTGACCAGTCCTCCCATGCTGAAGCCGCCCACCGTCAGCTTGGCCGAGCCTTCGCGCTCGGCGATCGCCTTGCGGATGCAGGCGATCGCGAGCTCGGCGTTGTCGAGGATGGACGCGGAACGCTCGTCGAATCCGAGGAGGATCACGTCGAAGCCCTGCTCGCGCAGCTTGGACACGAACGGGTACTGCCCGTTCTCCAGGCCGTCCCACAGCATGTCGAGGCTGCTGGCGCCCATGGAGAAGCCGTCGGCCAGGATCACCGGCCGCCTGAGGTGCTTCTGGTCCGGTGAGCTGTAGTACACCCAGGCGGTCCCCTGAGCCCGGAGCCCCTCGAGCCTCCAGGTCGCGTCGCTCGTGGGTGCTTTCGCGGTGGTGGAGCGGGCTCCCGGGGTACGGGCGTCCCAGATATTGACAACTGGCGTGGACATAGTGCGACGACTCCTTCGTGTGTGGCTGGTCATGTCGAAGGCGGCCCGGCGGGCAGTGGCGGAGGGGTAGGCCGTGCGGTGGGCACCAGGGGCGCGTTCCCGTCCAAGCCGGGAGCGGCTGGCAGCGATCGGCTGCGGCGACCGCCAGTACAGGACCCGGTCTCCATGCCTGTCCCCGTCTTCCACGCCGGTCGACACGTCTTGCAGTGCCGGCTCCTCGCGGTCATGACAGCCCCTCATCCGATACTCAGGGCAAACGCCCAAGATGAGGCTAGAGCAGGGCAAGTTGGCCGAATCGATTCTTTCTCCCACGCCACGCCGACGGCCAACACCCGCCCCAACGACTGCAGACCCCGCCCGGAAAACCGCGCGCGCGGTGCCTGCCTCACGCCGCACACAGCGACGCGACAGGGAGCGAGGGGTATGGTCCGGCTACCCCCGTCCCCCATCGGAGCATGCCGCCGAGGCAGCCCAGGCGCTCGCTCCGACAGCTCCCGGCTGCCCAGCCCCGGCCGGCGTGCAGCGCCTGGCTGCGACCGTCGGCTGACCCGGCAGAGCGGCCACCGTTTCCGTGGTGGGGCGGCGCCTGGACTTCGTGCCCTTCAAGGCCCAGTGCCTAAGCCCGGAGCACACCCGCCAGTTCATCAACCATGTCGCCGAGAAGTTACCGGCCGTCGCACCGCTGCCCAGGCCGGGCGATCGGCGCACCCGCCGTAGATCACCGCGGCCGCTACCGGGCCGAGGCGCAATCGTTGGCCGGGGTGATCGGTGCGCGTACTTCCAGCCGTTGTCCGGAACCTGAGGCAGTCCGTCTCGCCATCGAGCCGGCTCGCCGGTCGCCCGGCGCCGTGAGGCGTGGGTCGGGCGTGGGCCGGGCGTGGGCCGGGCGTGGGCCGGGCGTGGGCCGGGCGTGGGCCGGGCGTGGGTCGTAGGGGTGGTGGTCGCCTTGGCCTGGGCGGTGTGTGCGCGAGCCAGCGCGGCGGTGTGCGAGCGGTCCGGACCTAGGCCGTGTATCGAAAGTGGATCTTGAGCTGTGGATGATCACGGTTCATGGGTCGGGGAGATCTCACGGATGAACAGTGGGCGGTGTTGGAGCCGTGGTTGCCGAAGGGGATGAAGGCGGGGCGGCCGCCCGTCTGGCCCCGGCGGCAGCTGATCGACGGTATAAGGTTCCGGGTCCGTACCGGCGTGCCGTGGCGGGACGTGCCAGTCGAGTACGGGCCGTGGGGCCGGATCTACGACCTCTTCCGCCGTTGGCAGCGGGATGACACCTGGCACCGGGTCCTTACCCGGCTCCAGTCCCTGGCCGACGCGAAGGGTGCGGTCAATTGGGACCTGAGCGTCGACTCCACGGTGTGCCGCGCTCACCAGCATGCGGCCGGCGCCCGCAAGCGGGGTGACCTGCAAAAGGAACCACCGGAGGTGTCTTCACCGAGCCCGGAGATCACGGGCTGGGACGCTCGCGCGGCGGGTTCACAACTAAGTTGCACCTGGCCGTCGAACAGGGCCAGAGGCCTACGTCGATCGTGATCACGGCTGGGCAGCGCGGTGACTCGCCGCAGTTCGAACGCGTGCTGGAGAAGGTACGCGTGCCCCACATCGGGCCCGGCCGGCCACGTGTCCGTCCCAATCGCGTGAGGGCTGACAAGGCGTACGCCTCCCGCAGGAACCGCGCCTACCTGCGCCGACGCGGCATCCGTTGCACCATCCCGGACAAGGCCGACCAGGCACGTAACCGCAAGAAGCTGGGCGCTCTCGGTGGCCGGCCGCCCAGATTCGACGCCGAGGACTACAAGGCTCGGCATGCGGTCGAGTGTGGAATCAACCGACTCAAAAGGCACCGAGCTGTGGCCACCCGCTTCGACAAACTCGCGGTCCGCTACGAGGCGACCGTCCTCGTAGCGGCTATCAACGAGTGGTTGTGACGTACTGGTCCGACGACAACTCGAACACCCGTACTCGCCGACCACCGGCGGGATTGACGGTCTCACGGACCGGATGCATCCCCAGTTTGGTCATGATCCGTTCGGAGGCGTCGTTGCCCACTTGAGCGATGCTGACGATCCGCTCCAGCTCTCGCTCTTCGAACCCGAACCGTACAGCGGCCGCAGCGGCCTCGGTGGCCAAGCCCTGCCCCCAGTGGGAACGTCCCAGCCGCCAGCCGACCTCAACCGCCGGCAGTACCTCCGGCAAGTAGTTGGGCACCGAAAGGCCGGTGAACCCGGCCAGCTCGCCAGTGGACCGGATCTCCACGGCGAACAGGCCGAAGCCCTGTGACTCCCACTCGCTCTCCCACGCCTGGACCCGGCCGCGAGTCTGCTGTTCGTCAAGGACGCCGCCGTCACGGATCCACCGCATGACCTCGGGGTCGGCATTGACGGCAGCCATGGGCGCAACGTCTTCCTCGCGCCAGCGACGCAGGATCAAACGGGGAGTCTCAAGCATGACCATCCAATCATTCTTGATCACAAAAGGGCTCTCCGTCATCCTCACCAGGCACTTTCGATACACGCCCTAGCACGCACAGCTGCGTGACGGCCAGGAGCCCGGTGGGCCCGAGCACTGCTCTGGAGTTGCGGGTGGTTCGACCGGCATGCCCAACGGGTTTGCGCCCCAAGATCGTTCGGCGGCGAGTGCGAGCATGCCGGGGTCCAGGGCCGTGACCACACGGTGTGGTGAGGCTCCCGTGGCCGGCGGCTCGAACGGGGCGGTGTCCAGCGCGTCAAGGTAGACCATCGACGGGGTGTGCCCGCACGGGACAGGGCGGGGGCGATCCTTCGACACGCCAAGCGAGGACCAGTAGCGCATTCCTGTCGCCAGGAGGCCCCTGGGCTCTCTCACCCCTCGCGCCTGTCCTCGGTCGCTATAAGGCGTGGGGTTCAGGGGCGCAGGTAGCTCATCACCTACCTCCTGCCGGGCGAGCGAGTTCACCGAACCGATCATGCACGGTCGGGCGCCGCACCGACCCTGACGGTGACACAGACGGGTCGGGGCACCGCTCCCGCCGCTCGGCCGGCGCTGCGGCCACCCTGAACCGCGGCACGTCCTCGACCGTGACGTCCAGCCCGGCACACCGGGGCCCGGCACCGACTCCACGGCCTGCGCCAGCATCGGCTCCACCGGGCGGTCGCAACGTCACCCCCAGACATCCCTATGAAGAAGCTGATGGATGCGTATTACACGAAAACGGGCAAGGCCGTTTCGAGCGTGCGGTTCCTGGCCGATGGGGATCGGCTCGCTCCCACTGACACGGCGGCGTCGCTCGGGCTGGAGGACAACGAAGGCATCGACGCCATGGTCGAACAGGTCGGCGGCTGATCTGAAGGCGTGCCAGGCCGTTTGGGGCGGTGGGGGGGGGCCAGGCGGGGGCGCGCCCCCCCCGCCGGCGCAGGCGAGAGAGCGACGGGGCTCGGGGGGGGGGGGGGGGGCGCCGATAAGATAGAGTATATGTGGGGC